>JAIPAJ010000040.1 GCA_021740125.1 Leadbetterella sp. | reverse complement strand
AAAAGTATCATCCCAGTAGCGACAGTGGAAGAATGTAAAAGCCTCCAGAATATGGGTTACGTTGCAGCGGCGGAAAGAGACGCTCAAAAAGTTGAAGGATTTGACCTGGACAATTCGCCTTTCAGTTACATGGACGAAAGACTGATAGGTGGAAAGATCGCTATGACCACCACCAATGGCACTTTGTCTATTTCAAAAGCCAAAACCGACGCAGTAAAGGTAATTGTTGGGGCATTTTTAAATTTGGAAGCAGTCGTAAATCACCTTAAAAACCAGCCATATGATGTTTTGGTGCTATGTGCTGGTTGGAAAGGACGCCCAAATCTCGAAGATACGCTCTTTGCAGGTGCTGTAGTTGAGGCTCTGAAAGACGAATATTTTGTTTCTGAAGATTCGGCTATTTTGGCAATGAGGACTTATCAACAGGCCAAAGACAATATGCTTGCATATCTTGCTAACTCGTCACACATTCGTAGGTTGCAAGGCTTGGGTATCAACAAAGACATCAGTTTCTGTTTGCAAAAAGACCTTTATGATGTACTACCAGTATTAAGAGGAAATGAATTGGTGGTTCATTAATATATAAATATTATATTCGTTCGTAATTTAAAAAATCTAACAAAATGGCAACTTCATTTAATATTGACTATCCAGGCACAGCATCCGACTTTGTCATTAATGCCACAAAAGCAATCAAAACAAAAGGAGGAATTTTCACAGGCGACCAAAAAAGTGGCACATTTGCTCTGAAAACACTTATTGGCTCCGTAAAGGGAGCTTACAAAGTAATTTCAGTTGAAGGTACTGAAACAAAAGTGGCTATTACTATTAACCAGAAACCCATGCTTGTGCCTACGTCAAAAATTCAAGAAGTAATAGAAGGCTACTTCTAAGGCACTTCAAAATACTCAGAAACTACATTCTTATTGATTTTAAGCATAATTTCATACTTGCCTTTCGCTAATTTGTTAGTTGGAATTAGCTTGGTCTGTGTACCGAGATTTTCTTGAAAAGTATCTACCAAAGTAACGATAACATTTCCTTTGATAGTTTTTAATTGCAATAGAACATCTCCAGGTTCATTAAGTCTGTAAATAACTTTCTTAGTTTTTGTATTTTCTTCATCTAACATCAATCCTTTCATAGCATTTTGCTCTTGAATTTGTTTCTTACCCATTGCTAAATTTGCCGAGAACTGTTGTTGAATACAGTTCTCTATTTCGGCCGAGAAAACCGCTGCGTTTTTTACCTCAAATCCAGGTAAAAGCACGATACTGTTTCCAGCTGTGAACGAAATATTTTTCGTTGTTGGAACCAAACTTATCGATTCAATCCTCTGTCTAGCAGAAAAAAGCGTATCGGTCAGGCTCATTTTACCCAAGGCAAGTGTGTCAGTGCCACAGCTAATATCAACACCCTTGCAATTACAATTTCCATCAAATTTGTCGTAAGAAGTCAGAGGATCTTGGTCATCGCAAGGCGTATACATAATGTTGCAAAGAGCGGCATCAAATGTGATTTTACTAAACCCCGAACATGCAGCGTCTCCGTGGTTATTTAAAGCTGAAATTAAAATATACTTTGCCTTAGCGTCATTAAAGTTTGGTCCAACGAAACCTGAATAATCAACCAACCCAGGTGCTTGTGGCCATGTATATGTACCTCCAAGCGGTATCCAGTTTGTTCCATCTAACGAATAATCAATTACCACTTCTCTAAAACCTTTGTTAGTTTGGTTTAACACATTATAATTCCAAACCCTAGCCTCTTTGAATTTATAAATGTCACTGAAATCGTATTTTATCCAATGTTGGCTTGCACTTCGAGCTGGATTTGGATTAGGGGAGGTTACACAAGAAGTCCATGAAGCCTCCTCTATTGGGTTAAGATTGTCGGTTGGACTGCAATCTGCATACATTTGATACTTTGCTCCTAAGTCGTCGCAGTCTGGAGCTGAACAAGGAGTTCCAACGCAATTACAATTTCCATCTATTTTGTCATTGTTTGTAAATGCATTCCCGTCATCACAAAGTGTATTCTGAGCTATACAAGACACTTCACAATTGTAGTCATAAATATAAAAATTAGGGATTTTCTTCCATGTTCGCTGAGGATGAAATGGTGTTTTCCAAAACAAATGGAAATGGTCACGCCAAGAGTTTTCTTTGTGTCTAAATTCGAAATAGTAGAATTTCCCCTTTTGCATATATATTGGGCCTGAATTCTGCAAAACTGAATAGTTATGTTCATACTCTCCGATACCATAAAATGCAAACATCTGATGGTTTTGCTTATATTCAACAGAGTCATTTTTACTCATAAAAAAGAAAGTTTGATTATCCCCTGTAAGATTAAACTCATAATTTCCTGTAACTGGCACTGTCAAAAAGCCTTGAACAAGTGTACCATAGTTGTCATTAGTTGACTGATTTAATGGCCCATAAACACCCTTTAATTTCTCCATTTTATCTGGAATCAATGGAAAGTTTGGGGCATTTATCAAGTCGTTTTCCACATAAGAACCCGGAATGTTTTCATAATAATACGCCTCCAATAGGCCTTTTTGCCCTATGCATACATTTGTTGAAGTCGTTGTTCCTATACAATTACAAAAGCCATCTTGCTGGTCGTTCGTAGTTTGGGAATTATTATCATTACAAGGAGCACCTCTGGAAGGGCAACTTGTTTCACAAGTGTATTCATATATTGAATCAAAATCTACTACAGACCAAACCGTTTCAGCATTTTTCTTCCAAAACAAAGTCGCAAAATCTAAATATCCTCCTTCGAAACTCAAAATTTCGAAATAGTAATATTGACCACCCACTAATGTAATTGAGGCAGATGTCTGTTGCGAATATTTAGTATGCTCAACAGGTCCGGTATAACTTGGTACTTCAGCTCTTTTCGTTTTGTTTTGAGGGTTAATTCCATTACTTAAAAAAAACAAAGCTCTATCATCTCCTGTAAGATTGAAAGTGTAAGTACTTGTAACAGGAACACTTATAAAACCTCTTACCATTCCGGCATAGTATTCAGTAAAATTGCTTGGCGTACTGAGTGTCGGAATCATTTGAAAACCGTCAGGCGTTTCCGGAAAAAACTCCAATGCATAAAGTGCGTTCGTGTCAGGCGTGGAACTAAATCCAGTCCAATAACTCCACTTTACCTGTCCAGCTGGACCAACACAAGTTTGAGCATTGGTATAAAAACTACTTAATAATATGGCTAAAAATATAACTTTAATCTTCATTATTTATCAATAGTTTAAGCAGTCTAATGGATGATTGGTGGTCGATATGGGACTTTGATTAAAATTCATAAACCCAATTGGGTAATTGTTGACAGCGTATGAATAAAAATTTCTCAAATTGGGCAAAACATAGCACAAATCAGATGGGCTCACACCATACCAAAGAGCAATCTCGGCATACATTTCATCGGTAGAAACTGTCGGAATAAAGTTTCCGCGATAAGAAATATTCCTGCTGTTAGAACTGTTCAGTATCATTTTAGGATAGGCTCCAAAAATTCTTCCACCATTTACTGCCCCACCCATTATCATATTATTTCCTCCCCATGCATGATCCGACCCATTTCCATTGGATGTAAGTGTTCTTGCAAAATCTGAAATCGTAAAAGTGGTTACATTTTCAGAAATTCCCAATTCAACTGTACTATCATAAAAAGCTTTCATGGCTTGACTTACCACTGGTAATTTGCCGTTTAGACCACCCAAGAGACCATCATGCATATCCCACCCACCATAGTTTACAAAAAATATCTGTCTCTTTGTTCCAAGCTGCTGTCGAACACTCATCACTTTCGTTATAGCAGCCAAATCACCCGCCAATGAAGTGTTAGGAAAAGTAGTGGAGATGGTTGGAACTCTTTTTAATGCTTCTTTAATAATCTCAAAAGATGCCATACTTTCTTTTGCCGTGGCCGAATATGTTTTTTGAAGTAAATTTGAGTATGTTTGTCCTACAAGGCTGTCTATGGCATTTGTCCTCATTTCTTGCAGTAAACCTTGATTTCCCCACCATGATGGAAAAGACTGAAGCCCCACATTGTTTGGATCCACATTGTCGCTTATTGAATACTCTGAAACCGATTGGCCCCTTTGGAAAACATTCTTCCCTGCCAAAGAGATATTCATCGAAATCCCATTGTTCGAATTGTTGGCATTCAATATATCTGCCATTCTACCTCCAACTCCCAGTGCGTCACGACTTTGAGGTACAGAGGTTTGCCATTGCATGATTTGGTCTGAATGAGAATAAATACCTAACGGAATCTTCTTTAAAGAATTTTCATATTCATTTGGTGTAAGAATTGGTTCTATCAACGTTCCGATATTGGCCATGAAAGCCAACTTGCCTTCGTTAAACAAATCTCTAATGCCACTCATTTGAGGATGTACTCCAAAAGCAGAATAGGCACAGTTTTGTCCTCGAAAGCTAGAGCATTGCGGATTATTTAAAGCTAAAAAACTTGATGGAGTCTGTGCAACCGCAAGATCTGTTCTTAGTGCCAAATATTCAGAAAAGCCATTGTCCCCATTTACAGTAGTCCCCGTAGGCATCAACATATTGAAAGAATCAATTCCACCAGAAAATAGAATACACACAATAGCTTTATAGTCCTCTCCAGGAGCGTTTTTGTTGAAGTTAGTAAGACCGTTAAGAGCCCCTAAACTCGTCAAAGAGCTAAGAAGTGTAGTACTTCCCATCGCTCCACACCCGACATTCTTTATGAAATTTCTTCTGTTCATTTCTTATTTGTTTATTAAGTAGTCAGGAGCAATCATTATCAGAAATATCCCCATTCTTAAACGTCTATCAGCCGAAGTGGGGTCAGGAACACCATTTACATCAAAAGTTATGGGCATAGAAACCAGCACATTTTGAATGATGGACATATTTTCTGCCTTTATTCTTCCCTGTGCTAATATGAGGTTGTACTTATCCAAAAATTCTTTTATACGATTGTCTTTTGCAAGTATATAATCAGCCGAAATATCAAACTTTGGCTCTTGGTCACTTTTATAAAATTCGTTATTAAAAATGCTCCTATATTGAATAGGATCATTAGAAATTATCCATTTGTGAAGGGCATTCATATAGTTGGAAAAAGACAATGAATTAAGCATTTGAAACTCTGGTCCAACTTTTCCTGCAGCTTGTAAAGGACCTCCAGGTACATACCCTGGCTGATAAAAATTGAACACAGAAGGTGAATTAAGTGGTTTTTGTTCGATTCTATCGTACAAATCCACCATAACATTTCTATAAACCCCGTTTTGATTGGTCAATCCCAAACCATTTATTAGATTCATATATCTCAAAAAAGGCTCTCTTAAGTGTCCATAAGCAGTATTTTCTTTTTCTGCACAACAATCTCTCGCCTCAGGGTCTAGCAAAATTGCTCTCACCACAGCTTTCAAATCGCCTCTTACTCCAATTCCATTATCATTAAATACAGTTGCTATTCTGTCTATAAATTCAGAAGAAGGATTAGAACTCACTAGGTGTTGAATGAGCCTTTTTGCCATAAACGGCCCTACATTTGGGTGGTTAAAAATAATATCCAAAGCATCCCGAATATCAAGTTGACCATCTGCAACAGGCCTTGCCACAATAGTTTGGTTTAGAAAGGTTTTAGGCCCAGGATCATGACCATTTACAATTCTCCAAGTATTAGGATTTGCCCACCACCTCGTATATTTTTCACTTGAATCAACTGGAAAAAACTTTAGCCTTTTGGTATAACTCCAGTCATTTACGTTGCTATTGTCACCCAAATACCTACTATGCGACCATGACAAACCAGTAAAAACTTTGGCAAGATTGCCAATGTCATCGTTGTCGTAGGTTGGAATTGATTTTCCGCTTATGTCTTTTTTTTCTGTGCCGTTGTTGTTTAACTCAAACAGACCGATTGAAAACAATTGCATAATTTCTCTTGCATAGTTTTCGTCAGGAAAAACTTTCTTTTTTGTTTGGTTGGATGCAGATATTGCTAATGTATCAGTAGCATGATTGTTCATATAGGTTAAATAGACGGCCATGGCAGGATGAAAAGTAACGCTATCAATCAGACTTCTATAATTACCAAAAGCGTTTTTATTCAACATATCATAATAACTTGCCAAAGCATAAGGATTATTTTCAAAAGCCGAAATTCTGGAAGTTACAAATATCTCACTCAAAGCCAAACTTACTCTCCAACGTAATTTATCCATTGAAACCATGTTGGCCTGAAACCATGCCACATCAAATGCCCAATCATCAATAAAAACATTATTCAAAGTGTAATTCCCTGCTGGATTCTGAAGATTTAAAGAGTCTACCATACTTTGGTGCATATTTTGCACGTAGTTTTGGAGATTGAAATTTGGATTCATCGCAAATTGTTCATCCAACCAAGGTTCTATTCCTTGATTTTGCAAAGACAGAATTTCAGAAAGCTTGGGGCCAAGCGTAGCTTGTGAAAGAAACCTTGAACTGGCCTTTGGATTTGGGATGTAGCCCGTACTCATGAGCGTTTTAATACCTTTTGAGGCATTTGAGCTGGCATTAACAGTAACTCCCTTTATGTTTCCTTTGCCAAAGGTCTGGGTATTCTGTGAAAAGGTGGATTGAAAACAACCCAAAACGAGGGTAAAAATTATTATAGTTTTCATAGTGAGATGTTTTCAAGAAAGCAATCTGAGAAATTCGCAACAATTTCGTTGCCAAACTTCAAAAAAACTCAAAAATAACATTAAATTTTCCTTAAAAAAATGCATCCTCAAAATGCAAAATTTCGAACTTGGGTTTTTCGATTATCGAAATGAAGTCAAAACGAGCCTCCCCATTCCATGGAAACTTGTGTAAATAAGCTTCAGCACCTTTTTTTATAGCATTTTGTTTGCCTTTTCCCATAGTCCCTTCTGGAAAACCATAGTCGGCATTGACTTTTAGTCTAACTTCTACAAAAATCAGCATATCATCTTTTGTGCAAATAATGTCAATCTCTGAATTGTGTGAGGTAAAATTGCGTTGTATTATTACAAAACCTTTGTCGGTAAGATATTTTACAGCGTAATCTTCCCCTTCTTTTCCTTTGTCGAGTTTTTCGCTCATATTTGTGTTTGAATTTGCTTCAAAGATATTTTTTTATTCTTTAGAAATCAAAAGTGAAAACCAAGAAAAAAAACCAAGAAAAGAATGAATATTGTGCTTTAAATAAGCAGACCTCAATGATTAAAAATGAAAAATATAGAAGTAAAATATATTGACTTAGGGCTAATCGATTATAAAGAGGCTTGGGATCTTCAAGAAGAATATTTCAAGAAAGTAGTTGACATAAAAATAGCCAATCGCACAAACGAAACGATTGAGAAAACTCCAAATTATTTGATTTTTTGTCAACATCCACATGTTTTTACTTTGGGAAAAAGTGGGAAAATAGAGAATCTTTTGGTTGATGAAAATGGTCTGGAAGAGAAAGAAGCTAGTTTTTATAAAATCAATCGTGGTGGAGACATTACCTATCATGGACCAGGGCAATTGGTGGTCTATCCGATTCTAGATCTAGATAATTTCTTTACTGACATACACAAATATATGCGGTTTTTAGAAGAAGCCGTAATCCTGACTTGTGCTGATTTTGGCATAAAGGCGGGTAGAATAGATGGTTTGACTGGCGTTTGGATTGACGACGGAAATGCAAGGAAAATATGTGCAATGGGTGTTAAATCTAGTCGTTGGGTAACTATGCACGGTCTTGCATTGAATGTGAACACCGATTTGTCATATTTTAGCCATATTGTACCATGCGGAATTGATGATAAAACGGTAAGTTCTTTCGAAAATGAACTCAAAATGCCAATAAATCAGCAAGAAGTCGCGGAAAAACTAAAGACGCATTTGGCCAATCTCTTCGAAATGGAACTCATCTGATTCAATGAACATAAAAACACATATAATATCTCTTCAAAGTAAATACCCTTTTAGAATTGCTCATGGAGTTCGACTAGAGACCGAAACCTTCATTGTTGAACTTTCTGATAAAAAATTCACAGGTTTTGGTGAAGCTACCCCCGTTCCTTATTATGGCATTACGCCTGAAGTGATGAATAAGGTAATTTTAGAGAATAAGGAAATTATAGAAAATATCGTTTGGGGAAATCCCGCAAAATATTGGGAAGCATTAAATCCTTTTATTGGTCATAATCATTTTGTGCAATGTGCCATAGATATTGCCGCTTATGATATTTGGGGACAAAGGAATGGTCAACCCCTTTACAAAATGTTGGGATTAGACAATTCAAAAGTTCCATTTTCGGATTATACTATCGGTATTGATGAAATACCAGTAATGATTCAAAAAATGAAGGAATTTGATTTCCCAATTTATAAAATAAAATTAGGAACACCCAACGACATAGAAATTGTAAAAGCTCTTCGAAAAGAAACCGAGGCTTTATTTAGAGTGGATGCCAACACAGGTTGGAGTGTTGAAGAAACCATCAAAAATTCCGAAGAATTAGTCAAATTGGGCGTAGAGTTTATAGAACAACCCCTCAAAGCCGAAGATTTTCAAGGAATGAAAGAAGTAATAAAACATACCGATTTGCCTATTATTGCCGACGAGAGTTGTGTTGTAGAAGCCGACGTTGAACGATGTATCGGTCATTTTTCAGGTGTAAATATAAAACTCGCAAAATGTGGTGGAATAACACCAGCTCTAAGAATGATCAAAACTGCTAGAGCAGCCAAAATGAAAGTAATGATGGGCTGCATGACCGAAAGTAGCATTGGAATTTCGGCAATTGCCCAACTTTTGCCTTTACTCGATTATGTAGATATGGATGGAGCTATGCTCATATCTAACGACCCTGCAGATGGCGTGAAACTAGAAAATGGAAAAGTGATTTACCTCGAAAGAAATGGAATAGGGGCATATTTGAGCTGAAAATTAATTTTACCATTCAGTTTGTTAACAAAAAACTTAATTATTTCTGCACCCATACAACCTTTCCATTGAAATAATGGTCTAAGATTAAAACAACAATTTTTATGATATATAAAGCACTTCTAATTTGTCTTTTGATGCCGATTTTAAGAATTGATTCTTGTACCAAAGTGGAAATACAAGCTGAGGACAAGTCTAGTATACAAATTTTGGGCAAATGGGTATTAAAGAACCGATTTCTTGGCGACGCCATAGATACACCGTGTGGATATGCAGTTACAAATGCCCGTGACATTACCTTAGAAATAGCTGACAACACCGAGTCTTCTGATGCTAAACTTTTGCGAATGACTGGAAATTCGACTGTAAATATGTATTTTGGAGACTTAACCATTACAGGTTTCGACGAAAAAACAGGAATCGGAACAATGAAAATAAGTACTTTGGGAAGTACAAAAATGGCCGGTCCTCCAGAATTAATGGAGTGTGAAACCAATTATTTCAATATGCTCAACGAATTTGCAGAATTTAGGATACAAGAGGGCCAATTGCAGCTGGGGAGATTCAAAAAAGACACTACTCCATCACGCGACGGCGGAACATATTTTATTTATGAAAAAGCCAAGTAACAAAAAGCATTTGCATTGCTAGATATGAAGGAAGCCTAATGGCTTCCTTTTTTTGTTTTTGGTGAAAAATATTTAACTTTATAGAATATTCTATTTTACCTTAAGAATGAAAAAAATCTTACTATTATTTATGGTAGTTGGTTTGGTTTTTCAAGCCTGCAAATCCAAAGAAGAACCTTTTAATCCAAAATTTAAACTTCTTCCCGCCGAAAAGGTAAAGTTTAACTCGTTTGTAGACTGCAACATGGCTGAAGCTTGGATTGGAGATACATTCAGAATTTTCCCCGGAAAATATGGAGAAGACCCACTCTGGGGGTATTCCTTGAATTTAAAGTATTCCGATGGAAACAACGCTGACGAAGTTTTTAAAAATACTGCCAAAGATTTTTTTAATCCTATTATGCCCAAAAATGTCCTTCCAACTGAAGATGGACTACATGGAGCTGTATGGTTTGAAACCGTTTATCAAGACCCTAATGATAAATCTGGTAAAACACTTTTTGGAATTTATCACAACGAAAACTATCCAGAAACGTATCCATATAATGAAAAAACAGGGCAAGGTTATAAAAACAACAAGTGGCCACAAGGCCTTACTGGCCCAGCAAGTCCTGCAGCAGTTTGTAGAATTGGCATCATGAAATCTATAGATGGTGGGAAAAGCTGGCAAAACAAAGGGATTTTTATTGAGGACCTAGACCCTCGCATGATATTAAAACCTCACAATACTTCTAATACTTTTGCTGGTGGTGTGGGTGATCCTTCAGCTGTAGCAAGTGGATATTATCTATATTTATTTTATGGAGAATATGGATATCCTGGCGTGTACGATGAGAAAAAATACAATAAAGATACCGAATGGAGTGGACAATGCATAAGTGTGGCTCGAATTGCACTTAAAGACCTTGATAACCCTGTAGGAAAAGCCAAACGATGGGATGGAGAAGGATTTAATATTCCATATAACAGTTTTGGGAGACCTGTTCAATCATTAGTTATTCCAAAAGAACAAGGAGGTGGCTCAGCGTCTTCGCCAACGGGAGGTTTTCATTGGGGGCCTTCAGTTAGTTGGAATGATTACCTTGATTGTTGGGTAATGATGATGGGAAAAGTTGAAGGAAAATCTTGGAAAGGCGATAAAGTGTACATTTCATTTAATAAAAACAAAGATTTGTCAAAAGGGAAAAATAGTCAGGATTGGACAAAACCACAATTATTTTTTCAAAAACCGGGATATATTTTATGGTACCCATCTCTTCAACCATTAAATACCCCCGAAGATATTTCGGAAAAACGTACCTGTCTCAAATTAGGTAAAAAGGCACGCTTTTTTGTCAAAAGAATAAAACCAGGCGATGACGAATACGCATCTGAACATTTCGTAGAATTCGAAAAGTAAAAATTTAATCTTAAAATTTATTATGAAAAAACAGATTATAAGTATCCTATTTATGATAACAACGTACAATACCATTGCTCAAAAGCCTAAAATTGGCAAAATCATTTCCAATGACCCTTCTTTCTCAACGCTACTAGACATTAATGATCAATTAGAGGTATTAGGTGAAGGATTTGAATGGTCGGAAGGACCCGTATGGGTCAAAGATGGCAATTATCTCCTTTTTTCAGATGTACCAACCAACATCATATATAAATGGAAAGAAAGTGAAAAAATAATAGAATTTCTGAAACCTTCAGGCTATACTGGCATAATGCCTTACAGCAATGAACCTGGGAGTAATGGCCTCACAATCAGTAACGATGGCAAATATTTAATTGCTTGTGAACATGGTGACAGAAGAATTACCAAAATGCCATTGGCAGGTAAAGGTGGAAAATTTACTTTGGCAGACAACTGGGACGGGAAACGCTTCAATAGCCCAAACGATGTAATAGAGGCCAAATCTGGAGACATTTACTTTACCGATCCACCTTATGGTTTACCCGATTTCGTAGATGACAAAAGTCGCGAAATTGAATATTTTGGGGTTTATAGAATTTCTCCCCAAGGAAAAGTAACACTTGTCATAAAAGATTTAGTAAGGCCCAATGGCGTAGCACTTTCTCCAGACCACAAAACCCTTTATGTGGCTCAGTCTGATGTGAAAGCATTCATTATGAGTTACCCCATAAAATCAGATGGAAATGTAGGTGAAGGCAAGCTGCTATTTGATGCTTCTTATCTCAACCAACAAGGTCTCAAAGGTGCTCCTGATGGCTTGAAAGTGGACGAGAAAGGAAATATTTTCACTACAGGGCCAGGAGGAATCATAATTTTAAACCCGCAAGGCAAACTTTTAGGTCGAATTGAAACTGGAGCCGCAACTGCCAATCTGGCTTGGGGAGAAGATGGAAGTACGCTTTTTATAACGGCTGATATGTACTTACTCAAGTTAAAAACCAAAACCAAAGGGGCTAATTTTTGAGTGGCATTAAATTTGTAAAAATAAAACAAATTAGAAAACTTTGATAATCAATGGGAATATTCCTATTTTTGCACCTCAAAAAATTTTCACAATTAAAAAGGATTTGAAAATCAGTATTTTTAAAAAAACAAAATGGCAATAGTTAACAAAATCAGAGAAAGATCAGGAATAGCAGTAGCGGTGATAGCCGTGGCATTATTGTTATTTATTGTGGGCGGTGATATTTTTTCTAACCAAGGTGGAGGACTTTTCGGTTCATCGGCCAATCAAGTAGGTGAAATAAACGGCACAAAAGTAGATTACCAACAATATGTTGCTTTAGTTGAAGCTCAAAAATTACAACTAGAAAGTTCAACTGGCAGATCTGCCAATGAACAAGAAGTGGCTCAAATAAGAGAGCAGGTTTGGGAAAAACTGATTTTTGAAAATGTTTATGTAGAAGAATTTGAGAAGTTAGGCATCACCGTTTCTGATGATGAATTAAGAGAACTTATTCAAGGTGCAAAAAATATGCATCCTTATGTAAAACAACAGTTTTCTGACCAACAAGGTAATTTCAATGCGGCTCAACACGCTGAATTTATTAGATCCTATACAAGCGGAAGTATGCCTGCAGCTCAAAAAGCCATGTGGGATAATTTCAAAAGAGAGTTGAAAACCATTAGAATGAGAGAGAAATATTCGAATCTTTTAAACAAAGCCTCTTTTGTAACAACTGCTGAAGCAAAGGCTGAATACGTAGCTAATTCAGAAAAAGCAAGCGGCAGATTCTTATATGTTCCTTTTTATTCTATTCAAGACTCTACTATCAAAGTGGAGGATAGCGAAATAAAAAACTACTACAGCAAGCACAAAGAGGAGTTTACACCTTTTGATAGCAGAAGTATTACTTATGTCGCTTATCAGCTTACTCCTACAAAAGATGACAGTGCCGCTTTAAACACGGAAATCAGAAACTTAGCAAAAGGTCTTGCAGCGGCTCCAAATGCTCAAACTTATGCCAATTCTAATACAGACATTAGAACTCCATATTTGAGATCAGCTAACGAAATATCACCAGATCTTAAAGCAGCACTTTCAACGGCCATCGTAGGCTCGCTTGTGGGTCCTTTCAAAGAAGGTAACACTTACAGCATTCATAAATTTGAAGGAACAGATACTGATTCTCTCTACACAGTAAGAGCCAGCCATATTTTAATCAGAGCTGACTCAACTATGTCAGACAGTGCAAGAGTTGCAGCAAGAGCCAAAGCAGAGATTATTTTAAGTCAAGCCAAAGCTGGTGCAGACTTTGCAACATTAGCTAGCCAAAATGGTACAGATGGAACAGCTCAAAACGGCGGTGATTTAGGTTCTTTCCAAAACAATGGAGCCATGGTAAAACCTTTCGAGTCAGCCATTTTTGCTTTTTCAGGTACTGGAGTTTTGTCGAATTTAGTAGTTACAGACTTTGGATATCATATTGTCAAAGTTACGGAGCCTAAATCAAATACAAAATACAAATTAGCTTCAATAAACAAAGAGCTACAAGTAGGCGAACTAGCTGCTAATGAAACTTTCCAAAAGGCTGAGAATATTAGATCGGGTGCAAAAACCTTGAAAGATTTGGAAGCTGCTATAAAAAAAGACAATTCATTGACGCTTTTGAACGCTGAAAATTTATTACCAAATAGCACGAATGTTAACACCATTCAAAACGCTAGAGAAATTGTAAACTGGGCTTATGGAAAGGACGTGGATGAAGGTGACGTTGCCGATAGAGTATTTGTTTTGGGAGAAACTTACGTTATTGCTGCACTTAAATCTGCCTCTGATAAAGAAAGCCCAGAAGCTTTAGACTTTAAAGATGCGATATCTGTAAAAGTTAGAAATGAAAAGAAAACCGAAAAAATAATTTCGAAATTGGGTGATGGCAAAGGTGATTTAGTCGCCCTTTCAAAAAAATATGGTGCTGGTGCATTGGTTGAAACAGTGACTGATATAAACTTTTTTAGTGGTATGTTGAACAGTGCAGGTTTTGATGCAATAGCATTGGGCAAATTGTTTGGATTGAAAGCAGGACAAAGAAGTAAGGTATTCGCAGGTGAATCAGGTGTATTTGTGATGGAAACTACAGCTAAAACTCCAGCTCCAGCTATTTCTGACTATACTCCTTATAAACTCCAAGTAGAGCAAAGAACTGGAATGGGCCGTATGGGCATGATAGGTGAGCAAATTCTTAGAGAAAATGCTAAAATCGTAGATAACAGAGCCAAATTGTTCTAACATCTCGACTTTTCAATATTGAAAAAGCCCGGAGAATCTGATTCTTCGGGCTTTTTTGTATTTGAAATACTATCTTATCAATAAACTAAACATTCTTGTAATCGGGATGAATCCAAGGCTGACGATACTTTCTAGTCAATTTTGCAGTTGCTTCTTTATCACCAACGATAATCTTCTTCACAGGGTCATAAACCACTGGACGGCCCAACTCCATAGAGATGTTGGCCAAAATACAACTTGCAGTAGAAATATGACCTTCTAATATATCTGCAACGGGCTTTGTTTTGTTTTCAATAGCTCCCAGAAAATCCAACATGTGTAACCTAGTAGCTGGAGCGGCATTCAACTCAATCCTTTCCTCAGTCAAATCCTCAGGATATTTTTCTTTCTCAAAAACCACATCTTTGTGAATTTTTTCCCCGTTATTATTTCCATTTGGAATAAAATCATAACGCATCGTTGATGCCTTCAATGTTCCTTTTTCGCCATAAATAAACAATGCCCATGGATAGTCAGGATCTGGAGGTGTTCCCCACGAGCGATGTGTCCAAACACAGTTCAGTTCATCATGTTCAAAAACTGCGGTTTGTGTGTCTGCAATATTAGATTTGGCTTCTTTGTTCACATAAATCCCACCAACCGCACTTATTTTCTTTGGCCATCCTAAGCCCAACATCCATCGGGCGGTGTCGTACATGTGTACACACATATCTCCCGTGATGCCGTTGCCATATTCCATAAATGTTCTCCACCAACGGATGTGTGGAATACCGTCATAAGGTCGCATTGGGGCTGGTCCTGTCCACATTTCATAATCAAAAAAGTCAGGAACCGGCTCTAACGGAGGATTGGAGTTATTTCGCATTGAATAATAACAGCACATTTCTACATGCTTAATTTTCCCTAACTTTCCCGTATCTATGATATTCTTTTTGGCTTCTATTAGGTGCGGGGTGCTTTTAC
Source organism: Leadbetterella sp. (assembly GCA_021740125.1). Classification (GTDB taxonomy): domain Bacteria; phylum Bacteroidota; class Bacteroidia; order Cytophagales; family Spirosomataceae; genus Leadbetterella. The sequence goes on along the minus strand of JAIPAJ010000040.1, from coordinate 6,319 downwards.
GTTGCGTACCCACTTGCACCACTTTGTTGTATTTTCGGGCAGCGGCTACCATTGCCTCTCCTTCCATAACGTCCACACTGATAGGCTTTTGTACATATACGTTAGCTCCCGCTTTTACCGCATCAATCATCATCAATGAGTGCCAGTGGTCTGGTGTACCAATGAGTACAATGTCTAATTCGTTCTCTTTCAAAAGCTTACGATAATCGCCATAAAGTTTGGGTCTCTTGCCAGAACTTTGTCTTTTGGATACCAAATCGGCAGCCGCATTGAGCATGTTTTTATCTACATCACAAAGTGCTACTACCTCTACAGAGGCCACTTGTATAAGTCTAAAAAGGTCGCTTTTGCCATACCATCCAGTACCAATGAGAGCCACATTATAAGTTTTGTTGGGATTCAGCAACTCCATGGCGTTGGCACCAAAGTGGCTCAAAGCCAATGTAGCGGCCGCACCCTTAAGAAAATGGCGGCGATTGATATTGAAAGTTTTCATTTATTGGGTTGAATATTTTTTGTATGTAAATATATAGAAAATAGTTTCAAATATCATTTTTAGCTGATAATGATTATGTTTCAATAAAATGAAGAGCTCAAATGATAATATTTAAATAAAACATCAGTAAATAAACTTTAACATTTTGCTAGCTGTAAATTATAATTGTTTGTCCGACTAAAATGAACTGGAGCGAATCTGTGATAATCTCCGTTTTAACCAAACCTCAACTGATCCTGTTCCAACTCAATTCTTTGTTCTTGATTTTGTCGATATGAAGTTTGATTGTTAAATGATCAGGCATTTCGAGTTCAGGGTCGCTTTTGAGTATCTTAAACGCCTCCTCACGGGCTATTTTTAGTATCCCTTCATCTTTGGCTAGGTTGGCTATTTTGAGATCTATAAGCCCACTCTGTTGCGTTCCTCCCATATCGCCTGGGCCACGTAGTTCAAGGTCCACTTGAGAAATCACAAAACCGTTCTCGGTTTGCACCATCGTTTGAAGGCGTTTTTGTGTATCTTTTGAGAGTTTGTAGTCGGTCATGAGTATACAAAACGACTGATCGGCTCCCCTGCCCACACGGCCACGCAGCTGGTGTAACTGCGACAAACCAAACCGCTGAGCACTTTCTATTACCATTACACTGGCGTTGGGTACGTCCACTCCTACTTCTATAACAGTGGTAGCTACCATTATTTTGGTTTCGCCTTTTTTAAAACGTTGCATTTCAAATTCCTTGTCCTTGGGTTTCATTTTGCCGTGAACTATACTCAAAGGAACACCTGGAAATGCCCTTTCTATAGATTCATAACCATCATAAAGATTTTTCAAATCCAACTTTTCTGATTCCTCAATAAGTGGAAAAACCATGTAAATCTGTCGACCTTTTTTGAGTTCATCACGCATAAACTCAAAAACCTTGAGTCTATTGGCATCATATCGATGTACGGTTATGATGGGTTTTCTACCCGGTGGCATCTCGTCTATTTCAGAATGATCCAAGTCGCCGAATAGCGTCATGGCCAAAGTTCTTGGAATTGGAGTTGCGGTCATAACCATCATGTGTGGATAGAAAGTCTTGTTTTTCTCCCAAAGTTTGGCTCTCTGAGCCACTCCAAACCTGTGCTGTTCGTCAATAACACAAAGGCCGAGGTTTTTAAATTGAACAATTTCTTCCAAAAGAGCATGTGTACCTACCAATATTTTCAATTCACCACTCAACAACGCCTCATGTATAACGGCTCGTTCCTTTTTCTTGGACGAACCCGTCAATAATTCTATTCTTACACCTAACAAATCACCGTATTTTTTCAAATTGGCGTAATGTTGTTGGGCCAAAATCTCTGTTGGGGCCATCATACAAGCCTGTGCACCACTATCAATGGCCATAAGCATCGAAATAAACGCCACAATGGTTTTTCCACTACCTACGTCTCCTTGAATCAAGCGATTCATTTGTTTGCCCGATTTCAAGTCTGCAAATATTTCTTTTATAACTCGCTTTTGAGCTCCTGTAAGATCAAAAGGCAAATGCTTGTTGTAGAATTCTGATATTAATGTCGTTTTTTGGAAAACTTGACCAGCATAGTCGTTTTTGCGAACTAAACTCAGCTTTATAAGTCTCAACTGATTATAGAAGAGTTCCTCAAATTTTAGCCTTCGCTGGGCTTGATGCAGTTCTGCCTGAGATTTTGGCACATGCAACCACCTTAAAGCATGTTTTTTAGCAACCAATCTGTATTTTGTGAGCAAAGAGTCTGGAATGGTTTCGTTGATATACGGATCCGCAATGTCCAAAAGGTTTTTGACCCAAATACTGATTAATTTACTCTCAATATATCGCTTTCTTAGTTTTTCTGTCAACGAATATACCGCCTGAAAATAGCCCTTTTGGGAGTTGTTCGGGTTAAGAAGCTCAATTTCTGGGTGGGTGATGGAGTAATTACCTCCAAACCATACGGGCTTTCCATACACCACATACTCGGCATTTAGCTTGAGGTATTTCTGAAAATAAGTGATACTCTGAAACCAAACCAACTCCATATGACTGGTGGAATCTCTGAAAGTTGCTACCAATCGCTGTTTACCCACACCGCTACCAATAAGCTCGATAGAAGCTATTCTTCCAACTATTTGTGCCGCAAACATATCCTCAGTAATGTCGGCTATTCGGTGAAACTGCGTTCGGTCTTCGTGCCTAAAAGGATAATATTCTAGCAAGTCAGCGAAGTTAAATATGCCCAACTCTTTGTTGAGCCACTCGGCTTTTTGTGGGCCAACGCCTCTCAGGGATTCTATTTTTGTTTCAAAAAAGGAAGACATGGAACAAAAATAGGCATTTGAGCCGTTATTTGATTAATTCTCAATTATTTTTGCCTATTCAACCAGTTTATTCAATGATAAAGTTTTACGAAACACAACTAAAGTCGCTCCTTGAAAATAGGGAAGTTCTGCTAAAAACCTATAATAAGACTTCTACATATCGCCTAGTTTTCTTGGTTTTTGGGATCCTTTGTATTTTAAAAACCTTTCAGATTAATATCTATTTAGGTGGAATTTTGCTTGTTTTCTTTCTGGTTGGATTTTATTATTTGGTGAAATATCATGAAAAAACAGAAGAAAATTTACTTCAAAATGACCATCAGCAGACTTTATTAAAAAATGAAATTGCGATTTTAAAAAATGAACCCAATAGTATTTATAGCGATGGCAGCAATTTTTCGAATCCGCACCATATTTTTTCTGCAGACTTAGATTTATTTGGACCGAACTCGCTTTTTCAATTTTTAAATCGTGCCAAAACAAGGTGGGGAGTGGAATTATTAGCAAAAAACATGCTTGAGATAGAAGCTGAACTAGATATTTTGCAAAAAAAGCAAGAAGCTACAACAGAATTAAAAGAAAAAAATATTTGGCGGCTGAAGTTTTTGGCCTCTTTGGTCAGTATTCCAAACTCACTGGCTGATACTTCTCATCAAATTTCGCAAATTTCTATTCCGCCAAAATTAGCACTAGGTACTTTCCTGAAATATTATGGAAAAATAGTTCCATTGGTTTGGATGGCCTTGTTTGTGGGTTTTTATTTTCTAAAATTTGAAGGAATTGGTTTTGGAATCGGTGGCTTGGTGATTTTTCATTTTTATCTTAATGGCCTTAATAAGAAAATAACCGAACTTTATTTTGAGCAAATATCGGTTACAGGAAGGGCATTGCAAAGTTTCTCAAAAGCCGCAGAATTGATTGCCAATGAGGAGTTTTCGTCTAAAATTTTACAAGAAGCACTAAAAGATTTCCCAAGAGCTAATTTAAAGTCCAAAAATCCAATAGAGGACTTTTCATTGATAGTGAAGCGTTTAGAAATGCGAAAAAACATGATAGCATGGATTTTTCTAACCAGTGCCAGACCCTTTGAACCAATAGAAACTTTAAAAATGGGCGACTGGTTGAGTCAAAACCCGAATTTCTTCAAGGAAATATTTAAGGGCATAGCTATTCTAGAATATTACGCCAGTTTAGGTACCCTACATTTTAATAATCCAGAATGGTGCCTACCAAGTTTTCATGAATTACGTGAAACGTTTATAAGTGCAAAACAAATAGGCCATCCGTTGATAAAGGTGCATAAAACTATTTCTAATGATTTTGAATTGAATAACCATAATCGTGTGAACCTGATTACAGGAAGTAACATGTCGGGTAAAAGCACTTTTTTGAGAACCATTGGAATCAACATTATTTTGGCAAATATGGGATCTCCAGTTTTTGCCCTAAAACTCCATTTAAGACTTGGAATGGAGCCCATTTGTTATATGCGTATAACAGATTCTATTTACGAAAACGCCTCTACTTTCAAAGCGGAGATAGAACGGATAAAACTTGTTTTGGAAGCTTTGAAAAATGGCAAATTACATATCTTTTTGATAGACGAAATGCTAAGGGGAACCAACTCAGAAGACAAACTAAAAGGCTCAATGGCTTTGTTTGAAAAACTTGTCAATGAAAATGCCATTGCACTACTCGCCACTCATGATTTGCGATTATCGGAAATTTCCGCAAAACATACCGATAAGGTCAAAAACTTCTATTTTGAATACGCTACGGCCAACGGAGAGCTTATTTTTGATTATTTGATAAAAGAAGGCGTTTGTAAAAGCTTTAATGCTTCTTTACTTTTGGAAGCCATTGGTTTAAAGATGTCTTGAAATAATTACAAGAAAATGACCTCTTAATCTGGTTTGCTCAAAATTATTTGAAAAATATAGAACCCCGACTTTGAAATTGTCCCAATAATCTTGTCTGACAATATGATAAAGTATACAAAAATTAATTAGAATCCACCACAATGGCATTGACTATAAAATCATGAAGATTTTGTTTTCTGGTTGTAAACAAACATAAAATCCACAGAAATATAAAAAAGAAGCCGGAAGCGAATTTAATTAATGAACGGAAAAAAGCCTCAAAAATATTTATTGAAGTTCCATCCACTTTAATAACCTTTATTTTCATCAGCATTTTACCTATAGTGGCTTGTTTAGGTGTAGCCAACAAAACAAAATCATAAATAAATGCCACAAAAAAAACACCTAAAATGGTTATTGCTAATACAAGAAATGCACCAATACCAGCAAAAGCTCCCTTCACTATATCTTCTCCAAATTGAAAATCTTTTAGACCCATAGCCCCCAATAAACCTCCAAAAGGGCCTAAAACAAGTGAAAATAAGACATAATTGATTAATAGTACGAATACAACATCTAGTAGAAAAGCGATAAAACGCCTTCCAAAACTAGCAAGTCTAGAGTTTTCCATGGTTATAAATTAAAGAGTCAAGAATAAATGATACAATTAAGATAGAATTTTAATCTTTTGCAAACATTTGCAGCCTACAAACTAATGTTTGTAAGCAAACTTTCTAGTTCAATTAAATTATTTTTTGAATATATGTGTTTATTCATCTATGACTTTTTATTCTTCCCAACTTCAATGGATATCTCTATCGCCATTATTCAAAAAAAGGAACTACTAAACTAAAGAAGGTTTGAAATAGATCTATTTCTACTCCGAAAATTTGTAAAATACCTAGGTAAACATTAAAGTTCAGGGTTTTTTCATCTTGATTGTCTAGATTATTTAAAAGAGTAAATCCTTTTCAGTACAATCACATAATCAAAGAAAATTTATCGAGCGAACAAAATGTAAAGGTATTCTCTTGCTAATAGTGGACAGTTACATTTCTACTACTTATCAAATTTAAAATATCAATAGATATCTCTGAGGTCATAATTCTATTTAGCTTGTCCTTCTTTACAAAATTTACCAATCCGCGGTTAAAATTAATCGAAAAAGATAAGAACGAATTTTGTTAATGCAAGAGGGTAAATAAGATGTCAAAGGATTTTAAAATCGCCCATATCAAAAAAGCCTCCCATTTATATGAGAGGCCTTCCAAAAATATTAGATCAGCATGTTACTTCTTCCAAAGCTTTACTTTCATTCGCTCGTTGATATAGTACATGCACGGCACAATTACCAAAGTAAGAATAGTTGAGAATGTTAGACCATATATAATGGTCCAAGCCAAGATATTCCAGAAAACAGCACTATCTCCACCAGTATGAATGACAGGATTAAGATCTACAAACATTGCACCAAAATCCACCGTTAGACCCAAAGCGAGCGGTATAAGGCCAAGAACTGCAGAAGCTGCTGTTAGTAAAACAGGCGTTAGACGTGTTGAACCAGCTTCTATAATTGCTTCTTTTAGTTCATATCCCCTACCGATGAGTTCATCGGTAAATTCTATTAGTAATATACCATTT
>JAIPAJ010000039.1 GCA_021740125.1 Leadbetterella sp. | reverse complement strand
GACCAACTCCAATTTATGGCCGACAATGGATTTATCGCTTTGGAAGACAACGGAATGCTCAAAAGACCTGTTGAAACGCAAAAGAAAATAGGCGAAACGCTCAACAAGCTAGGTATGAAAATGGGTGTTTTTGTGATAGATGGTGGTGAAAACTGGAAAATATCTTTGGCCTCTGGAAAGCCTGAGTTCTTGGAAAATTTCTTAAAAACTTGTCGCGAATCCGTAGAAACAGCCAAACGATGCAATGCTAAGTACATGACCGTAGTACCTGGTTTTTTTGAAAGAAAACTGCCGATGGGAATCCAAACAGCCAACGTAATAGATGCATACAGAAGAGCTTGCGACATATTTGAACCACACGGATTGGTAATGGTTATGGAGCCATTGAGCGATACGCCAGACTTGTTTTTGCAGAATTCTGACCAAAGTTATTTGATTTGCAAGGCCGTCAATAGTCCTTCATGCAAAATACTATTTGACATGTGGCACATGCAACGCAACGAAGGCGAAATGACCAGAAACATGGATTTGGTTTGGGACGAAATTGCTTATTTCCAAATCGGTGACGAACCGGGTAGAAAAGAACCAACCACGGGCGAAATCAATTACAATTTCCTTTTCAAACATATTCATGACAAGGCCAAAGCCAATAAGCAAGAGTTTATAATGGGTATGGAGCATGGCAATATGTTTCCAGGCAAAGAAGGTGAGCAAAAACTTATAAAAGCCTATGTACAATCTGATAATTTCTAAGAAAAATATATGGATAGCAATTCTTGTGGTATGGGCATTAAGCTCCTGTACCACAAGTTTTTATATAGTCAGACACGCCGAAAAGTCTGCTACCCCAAAAGAGGATCCATTGCTTACCGAAGCTGGTAGTCAGCGAGCTGAAAGACTTAAAGGTATATTGTCGAATAAAGGAATTAAGAAAGTTTATTCCACCAAAACCGTTAGAACCACCAGCACGGCAAAGCCATTGGCTGAAGCCAAAATGCTTGAAATAGAAATTTACGAACCAAAAAACCAATCGGCTTTGATAGCAACTTTAAAAAAATCAAATCAAAACACTTTGGTAGTAGGTCATAGCAATACTATCCGACATATTATCAACGGATTAGCCGAGAAAGAATTTCTCAAAAAAGACTTGGAGGATAGCGAATATTCTAATTTGTATTTGGTTAAAAGAGGGAAATTTGGGAAGCCGAAGGTGAAGGTGCAACAATTCTAATAATATGCTTTCCCACCCCCAAACTTACATCCTAAAAAACCACCAAGTGTCATCACTAACCTACGCCGACACTTTTCGCTATGGTGTGGAGATAAGTTTCGGACTCAAAAATGTAGATGTGCAGCCACTCAACATTGAAATAGATAATGCCCTCTTTGCTTTGAATAGCCAAAGTAAAAACCTGCCCGATGTTGCGGTAAGTCAGATTGAATCAGACTTAGTAATGACTTGTGGGTGTAGTGCCGTTAAAAATACCCTATGCGAACACCAAACTTTGGTTTTGCAAATACTCATTTCTAAACCCGACCTAAAAGTATTTTTCGACAAAAACATTCGTTTTGAAAAAATAAAAAAAGCAGCTGAAGCCTACGGAATGGCCGATGAAGAAGATTTGGAGAAATATTTTGGACTCAAATATGCTGATAGGCAGACTTCTGTGGTTCCGTTAAATCCTGAATTGATTCCTGTTGATGAAAAATCTACTTCTTTTCTAAAAAGTAAATTATTTACAAAAAACATTGGTCCTTCTGAACCTGAAAAGAGTGAATCAACACAGCAAATTTTGGTTTTTAGAAGAAATAAATTTCAGGAAACCTATTCCCTAGAACTTTACGAAGCCGCTTTTGGGAAAAACGGTAAAATCAAAGCCCCATTTAGTCAAATTGACCCACTGAATGAAGTTTGGAATCATGAAAAGCCAGAAGAGGTCCGTTTTTTTACAGCATTAGCTAAAGTGCAAAAAAACACGGAATGGAATGATAATCTGGCAATTGGTTTCATTGTAAAAAATCCGCTTTCTCTTAATTTCTATATCTCTGAAAACGATAGCATTTCAGCAAACAATCTTATGCCGATTAAACTTGAAAATGCTTCTTTGGGCTTAAATATTAAAGTGAATTTGAAAGAGCCTTTTTATGAAGTAACCACAAGCGTAACAATAAATGAGCATTTATATGCACTTCAAGATTTGAAAATCAGATTCAATTGTTTCTTTCAAATTGGCGAAAGATTGGTTTTTATTTCTGACGCTGAAATGTTGCCAATCATTAAATATTTTGCAGAAAAACGGGCAATTATGCTCATTTATCCTTCAAAATTTGAGGTTTTCAGAAAAGAAATTCTAGATTCCATGTCGGATAAAGTGAGTATTGAATATGCCTTTATCAAAAAGAAAAAAGAAGGAAAATCGTTAGAATGGGAAAGTAGTTATGGAGTAGAAAAACTCATTTACCTAACCGACGAAAAGAATTTTATTAACATCACTCCCGTATTGAAATATGGTGCTTTGGAGGTGGCGGTTCATTCTAAAAAACAATTAATAGATGTAGACCCCAATGGAAACCACTTCTCGGTGGAACGAGATGATGCGGCAGAATTGAATTTTACGGCTTTGATTTCTCGATTGCATCCAGAATTTGCAGAGCAATTGGTCAATGGAAATTATTTCTATTTGCAGAAACAGAAGTTTTTAGAAGACAATTGGTTTCTAGATTTCTTTGAAATTCTGAGAGAAAACAATGTTAAAGTTTTAGGCTTCAACTCTTTGACAAATAATAAGTTGAGTCCTTATAAAGCCTCTGTCGAAATAAGTGTAGCCTCGGGAATTGATTGGTTTGATACCAAAGTAAAACTAAAATTCGGCAAAAAAGATGTGCCATTAAAAGTTTTGCACAAATCGCTAAGAAACAAATCAAAATTTGTGGAATTGGACGACGGCACTGTGGGATTAATTCCTGAAGAATGGATAAAGAAATTTTCCAATTATTTCAAAGCAGGCAAGCTGGAAGGGGCATTGATTCGCACGCCAAAATCTAGATTTTTAGATATTTTGGAATTGTATGAAGAAGAGGTCATCAGCAAAGAAACTTGGGCCGAAGTAAGCTATCTAAAATCAAAATTTGAGCATTTTGAAACGATTGAAAATGTTAAAGTTCCGAAGGATTTAAACGCAACATTGCGTGATTATCAAAAGCATGGTCTCAATTGGCTAAACTTCTTAGACGGCTTTAATTTTGGAGCTTGTTTGGCTGATGATATGGGCTTAGGAAAAACCATTCAAATTATTGCTTTTCTTTTGACTCAAAAACAAAAACATCCAGAGCAACAAAGTTTGATTATTGTTCCAACTTCTCTGATGTTCAATTGGTTGGATGAGTTCAGTAAATTTGCACCTAGTTTGGTTATTGCCTCTCATTATGGAAATTCAAAATTAAATTCAAAAGAAGAAATCAAAGGTTTTGATGTAATTCTAACCACTTATGGCACGCTTCTTTCTGACTTACATTTTCTAAAAAGCATTACTTTCAACTATATCATTTTAGATGAATCCCAAGCCATCAAAAACCCAGAATCGCAACGATATCGAGCCGCTCGGATGTTGGTTTCACGAAATAAGATCGTACTGACAGGTACACCAATTGAAAATAACACCTACGATTTGTATGGCCAATTGTCTTTTGCTTGTCCTGATCTGTTAGGAAGTAAAACCTATTTTAAAGACATTTATGCTGAGCCTATAGATAAATTTAAAGAAAGTCGACGAGCAGAAGAATTACGCAAGAAAATTAGTCCTTTTATACTCAGGAGAACCAAAAAACAAGTGATTGAAGAATTACCTTCAAAAACAGAAATGTTGATTTATTGCGAAATGGGTATAGACCAAAGAGCCATTTATGATACGCATGAGGCCGAACTTCGAGATTATTTGCAACACAAAACAGACGAAGAAATCAGCCCGATGCATGTTTTGACAGGACTTACTAAACTGCGTCAAATCTGTGATTCACCTTCACTCCTACCCGATGACGAATATCCAAACGAAGTTTCTGCGAAAATCGAGGTTCTTTTAGAGCAATTGGAAGGTCAAATTGCTGATCATAAAGTATTGATTTTCTCACAGTTTGTGGGAATGTTGGATTTGATAAAAAAGGCCTTATTAGAACGAAATATCAATTTCGAATACCTAACTGGTCAAACTAAAAACCGAGCAGAAAAAGTCAAAAACTTTCAAGAAAATCCAGAAGTAAGCGTCTTTTTAATAAGCCTAAAAGCAGGTGGAGTTGGACTAAACCTTACCGAAGCAGACTATGTGTATTTGGTAGATCCATGGTGGAACCCAGCAGTTGAAAACCAAGCCATTGACCGTGTATATAGAATCGGACAGAAAAATAAGGTGATAGCCGTGAGATTAATTTGCCCCAACACTATCGAAGATAAAATGCTAAAACTTCAAGCCTCCAAAAAAGAATTGGCAGGCAAATTAGTAAATACAGAAGCTGATATTTTTAAAGCCTTTAATCGTAAGGAATTGTTGGAAGTTTTGGGAAGGTGACCTTTAAAAGAAATAAGTAAAAAGTTAGAATTACAAAACTCCAGTACTTTTTACCTATTCACAAAACAAAAGAAACCTTGAGACAATTTCACTCAAAAAACGGCACGCCAGCAGGTGCATATTTACGCATAGCTTCTTCGTTAATTTCCACTCCAATTCCTGGTTTTTCTGAGAGCGTTATTTGTCCATTTTTAATCATGGATGGGTCATAATTCACGATTTCCTTAAACATCGGGTCTTTATGAAAGTAAATTTGCCACTCCAAAATCATGAAGTTTGGCACTGAAGCACAAACATGGGCTGAAGCCATTGCACCCAAATATGATGCTACCATGTGTGGAGCGAAAGGTACGTAATACAAGTTGGCCAAATTGGCAATTCTTTGTCCTTCACCCAACCCTCCGGCTTTTTGCAAATCCGGCATGATAATATCCACAGCACCCGATTCCAACAAAGGCCTAAATCCATATGCCAAATAATGATTCTCTCCAGCACAAATTGGTGTAGAAGTCGAACTGGTTATTTTTTTATAGGCATCGGCGTTTTCGGCTGGAATGGGTTCCTCAAGCCACATGAGATTAAGGGGTTCCAGCATTTTGGCGATTTTCTCGCCAGTAATAGCGTCATAACGGCCATGCATGTCGGCACATATATCCACGTTTGGACCTACAGCTGCTCTTGCAGCTGCCATTTGGTCATACATACGTTGGAGTTCGGCTGGACTAGCTGTCCAGTTATATTTGTCATATTTGTTGGGGTCATTGGCTTGGTCAAGGTCAAATTTCACTGCATTAAAACCCATTTTCACAGCTTCTAGTGCCGATTCTGCAAAATCTGAAGGCTTTGGGAGTCTGTTTTGGTACAAAGCTGTATCCATATATAACCTGATAGTGTCGCGAAATTTACCGCCTAAAAGTTGGTAAACTGGAACTCCCAAGGCTTTGCCAGCGATATCCCACAGAGCGGTTTCTACTGCCGTCAGTACTGCAACATACATACCAGACTGAGCTCCTTCAAAGAAGCCCGACTTACGAATGTCTTCAAAAAGTCTATGAACATTTAGCGGGCTTTTACCTTTGATCCTTTGCCCAAACATTTTCACCAAATGATATGTCCCAGGTGTGGCATCCACACCTTCGCCATGGCCTACTATGTCTTGATTGGTGTATATTTTCACGAAAAGACTGTGGCCATTTCTGATATATCCACATTTAATATCTGTGATTTTCAAGTCAGAGGGAGCTGAAGTTTTGGGTGCTTTGTCTACCGCAACTTCATATTCACGGCCAAAATTCAACAATGGTGTGGCTGCTAAAGCAGAGGTTAGTGCTGCTTTAGAAAGAAAATTTCTTCTAGATGACATTTTAAAATTTTTATGGTTGAATAAATAATTTAAGGCTAAAGGACAATTCTTCTTACCAGGTTCTACCCTTCAACAATTCTTGGATTTGTTCCATTGGCACCGGCAATTTAGACTTATTATCAAATAGCCATTTAGAAAAATCCCTTTCGATTTCATCCGACCAACGGGTGTCTATTTGGCCAGGGGTATATTTTTGCTCTCTAAGCCTTTGATGACCAAACATATCTCTTAATCTAACGACTTCAGAAACTTTCACGCATTCTTCTACCAAATGAGGTGGAATAAATAGAACACCACCGTCTCTTCCAAAGACTACATCACCAGGCATCACTGTGGCATCCCCAATTCTGGTAGGCGTATTTATACCAATTAAGGTGGTATTTAAAGATGTCGCTGCATTGTTAAGGTGATGCGAAGGATGATAAGACTTAAAAAATGAGGTAAATCCACCAATTTCTTTAAGACCATTAATATCTCTCACCGCCCCATTGTAAACAATACCGTTCCCAGTTTTTGCGAAAATAGAATTCCCGAGATTGTCGCCAATTGTTGGACCGTCTTCATAAGCGTTAAATTGGTCTGCTACATAAACATCTCCTTTTACCAACAGATCGATAGGCCAAGCATTTTGAGATTTCACCCTTCCGTCTTTCTCATGGCCTTTATCGTCAATTGCTGTTTGAATATCAGGTCTGCCAGGTGTAAATGTGGCAGTAACTGCTCGTCCTACCAAAACAGAGTCAGGGTTTATGGTCAACCAATTGCCCTCATATTGGTGTTTATAGTTTTTATTTCTCAATACTGCCCAAACCTCTTCTAGTGTCGACTTTTTTAATCTAAGTAAAAGAGCATCTGACACTTTAGGGCGGCCGTCAGGAAAACGTTCACCCTTCCATTCACGGGTGAGATGCAGCATATATTCTTTTGAAATCTGTTGGGAAAAACTAACCAACGACCCAAACAATAACAAACCAGATAAAATTATTTTTTGTTTCATTTTTTATAATTTAACATTAATCTTTTGGGGGCTTGGTTCCCCAGTAATTCGCTAAAATTGAAGCTGTTACATTCATCAAAGGACCAAATATGGCGGAAGCCAAACCTACAGTGGCAATTTTTCCCATTTCATTGGCCAATGCTGATGCCAGTCCACCGTTTTGCATACCAACCTCAAAAGCCACTGCCCGTGCATCTGCTTGGTTCATTTTAAGTAATCTCGCTGAAAAATAACCTAAAAAATAACCACCTACATTATGAATAAACATAACCAAAACCAATAACAATCCTACCGATTTTAAAGACGCTTGTCCGTTGGCAGTAACTATTAAAATAACATAAGCAATACCTGCCATTGAAAAGTATGGTAACATATCTTTAAATTTAACAATAATTTTAGGAAAAAATTTATTAAGAATTACGCCCAAAACCACCGGTAGAATCACGATTTTTCCCATATCAAAAAACATATCCCAAAAATTAATTTCTATCAAACTTCCACCCAATAATTTCATTAGCAGAGGGGTTAAAACCGGAGCCAAAAGGGTTGCCATTGCAGTAATTGTAATCGAAAGTGCCACATTCGCCTTTGCCATCATAGCCATTACATTGGATGCCAATCCGCTAGGACTACAACCTATGAGGATAATCCCTGCGGCTATTTCAGGTTCAAAATCAAAAGTATTTGCCAAAATAAAGCCTAATAGAGGCATAAAGAAAAAATGAAAAATCAGGCCGACAATTACTTTTTGCGGCGTTTTAATGACCCCCACAAAGTCTTCGACCGTCATGGTGGCTCCCATTCCAAACATAATAACTTGTAGCACCGGTTTGATGAATGTGCTAAATTTTAAGTCACCAATTGATATGAAATATTCTGAGAAAAAATAACCAATAAGGACAATTCCAATAATAGTAAATGGATACCAGTACTTTTTTATGTTCATATTATAGACTTGGTTTTAAGCTGTTAAATAATGTCAAATTTCAACTTGCATTTATTAAAAATAATATATTATTAGAAAAGAATTAACTCCAAGTACGATCCCAACTATCCACCTTGTCCCACTCGGTAGTAGGTGCAAAATAAAGTTCACCAGCAGCCAAGTGCTCTTTGGCAACTTTATCGTTCATTTCTATGCCCAATCCTGGTGTTTCAGGTACTTTCACAAATCCATCTTTGTAAATTGGCTTGTCAATTCCCGTAACTAAATCTTCCCACCATGGCACATCAAAACTGTGGTGTTCCAAAGCCACAAAATTTTCTGTGGCTGCTGCACAATGGATATTTGCCATAAAACAAACTGGAGTACCCGCAAAGTGCATGGCCATCGGTATGCCTCTTTCCTCGGCATAATCTCCTATTTTTTTGGTTTCTATTAGGCCACCAGAGCTCGCCAAATCCGGTTGAATCATATCAACGGCTTTGTTGTCAATGAGTTTAATAAATTCTTCTTTCAAATAAATATCCTCCCCAGTTAGTGTTGGTGTTTCAATGGCATCTGAAATTTGTTTCCATTGGTCGGTGTAAAACCATGGCACCATGTCTTCCAACCAGGCCAATTGAAATTTTTCCAAAGCCTTGCCCAATCTTATGGCTGTATTTACGCCAAAATGTCCAAAATGATCAGCAGCCAATGGGATATCATAACCAACCACTTTTCGTGTTTCATCCACAAAATTGGCCATGATTTCTATGCCCTTATCAGTAAGCTGGATGCCAGTGAATGGGTGTTTGGTTTGCGAATAACCGCGAGCATTTCCTTTTTGTGGTCCAGCAGTACCCCACTGCCTTGTATAATCCGTATTTAGTCCACCTACCACAGTTCCAGGGTGACTTTTGAGCATTTCTACCCCAAAATCCATTTTCAAAAATGTAAGTCCGAGTTTTTTCCTTTCGTTCATTTTTTGGGCAAATGCGATGGGATCTGGCAAGGTGGGCGTATCTCCATAAATACGGATATGGTCGCGATATTTACCGCCCAACATTTGATAAGCGGGCACACCATAAGCTTTTCCTGCGAGGTCCATCAAGGCCATTTCAACCCCACAAACGCCTCCAGCAGCTCGACCGTGGTTACCAAATTGCTTTATTTCCTTGAAAAGCATTTCAGGCGTACATGGATTTTTACCTAATAACCGACTTTTCAAGAACAAGCCGTATTTGGCACTTGCTCCATCCCGTATCTCGCCATATCCAGAAATCCCCTGATTGGTATCGATTCTTATGATGGGGCAAGTCATGGGTGCTTTTGTAATGACAGCAATTCTAACATCTGTAATTTTTAAATCCGAAGGATTACTAGAGCGATTAACTTTTTGGGTTAAAAACTCTATTTCTTTGGCAGGATTTCCATCAAACATCAACCCAAGCGAAAGTCCTCCAAGAGCAGATTTTCGAATAAAATCCCTTCTATTGTCTCCTTTACTTTCCGTATTTTGTTGAATTGGTTGTTCGATTTCTATTTCTTTTGGACCTTCTGGAATTTGGCCATTAAATTTAAATCTGTCTAAAAAATTCTTTTTCATGTTTTTATAGTTTTGGTTGAATATCTTGAATTTTTGATCAGTTTTCGAGTCATTACCATACATTAATATCTCAAAATATGCTCGACAATTTGGTTTTCACTTTACTAAATTCTTAACAAAGAGGTACTCAGATTTTTTTTCCTTGCGTTTTGGAGTTTCATAAATTTATTCGCTAGACGCTATCTTTCGTTTTTTGCTTAACTTATTCTAATGAATGATGTAGTTTGATTACAATCAATTCTATGTGACTATGGGTTTAATATTTGTTACAGCGTTTCATTCTTAATTACCAATTTCTGTCTTTCATAAACTTATCCAGTTCTGCTCTTGACATGGGCAAAAATTTCGGATTGTCATTGATCCATTTCAAGAAATCATCTTTTATTTCTTTAGACCAAGCTTGGTCTATTTGACCAGGAGTATATTTGCCCTCTTTGAGTCTTTGTATCCCAAACTTATCTCTTAGAGCAATAAACTCTGAATTGAGGATGACTTTTTCGGCCAAATGTGCTGGTATAAAAATAACGCCCTCTCTTTTACCCAAAACCAAATCACCAGGAAATACAGAAACACGACCAATTCTAATCGGACAGTTTATACAGGTCATGATCATTTCTTTGATGTATGAAGGATCAGCTCCTCTGATGAATCCCACAAAACCGTCAATATTTTCTAATCCCTCCAAATCTCTGATGGCACCATCAAATACAACACCTGTTTTAGATTTGGCGTAGATGGAGTTTCCGAGGTTATCGCCAATAAGAGTTCCATCTATTATTTTCCCATATCCATCAGCCACGTAAACATCACCTGTTTGCAAAAGATCTATCGGCCATGAGTTTGGTGACCCTAATCTACCTTCTGTTTTACCTTTTTCTTTGATAGGGTTATCTAAGTCAGGCCTTGAAGGCATATACTGTGTAGTTAATACCCTTCCTGCCAGTACCTTGTCAGGATGAATAATCTGCCAGCCTCCTTCAAACTGATTGTTATAGCCTTCGTTTTTCATCGTGCCCCATGCTTCTTCTATGGAAATATTGGCGAGACGTTTTACCAAATCATCTGAAACTTTTGGTCGACCATCTGGAAATCTATCACCTTTCCACTGAGAAGTAAAAAGGAGCATTTGGTCTTTGGTCCATTGTATATTTTGAGCAATAGTTTGGCTTGACCAAAATAGTATGCCGAAAAAGGCTATTTTGAGTGAGATTTTCATGATTTTTTTTATAAATGGTTGAATAAAGAATTGAGTATTTTTGGTATAAAAATAACTCTGAGCAAACACATATAAACAGAATCTCTTTCAATTGGTCAAAAGAGACTCTGTATTATCTTAAAAAATATTATTTATCCCACCAAACTTTGGTGTCTAAATCATCCGCTCCTTGTCTTGAAATGGCTTCTTTTACATTAACACTATTTACCGATATTTCAGAATTTGGGTAGGTAAGCCTGTTAATAAAATTTCCTTTGATGACTTTTCCAGGAAAAGGGTTAGGCGTTAATTTTGGAAAACCGCTTCTTCTGAAATTTGCAAACGCTTCTGGACCGTTTAAGAAAGAAGAAACCCAATATTGCGTATTGATTTGTTCCAAGGCTTTGGCCACATCAAAAGTATTTGCAACAAAATATGCATCGATATCAGCAGCAGCTACAGCAGAATTAGCGTCATAAGCAGCCAGTTGCTCCATGTGGGCTTTGATACCGTTTTTATATAATGTTTCCACAGAACCTGTTGTCCAACCTCTTTGTACAGCTTCGGCCAATAAAAGTTGTGTTTGAGAGTAGGTTACCAAAAACATAGGAGCAGTTACTTTTACCATTCTGGTTCTATCTACTTGTGAAAAGTCATAAAAACTTGCCAAACTTAGGTCTTTTACCGGGCCTGAAATTGTGCTGTTATCATAGCCAAAAGGCATACCAATTTGTAAAGAAGGGTCCGTATTGGCTCTTGAAGCAACCATCTCTGGTCCTGATTTTGCTCCCACATATCTTACCGCTATGGATTTTAACCTAGGATCTTTGGTGCTTTTAAGGTAATTGGCAAATGGAGCACCAATATAAACATTGGCAGCCTCTGTAGCATTTAAAGTATTTCCAATTCCATTTGTATAATTGGCGTCATGCTTTACGAAAGCATTGTCAGCATTAGAAGCTATTAATCCACCGCTTACAGCTTTTGCTACTACTTGTGCGGCTTGAGTCGGATCAATTTTACTCAACCTCATTCCTGCTCTTAATAGAAGTGAATTTCCGAATTTCTTCCATTTAGCCACATCGCCACCATATAAAACATCTGCTGTTTCTACAGTTTTGGCAGCATCCAAGGCAGCTGAGGCTTCGGTTAATTCTTTGATAATCCCTGCATATACAGCCTGTTGAGATTCATACTTTGGCAATACGATTTGGTCTGAATAACCTTTTCCTGCCTCAGCATAAGGAATATCTCCATAAGAATCCGTAAGAATCATGAAAGCGTAAGATTGAAGAATCCTTGCCATATTGTATAAGTTACTTCTAGCTGGCAAATCTTTGGTGATCTTCAACACATCTTGGGTGTTTCTAACCACGTTTCTATAGTATCTCTGCCAGTTTACCTGGGTATTGTCACGACTATCCTGGTTAAAGTTTGCTCCAGTCAATACCCCAGAGTTTGGTGATACCATTTGCTGAACTATGCCCACTTCGTAAAATACTGTACCTGCCGGAAAAGACGAATTCACAGTTGCATTGTTCAAGATAAATACAGGATTTATGGCAGTTGCAGCAGTTTTATTGATATTCATTTCATCAAAACCTTTGTCGCATGAGACAAGGCTGAATGTAACTGTAGCGAAAATCAAGGCCCACTTATTTTTAAATATATTTGTCATAATAATTTCAATTTTTTGTTTGATTAATCGGTTTGGGTTTAAAATTTAACATTTAAATTAAAACCTAAGCTTCTAGTGGTAGGCAAGCCTGTTGATTCCATACCCACCAAGTTATCCGACGAATATCCGAATGATTCTGGATCGATATTGTCCACCCATTTCTTCAACATCAACACATTATTAGCCACGAAACTGATTTTTGCACCTTGAATCGGTGTGTTTTTCGGGATAAATTTAGAAATATCATATCCTGCAGTTATTTGACGCAACTTCCAATAGCCTCCATTGAAAATTACTGGCTCTATCAAAGCCTGAGACCTTACTACTGACCAATAATCTTGAACGTTGGCTTTAACAGTATTGGTTTCACCATTTATGTTAACACCTACTGCGGTTATTCCATTGGTAGAGCGACCTTCCAGAGTCATTTTGTGCAATCCATGACGAACAGCATTGAAGTTTGTACCAGAAAGCATCGTATTTCCTAATTTGAAATCTATCAAAGCAGATATACTAAAGCCTTTATAATTAAAACTGTTATTGATACCTCCTACCCATTTTGGCAAGGCTGAGCCAAACGAAATAAGGTCCGTAGTACGCAACGGAATACCATTGGCACCTAATACCATCTGACCTTTGGCATCTCTTCTAAATCCAAAACCGTAGATTTGACCCATTTCCTGACCTACTATCTGACGTAACTCGCCATTGAAAACGTGTGTTCCAACTGTAATTCTCTCTCCCTCGGTGTCAGTGGCCAAACTCAATACTTTGGTGATATTGTAAGAACCGTTTAGGTTAACTTCCCACTGGAAATCTTTGGTTTTTACTGGAACTAAAGTCAATAAAGCCTCCACACCGTTGTTTCTGCTACTTCCGCTGTTAATCAATGTAGTAATAAAGCCTGAGGCATCTGAGATCTGGGCTGAAACGATTTGGTCATCTGTTATTTTGCGATAAACCGCCATATCCAAAGAAACTCTGTTGTTCAAAGTTTTCAACTCCAAACCTATCTCTGACTCTGTAGTACGCATTGGTCTTAGATTGGCATTTGGAACTGTTGTTCCCTGTGAACCACCAACGGGTTGTGCTTGTCCAGCTGGATTTGGAAAAAGGTTGGCGTTGATACCATAAAACAAGTTATTGGCATAAGGACCTACGTCTGTGTCGCTACCCACTTCGGCATAAGCCACCCTAAGTTTTCCGAAATTAAGCCAATTAGGCATGTTTTCGAAAGCCTGAGAAAATACAAAACTTCCTGAAACTGAAGGATATAATATACTTCTATTAGCCTTAGAAAGTGTTGAAAACCAATCATTTCTAGCTGTAACATTTAAATATAAGAAGTTTTTATAAGAAAACTCACTCGATCCATAAACTGAATTAACTGCTCTTTCTGACAAACCATAGATGGGATCTTTTACTCTGCCATTCATTACGGTATACAGACCTCTAACCACGAAATCTTGCACCAATACAGAGTTCAAATCAGAGCGACGGTACATTTGGTTTCCCCCAACATTAAAGTCCAGTCCAAAATCCCCAAAAGTACGATTTCCGGATAGTAAAACATCGACGTTTGTTTCTCTAAATCTGCGAGATTCTTGGGTGTAGGTACCGTTTACAAAACCTGCAGGTGCAGCAGCCAAAGAAGCATGACCTGTTGGAAAATTATTAAAGTCTTGGTCTCTTGACCAGAAATCTTGTCCTACACGACCTTGCAAAAACAACCAAGGTAACAAGTTATACTTGGCAGAAATATTACCAAATACTCTATCTCTGCGGATATTTTGAAATTGCTCGGCTAATACCCAATAAGGGTTTGTTCTGTTCTGAAATCTTGAATATATGTACTCATTACCCGCAGCATTGTATTTCTTTTGATCCAACAAGTCGAAAGGCATAGAGTTGGCCATGTTATAAATTGATGTAGGAATTGAGTTGTCTTGATTGGCAATATTTGGCGGGTTTTTGTTGTATTCGTTTGAATAATTGATATTTCCTGCAAAGCTCAATTTTTTAGACAAATCATAACTATAACCCAAATTGATGGTTTTTCTATTGAAACTATTATTAGGTACAATTCCTTTGCTGTCCATGTTCGAGAATGAAAGGTTCATGCCACCTTTATCACCTCCCGCCGATAAACTTACTGTATTGGTAAGGTTCTGGCCATTTCTAAAGAATTTACGAATTCTATCATATTGCGGCTCATAAGGCACCGTTACTCCATCAAACAACACTTGGGTCATGCCTGGAGCAAATTTTTCTCCAAATGACCATTGACCAGAGGTGGGATTCGGAGATTGTGGTCGAACGCCATTTTCACCTTGGCCATATTCATATTGATAATCTGTAAAATCCAAAGGAGTTTCATTGGTGTAGTTCATATTGTAGGTCACTCCTATTCCTTTACCCGTTCCGCGGCTTTTGGTGGTTATCATAATTACTCCGTCTTTGGCTCTTGAACCATACAAAGCCGCAGCAGTTGCTCCTTTCAAAACTGTCATACTCTCAATGTCATCGGGATTTATCGACGAAAGCCCATCACCACCATCAGAAGTATTTCCCCCTCCACGAACGCCTATAGAATTATCTGCAGCTGCATTACCAGGGTTAGTCCCAAAGTTGGTATTATCAATAGGAACGCCATTTACCACAATGAGGGGGTTATTTTGACCTGAAATAGAAGATTGACCACGAATTCGAATTTTGGAAGTACCCGCAGGACCAGTTCCTAATCCTGAAATATTCACCCCAGCAATTTTACCTTGAAGGGTATTCATGAAGTTAGGTGAACGGTTTTCTGTTATTGCGGCAGCATTTACTGTAGTAGTAGCATAACCTAGTTTTTTAGCATCTTTTTTAATACCTAAGGCTGTCACAACCACCTCTTCAAGGTTCGAAACATCCTCATCCAAACTAACATCCACAATAGTTTGATTACCCAATTTGACTTCTTTGGTAGTAAAACCAATATAACTAAAAACCAGGGTAGCTCCAGATGAAGCATTTACTGAATATCCTCCATCGGCATTTGTAGAAGTTCCAGAATTGGTACCTTTCACTTGTACAGAAACCCCCGGAAGCATAGAACCATCTTTGGATCCAGAAACTTTACCAGAAATTTTCTGAGCCATTGACAGTGAGGATAGTAATATCCCGACCATCAAAAACATAATAAAATGTAGTGTTTTTTTCATAAAAAAAGGTTATTTGATTTGAATAAAGGACAGGTTAAAAAAGTCTTTATTTTTTTACCAATCGCAAATGTCTTTCAAACTTTCCTCATAAACTTCCAAATCTCTTCAACGGTGATTATTATAATAATTAATGGTTTTTTTTGTACTATTTTTACAAATTAGCTGATTGATTGGCTAAAAATTTTGAAGTACTGTACATGAATCAATTTTCGCTTATAAAAGGTAAATCGCAAGAGATTTCTCCTTGGCCGCATATTATGGAGTTTTCGAAAATGAAAATTCAGTCGGTGAAGGCTGAATCTTTTTTGATGGATGAAAACGTCGGCATGAGGTTTATGTTTGTGATAGAGGGAAAGTACTATTGGACCATTGAAAACCAAACATTTACTGTTTTTCCGAACGACTTGGTGATTATTTTTCCTGGACAATCGTTTGGTAGTTTGACTGGCACTTTTGAAGTAGGTTCTTTTGTGTCATTAAGTTTAGATATAGAATTCCTAGACAATTCCGAGTTAAAATTAGGTGATTGGAGCAATATTACCGACTCTGAACAACGCTTAATAAGCCAAATTTTATTCCAAAAAGACCTATCAATTATCCCAAATTTTAAACATTTTGGCGAGTTAGTTCTAAAGATTGAAAGCGAGTTGTTTGCAAATGAAATAGCCTACAAAACTAGAATAAATAACCTACTAGATGACATTTGGATAGGGGTGGCACGTCAGATGAGTAAAAATGAAAACCAAGGGAGAATATTCCCTCAGACGTTTCATAGACTCGATCAAATGCTCAGAGAAAATTTAGCTCATCCTTGGACTGTGGAGGAAATGGCTGCTATTATAGGACTGGGCACAACCACTTTTACCGAAAAAGTAAAAACATTTTCGGGTTTTCCGCCGCTCAACTACCTCATAAATTTAAGAATTTCAGAGGCCATTAGATTGTTAAAAAACTCAGACAGAAGCCTTACAGACATTGCTTTAGATACAGGTTTTTATTCCTCTCAACACTTTTCTACTACTTTTAAAAAACTTACTGGATATACACCTGGACATTTTAGAAAAAATAATTAATTAAGAAAGAAATGGACTGCATCATTACCATAGACATAAATACTTCAGCTGTAAAAATAGCAGCTTATGACTTGGCAGGAAAACTCATTGCGTTCAGAAAAGGGTCGTTTTCGATACTTTATCCGCAGCCCGACCACAGCGAGCAAGATCCCGAACAAGTGTTTATTACAGTGCTTTTTGTTCTTAAAGACTTGATTCGAGAGCAAATCTTACCGCTTAACCACAAAATTGTATCTTTAGTTTTCAGTGCTTCAATGCACAGTGTCTTACCGGTTGATAGCAAGGGAAATCCTTTGGGAAACGCCATAATTTGGGCAGACAATAGAGCTAAAAACGAAGCCGATATAATAAAGAAATTAATAAACGCCGACAGTATTTATGAAAACACTGGAACACCCATTCATGCCATGTCGCCATTGGCCAAAATAGGATGGATAAAAAACACTCAGCCTGAGCGATTTAAGAAAACGAGCAAGTTTATATCTATTAAAGAATATGTTATTTATCAGTTTACTAATCAACATGTTATAGACTACAGTATGGCCTCAGCGACTGGCCTTTTTAATATCAAAGAAAAAAAATGGGAACAACAATCCATGGATATTTCAGGATTGAAAACCAGTCAATTCTCAGACTATGCTTCTATTTTCAATACAGATCTTAAATTAAAACCTGGACTGGCAAGGTCATTAGAGATACCTAAAAATACAAGAATCATTCTTGGAAGTACCGATGGGTGCTTGGCGACTTTAGGTTCTGGCGTTTTTGGTGAAGGTCAAGCAACTATTTCGATTAGCCACAGCGGAGCGGTAAGGGTAGCAGGTAAAAAAGTTATCAAGGACAAAGAACATAGGTTTTTTAATTATATTCTAGATCAAGAAACTTACATTTCTGGTGGCCCCACCAACAATGCAGGCGTAGTTTTGGAGTGGTTTGCAAGTAATTTTAGAAATCATCCGATTGTTTTAGACTTTGAAGATGCCGTGGAAGATTTGTTCAAAGAGGCCACTTTGGTAAAATCTGGATCTAATGGACTTTTATTTTTACCCTACTTATTGGGAGAAAGAGCCCCCATCTGGAATTCTAACGCACGCGGCTGTTATTTTGGAATAAACATCAAACATCAACCCAAGCATTTTCTTCGAGCTACGATAGAAGGCATCATTTTTGAAATATACAGCATTGGCAAAATCTTAGAAAAATACAGGAAAATTGATAAGTTATATTTAACTGGAAAGTATGCTTCATTACCAATCTGTGCGGGTATTATCTCAGATGTATTTGGCAAAAAAGTACTAGTATCAAATGAAGACGAAAACGTAAACAAAGGTGCGGCATTATTGGGTATGATTGATGCCGGAGTGTTTAAGAATCTAGAAGAAGCCGCAAAAAGTATAGCTACGAAAAATATCTTTGAGCCAGTATCTGAAAATAATGAAACTTACCAAAAGCTATTTGAAATTTTTCAAAGACTAACCCACAAATTATCAGAAGAATTTGAGATGATTGAAAAATTACAATAAGGGCATTATTTTTATCAAAAAAAGCCCAATTTTATTTTTACTTCCCATACAATTCTTGCCCTATTTTTTCATATTTATCACCCGCTTTCCATTTTGGAGGAGCAGCTCTGTTGGCAATCAATCGAGCCGAATGAATGTATACTTTGCAGAACTTAGTCAAATAACTCATACTTATATTTTCGGGATTATCAGCTGCTTGGTGATAGTATTTCCCAATTTCGGCATCAAAAGAAGTAAAACCCGGAGCCATGTTTGGTGCCGGAATTCCTTTGGCAGCTAAACTCACATTATCAGACCTATCAAATAAATTTTGCTCTGGAGCAGGATCATTAATGGCTTCAATCCCAAAAGCTTTTGCGGCTGTTTTGATATCTCCTTCGGCATCGGTTCTGTCAAGCCCATTGATGGTCACTTTTGTGGAATCATTATACCCAGCACCGTCGCTATTAAGGTTAAAAACACATTGTTTCAGAGGAACAAGTGGGTTTTCGGCATAATATTTTGAGCCCAACATACCCATTTCCTCTCCTGTGTACCCTATCAAAAGAATTGAACGCTTAGGTTTTTGGACTGAAAATGACTTCGCCGCCATCAAAAGAGCAGTTGAACCCATGGCGTTGTCGCGAGTACCATTAAAAATGCTATCTGATTCTGTCACTTTTCCATAATTTTTACCCGCACCAATGTGGTCGAAATGTGCCGATAAAACCACAAATTCGTTTTTGAGTTTTGGGTCTGTACCTTCAATTACACCTACCACATTATAAGCTGGAACAGATTTTTTTACCACTTCACCTACGTTTAGGCCAAGCGAAGTTAAATTTTCCTTGGAAAACTGCTTAATGAAAGTGCTGTTTACCCATAAGTGCGGAATATCAGAATTTATGCCAGAAGAAGCCATGAGTCTTTCACCACCAAAATTTCTGACAATCGATGCAAAAGGGAAATTTAGATTATACACCTGAACCAAAGCCAAAGCACCATGATCAGCAGCAAACTTGGCTTTCTTGGTAGAACCCGTCATGTTTTCAAAAGGCTTATCATTATTTGGTATCCCGAACTGACAAACTACTATCTTGCCTTTAACGTCTAGGTCTTTGTAATCATTTTGCTTATCGTCTATCCATCCGTATCCCACAAAAACGACTGGTATATTTTGCAATTTGGCGGCTTCCCCGCTCAGCATTATATAATCCTTGCCTGATTTCAAAGTATCTTTTCCTGCAAAAATTTCTCCAGTTTTACTCCCTTTTGAAACCTCCAAAGGCACTTTTTGTAGAAAATCAGACTTTCCCTCTACGGGTTTTATGCCAGCTAATCTAAACTGCTCAGCAATATATCTTGCCGCCACATTGTTCGTGATTTCACCTGTCCTTCTACCCAGCATTTCGTCAGAAGCCAAAAATCTAATATGAGCCTCTGCCTCTGCTTGTGAGAGTTTGAATTCGGGTAGTTTCGCGTTTTTTTGGGCAAAAGAAAAAGTACTTAAACAGATTAAGAAAATCGATTTTATAAGATTTTTTGTCATTTAAAGAAGTTTTTTACCAAATGTATGAATGATATTTTTGTAATAAGCGTCTTTGTCGATTTTTTGCTATCAACATGATTAAAAATTAGTTTTAAGATTTTTTCAATTTAAAATAATCTTGCATTGGCTCAAAATAATAGTCTATCCAACCTTGCTTGTAAGTATTTCCGTGAGGTGGCAATTTACTGTGGTTTATAGTTACCTTGGTAAATTCACCATTTTCTTCAAACAAAACCTCAACAATTGAATCTTCCTCTTTATCAGAGAATTCGGTTGTCCGCCAAGACTGAACAATTTTTTCATTGGGCACAAGCTCAAGATTTTTCCCCCAGGCATATTCATCAAACGAGGTAAAATTATCACCAACATTGCTTCCTGCTGTGGCATTTGAACCAGTCATGAGTGAATGTGAAGCTCCATCAAGCCAAGCATTATAAATATCTTGACTTGAGGCTGGAAAAGTTTCAGAAACCGAGAAATTCACCACCATAGTATTTAATTAATTATAAATTTAATTACATACTAATTCAAAAAAAAATGTTTAAACTGTTTTTATTTTGGGTTAAACTTTTCTGATTTTGGACTTATCCAAGTCCTGTGTATAATTGCTGAAAAATAATACTTTAAACAGTTTTTAAGAATAAAAACCTGAATCTTGGCTTTTGGTAAGAAAAACAAAAAAACACCTATGATTCCTAAAACGCTTTTGAATACTAAGGTATTGATTATCAGAAGAATTTGGCTAGGAATTTTCTGAATTTGCGAGAAATTATTTTGAATATAAACATGTTGCGAAATAATAACTTCGGTCTTAGTGAGGGCCGATGTTTCCACATTAATTCTGCTCGCACCACCATGTTCATGAACAATATTTACGTTACATAAAAGTCGAAGTAATCCTCCCGAATCCTTGACCTTTTTTGAAAGTTCTACATCTTCAGAATACATCCAATAGTCTGTATTCCAGCCTCCTACCCTATCAAACCAAGCTCTTGAAATCATGATGACCGATCCTGAAATCCAGTCGGGTGAAATGGCTTCACATTGGCAAGTTCGGCAATTTGTTTCTTTAAATTTTTGAGGAAATATTAGCTTATAAAGACTTCTTTGAAGCCCAAAAAGTGTAAAAATACTTGGAGATATTTTTTGATAGGAGGATGGTTTTTCGGATTGTTTGCAACTCAATATTCCGATTTGCAGATTTTCCCTGTACGCAAAAAACATATTTTCTATGGATTCTTTTGGAGCCAAAGTATCTGGATTTAGGAATAACAAAATCTCTCCTTTTGCGTGTTTTGCTCCCAAATTGCAGCCATGGGCAAAGCCCCAGTTTCTAGTATTTTCAATAATTTGAACTACAGGAAACTTAGAAACAAACTCCTGAAGTATTCCGTCATTTGAGCAATTATCTACCACGATAATCTCCAATTTGAAATTTTCAAAGTCGTAGGAAGACAATAACTCTAGGTTTTTTTCAAGAATTCCCCAGCTTTTGTAATTGACAATTATGACGGATAATGAAGGCATTTCTGGCGTTTGAGTTTCAAAATTATAAAATAAAATCGGAAGTGGGGATGCCCTAATTGCGAAAAGTCAACTATTTTTGGTTTTGGGAGAGCACAAACTCAATGTTCGATTATGAAAATACTTTGGGACTAGGCAGTAAAAAACTAGAAAAATGAAAATTAGCGGCTTTACATTTCTTCGAAACGCACACAAACTCTATTATCCTATTGCCGAATCTATCAATTCTATCCTAGAAATCGTGGATGAATTTGTGGTGGCATTGGGCAAAGGCGATGAAAACGACAATTCTTTAGAAATCTTACAAGCCATAAATTCTCCAAAAATAAAGATTATCTATACCGAATGGGATCTCGAAAAATACCCAGGAGGAACGGAATACGCCCACCAAACCGACTTAGCAAAATGGGCTTGTTCGGGCGATTGGCTGTTTTACCTACAAGGCGATGAGGTGGTGCATGAAGACGACCTGAAAGTGATAAAAGATGCTTGTATAAAATATAATTCCGACCAGAAAATAGAAGGCTTGGTTTTTAATTATCTCCATTTTTGGGGCGATTATGAGCATTACTTTTCGGACCATTGTTGGTACAAAAAAGAAATAAGAATAATTAGGAATTTACCCGAAATACACGCTTGGAAAGACGCACAATCGTTTAGATTTATTCCAGATTTTGATGGGAATGATTATCACAGAAAGAGAAATACCCGAAAGCTAAATTGTATAG
>JAIPAJ010000038.1 GCA_021740125.1 Leadbetterella sp. | reverse complement strand
ACTGAGTGAAACATTATCGAAAGAGCAATTGAAAACGTATTTTGAAGTAATTCAGCAAATAAATGAAATTGTAGATGAGGCTTCTGCAGATGCCAAAAATACAGAAATTTCTATACTCGACTAATTCTAGTCAAATGATTAAAAATTTAAAAGTATATCTTATCATAATTATTTTAGGCTTTGGAACCACTTCCATAGCCCAAAGTGTTGTTTATTACCCTTTTAATTCAGTACTTGGAATTAGCACCAATCCCTCCAAGGCAGTTTGGTTAGATGTGAAGTTCCAAACCAACTCTTACTTTTCTTCGTTAAGCACAGATATTTCTCCAGAGATAAATCTAAAAAAAACACCGAAATCTATAACTTATTTAGGAGGAGGCTTGAAGATGAATTATCTAAATGCCGTAGAAAACAACAATATTTTAGAAGGTTATTTTATGAATTTTGGGTTGCGATTGATGCCTTTTGAGAAATACAAAAAGGTTCAGATAGCTTTCGAAGTCTCACCATATGCAGGAAGAAAGTTTGACATTGGTGTGTTCAGAACAAACTTTGGAATAGGTTATAATTTTTCAAGATAAGTTTTGATGAAAACCAGACCCTCTGCTATAATTCTATCTGATAACAATCTACTTACACTCAAATACAATTACAACGGCAATTTATTGTATGCGATTCCTGGCGGAAATCTGGAATTTGGAGAAAAACTGAAAGAGGCTCTTGAGAGGGAGTTACAAGAAGAAATTGGTTTGGTGATTGAAGTACAAAACCTACTTTTTCTGGCAGAAGTACATCAACAAAATAAAGATACCCTGCATTGTGTTTTTAACACTAAAATAGTTTCAGGAATACCTCAACTTAATCCAAAAGAAACAACTGCTCTCGAAATCTGTTGGATACCGATTGAGACTATAGAAGATTATAACCTCTATCCCAACATAAAAACTCAGATAAAAGAACATTTTATAGAAGCCAAAGATCACCAAGTTTTTCTAGGAGAAATATCTCAACCTTGGTTTTAACAAAAAAATGGCGACCGAAGTCGCCATTTTTTTTTGTCAGAAATTATTCCCTCTCCTACCCGAATCGTTGGTTTTACCTCTATCTGGCAGGCTTCTTCTTCCACTGTCACTACCTCTACTCGATCCATTGTCAGAGCTTTTGGTTGATGGTCTTGGAGTTTGAATCTCCTCTCTCCTATTATTCTCACGACCTCTGGATGAAGTGCTTGGAGCTTCTGTTCTACTATTTCCGTTTCGCTGAGGTGTAGTACTGGGAGCATCGCTTCTCGAACTTCCACTTCCCCAACTTCCTGAGTTGCTTCTGCTATCATTTGATCTAGATTCTCTACTACTTCCATTGTTTCTACTATCCAAAGATCTAGAATCTCTACTACCGCTATTGTTTCTATTGTCCAATGATCTCGAATCTCTGCTGTAGTTATTATTTCTGTTGTTATTCCGGTCTTCAGTTCTGCTACGATTACTGTTATTGTTCCAATCTCTATTGCTATTGTTACTTCTATTCCAGCTTCTGTCTCTATCCCAGTTGTCGTTTCTGTTCCAATTATTGTTTCTGTGATTCCAGTTGCTGGTATAGCTTCTGTTTCTATAATAGACGTGATTATGAGGGAAAAAAGCCCTTGGGCGATATCCAAACGTAATGCTTCCGTAACCTCTTCTGTCAAAACGGTAAAAATCATAAGTACTTCCGAAGTACCAAGGTAAATATCCTCTGTAGCTCAATCCACGAGCACTGTAGCCGTAGTAGGTTCTGTCCCAGTCACGAAGCTCAATGCCTATTAAACGGTTAAGATCAACCACATCCTCCCAGATTTCGTCTTGCTCAAAAGCACTCAAAAACCCATCAGATTGGTAGGCATACTCTTTTCTTTCGATACGCTCCAATTTGTTGTAAAGTCTGTCGGCTTCTCTCCGTGTAAGACTTCCATTGTCTATTCCGTCTGAAATCCTCACCCTAATGTCCCATCGCCAGTCAAAATCTTCATCATAAAAGTACCTATCTGGGCCATCGTAAGAAGTGCCATATTCGTCATTATAATCATATTGAGCATTCACATTAGCTCCAAAAAGTATCAATCCGAAAAAAACCACCAAAGCTCTCATAATTGTAGAAGTTTAAATTTGAACATTAGATGCATAAAAGTAACCGAAGGTTTACTAAGGAATTGTTAATGAAAATATAATAATAAAATCCATCATTTTACACGCATAAATTATGCTCCATAGGCATAAAAAACCACTGAATCTTGTCAAATAAATCCAAACCAATTCTGCACCTTTGCAATTATGCAAAAACAACTCTATCCTTCCGAAACCATAGATTATGCACTTGAAACCTACCTACCCAAGGTAAATGTAAAGAGCCATTTGAATGGGGCTTGGTGAATGGAAAAATAACAGAAGTTGCCAAAGATTTTGTGGTATTAAACGAACAACCAGTGTTTAAGGTCAGATGTACCTTAGAAAAACAAGAAGTATCTTTACCGACCGGATATAAAGCCACCTTAAAAAAAGGAATGTCTCTCAAGGCTAGGTTTATTGTTACCAGACGATCGTAGTTCCAACTTCTTTATGACAAACTGGATGATTGGGTAAATCCTAACCAAAATCGAATAAACTAATTGTCAAATTTATTATTAATTTTTTTCACTCTTTCCTCTAAAAACTTTATCCTAGTATCTAGCGATCGAATAATAAGTTCTGAGGTCCTGATTTTACTTTCCTCCAGAGACATGTTTTCATCTGTGCAAAACAATTCTTCTATTTTTACCCCATAGAGTTCTGCTAGTTTATTCAAATATTTGAGTGGCACCTTGTCAGGACTTCCATTCTCAATTCTAGAATAAGCAGTCTGCCCAATTCCGAGAATTTTTCCAACATATTCTTGTTTTAAATTGTGCGATACACGCAGCGTTTTAAGATGGTGTCTTAGGTATTTCATTTTTATAAAAGTGTTGGTTTAAGATAAAATTATTACTAAATATAATATTTTAAGGTAAAAAAAAATACTTTTTAAATGAACTGCCAAATAAAGTATACGAAAGTGAAGTTTCACCCATAAACTATGCCTCAGACCCCTATTTCGAACCCTGTATGCTGTTTCAAGAATATCGACCCAACAACTAGGAGTTTAGATTCTATAGAATCACCAACTAGATTTGGAACTATACATAGCTTACAATAAATTATGAATTCTTTGAGTGTCTTGGTCCACTTAACTTAGTAAAGCTGCTTATAAAAATGACAATACCCTTGATTTTGAAGCCACCAATCAAGCATATCTCTAGCCAAAAGCCATAGAAAATCCTCAAAAAACTTATAATGAGTCTCTACCTCGCATACCTTATGCTTGAGAGTCATAATTCTAGCCTATTTATTTTTGATATTTCATTTTCAATTTTTGAACTTTGAACCAACAAACACAATGGTGGCCACCAACTGAGTTTGGAGTTAATTTATAAATCTTCAAAATTTAAGTTTTATGAAAAAATTGTTTTTAATCGCAGTATTAACAGTTCTTTCTTTTTCTACTTATGCTTGGAAAAGAAAGTTTACAACCAGGTGTGGCGTCACACTTCAAGTGGACTCTGGTACTGATAATATTCATGGTACGATTAGTTATTTAAGAGCAATCAATGGAAACATTTGCGGTTATACGAACGATTCAATTACTTTTCACTAAGTTTATTTGGGGTGTGTATTCACCCCAAATAATTTTTTCACACTGAATTTTAAAATAAGCTATTCAAAATGAAACCACATTTTTTATTGTTTTTCATCCTACAAAACTTCGCATTCTCGCAGACTTCCATTTTGGCCAAATATGAAGCTCGGTATGAGCTGAACTATAAACCTTCAAGGCAATCGGACTTTAAACTTAAGAATACATTCATATTGTTGATGAACGAAAAAGAAAGTTTCCTACAAAACATGTCACATTATATCAAGGATTCTTTAGAAAATGCTGGGAAATTAAGAAAAACAGGAAATATGCAAACAGATATTGCCAATTATGCGAAGTATGCACCAGAGCTACCATACAAAATTTATACACGAAAAGGTACTTTGAAGTATTTTGATACGCCTAACAGCAGAGACCAACCTTTTGCATACTCAGAGAGTCCCAAGTTCAATTGGGTAATCACTAAAGATACCAAGAAAATCAGCGGAGTAGACTGCATAAAAGCAACCACCCATATGTGGGGCCGTAAATGGGTAGCTTATTATTCCCCTAAGCATCCCCTACCCTATGGTCCTTACAAATTTGGTGGATTACCAGGGCTTATTTTTATGATCTATGACGAAGCCGACGAATATAATTTCAAGCTTTACAGATATAATAAAAGAAACAATATGAACTACACAATAAATATTGATGCCAAAACCATAAGCAAAAAAGAGTACAATACCCTAAAGACAAAAGCCGACGCTGACATTGATAATATGGGTATTGATTTTTCTAAGATGGATTTAAAATCAAAGAATCAACTTATCAAAACCATACAAAATAATGTCAAAAACAAAAATCACTTGGAGATAAACGAATAGGCTATGCGTTTATATCTGTTTCTTTTCTTTCAGTTTTCCTTCTTGTTGGTACAAAGTCAGACCAAAATTTCTGGCATTATGACAGATAGCACCAACACGCCCATTGAAAACGCAACGGTTGTTATCGAAGATACTACAAATCAGGTTCTTTGCTTTGGATTTACTGATGCCGAAGGCCAATTTAATTTGGTCTTCAATTCAAGTACTCAATTTGTAAAAGTAAAGGTTTCCAACATGGCATTTCAACCGTTAGAACGTATCATTGAAAACAAAACTCAAAAATTGACCTTTGTCCTTCAACTAGTAAGCAATGAGCTTGATGAGTTAAGTGTATACATAAAGCCCATTCAAATGCGTGGCGACACAATTGAATTCGACACTGGTAGGTTGAAGTCCAAAGAGGACATAGTTCTTGCAGACTTGTTGAAAAGGCTCCCCGGTGTGGAGTTGGAATCCAATGGCAGCATAAAATACCAAGGCAAGCCGATAAACAAATTTTATGTGGAAGGGAAAGACCTCATGGAAGGTTCCTATGGCCAAATTGTTTCCTCGCTTTCTGTTGACGAAATAGCCAAAATTCAAGTTCTTGAAAGACATCAACCCATTAAACTATTTCGTAATAAAATATCGAATGAAAATGCCGGCATAAACGTGGTTTTATATGATAAAAAAGTAAAAACAGGGAGGTTAGAGGTTCAAACTGGATACAGACCCATACTTTGGAATAGCAATACGTCGAGAATTCACTTTTCTGATAAAAACCAAAGTTTACATCTGCTCAAAGCCAATAATACCGCCCAAGATATCATCACGGAGCAACAAAGTTTTTCTTTGCAAGATGGATTTGACAATAATTTGATTGAAAACATAGCAACACCCTTAATATCCACTACTAAAATTACATATCCCAATATCGATAGAGTTAGATTTGTAAACAATCGTTCTATAGCAGGCTCTACAAATTTCCTCAAATCCTTCTCCAAAGACAGAGAAAACAAATTTAATTTGAGTCTCTATAGAAATGACGAGAACTATAATAGTAAGTCCAATCAATCTTTTGGAACAGTATTTTCTGAAATACCCGCTATAAACAAAGAAATAGATATTATAGAGCAAAGTACTCAAATCAAGCTGAAACATACCTTGCTTAGAAATAGTGATTTATTGTACTCAAAAAACATTACATTTCTAAGGTTCAACTCTGGCCTTGATCATTCATCCACGTTGGTCAACAAATCGGCGTTTGAGGAGGAATTAAATAAACCCGCAATAGCTTTTGAAAATAATTATAAGTACATCAAAAACATCAACGATAATAACATAAGTTTCTATTCTCGAATCAAATATGATGGAATAAGGCGAGTATATCAAACTCGGCAGGACTCAAGTCAGCTTATAACTGGGTATGATTTTAGATCGTATCGTCAAAGATTTTAAAAGAGTGATTTTCTATTACAAAATGGAGCTACTTTATTGTTGAATGTATTGAAATGGAAATTCTTAACAACTTTTGAAAATGAGATGCAAATGTCTTCTTTACAAACGCGGCTTTCAGGAGGAGAAACTTCCGCCAAGGTAATTTTGCCTAATTTTGGGAACCATGCAAGATGGAAGAGTAGCAATACCCTAGTAAAACCCTTTTGGATTCGGACAGGCAATAAATCAGAGGTTAATCTTGAATTGCCGATAAGATGGTTTTGGGTTCAAGCTAATAACGATAGTTCCTCTTTTGTACATTTTGACATAAATACCATTTTAATTGAACCCAGGTTTTCTTGGATGCAAAAAATGAATAGAGGATTTATTAGCTCCGTTTCTGTCCACTATTTTAATGAATTTGGAAATATTGACAACTTGTTGAATAATCCCTATTTCACGAATTTGGGTCTTAATAATCAGAACTCTGTAATTCCAAGATCTCAGAATCTCGATATCAATAACTTTTTTGAATTTAAAAGTATTCGCTTAGGTTTGTTTTTCAACCATCAAATTGGCTTTAGAAAAATTGGATATAATACCATATATGAGCGGAAAGTCTTAAGCGAAGGTTTCATTAATAATACATCTATAAGTGACAAAAACGTTGCACAAAAAGCATATTACAACTCTAGTATAAGCCATTATATATCAAGATGGAAACTCAAATATGGATTATCTGTATTTCAATCCTTCGAAAGTAGAGAAATTATGCTGAATTCTAAGAGTTTTAATTTATATAACCAAAACTCCAATCTGAAACTTGCCCTCAGCTATAACAAATATACATGGGCTAAAGTGGATGTTGAAAGTGTTTTCAGACAATTTTCAAACAACATGGATGATCTTTCAAAAGATGCCAATATTAACGTCAATTACGGTATTATTGTGCGTGAAAAACATTATTTTACAGTAAAGGGAAATCTTCGTAATGTAAAATTCAACCAATTTATTTTTCGAAATAAATTCTTGGATGCTGAATATCAATATACTTTTGCAAAGCCTCTTGTAGATTTAAGAATTACGGTCAATAATATCCTTAACCAGAAACAAATGGTAGAGACTTTACTCACAGAATTTGGCGTTCTTACAAATATCAATAATCTTAGACCACGACAATTTCTGGTGGGGGTATCGTATAATCTTAAAAGGTAAATTTAATGATTGTTTTCACTAGCTAGATAGAATAATTATTATTCAAAAGCTAAATCATTGAAGTGGTAAAATCATTGAAAAAAAATAGCTTTTAGGGTTTCTAAAGCAGAAATACATTGGACTTTGAGATTATATCAAATGTAATATGATAGAAAACTACCCGAAAGATTTGAAATATTTCTTAGAAAAAAGGCAAAACCATCATCATCATTACACACCGCCTCAGCACCGTAAGATATGCCAACCAAATAATCGTATTAGAAAATGGAAAACTCATAGAATCAGGTAATCACAAGTTATTATTTGAACAAAAAGGCAAGTACTTTGAACTCTGGGTTAAGCAGTTTGAGGGGGTTTTGGAGGATTTTTAATAAAAAAATCCCCACCTCAAAAATGAAATGGGGATTTTCAAATAAAACTTATTTATTACTTACACCACACTCAACCTCACCGTATTGGTTCTATTGTTTTCGGTAAGTGGGAAACTCATAACCTTAAACTTTTAGCTTATTCAAGTAGATGATTTTTACAATGATAGACCTTGGATTTACAAAAAAAATGTAATTTTGTAGCAATCAAATGATTAGGTCTTATGAAATATCCATTAATCGTTTCAAATATTGAGATTTTAGGAGGTAAACCTTGTATTAAAGGTACTAGAATAAGTGTGCAAATGATTTTAGAATGGCTTGCCTCAGGAGCCTCTATTCAAGATATCCGAGACAAATATAATCATTTAGCCATCGAAGCTATTCAACAAGCCATCTCATACGCCTCAGATGCTTTAGGAAATGAAATCATCATAGAAATAGAACACTCTAAAGCTGCTTGAAAAAATTATCTGATTATACATTCTTAACTGATGAAAACGTCGATCCCCAATTAATCTCCTTTTTAAGAGAAATTGGCTTAGATGTATTTGACGTTAAAGAAAATAAATTGTTTGGCTCTTCAGATGAAACACTTTTAGAGTTGGCTTTTAAAAATAACAAGGTCATAATTACCCTCGATAGCGACTTTGGGACTTTGGCCTACAAAAAAAAGAAAGACTTTATAGGGATAATTTTTCTAAAACCTGGTCATTTTACATCATCATATCATATTGATAGCTTAAAAGCAGTATTATTTGCAAATCCTTCAGTAGAAAACCCTTTTATTATTACTGCAGAGTGGTCAAAGACTGGAATCAAAATTCGGTTAAGAAATTCTATTAAAATACTATAGCAGCAATGTATTATGGTAACAAAAAAAAATACCCATCTCAAACCAATTGAAATGGGGATTTTCAAATAAAACTAATTTATTACTTAAACCACACTCAACCTCACTGTGTTGGTTCTATTGTTTTCGGTAAGTGGGAAACTCATGGTATTGATATACTTGTCGCCAGCTTGCAACAAACCTTTATCTACCAAATATTTGTTGGCTTCTTCTAGCATATCTCCTGAGTTGGCATATTTTATTTTATCTAATGCAATAACCTCTACACCCCAATACAAACTCAACTGTGTCAATAGCTTAGTATTTGATGTAAAGATATAAATGTTAGCCTTCGGTCTGTGGTGCGAAAGTCTTACTGCAGTATAACCCGAAGAAGTGATACCTATCAAGGCTTTAACTTTCAAATCTCTTGCCATTCTGCAACCCATCATAATTACAGTATCATTGTCTTTATCTTCAGAAACATAGTCTGCCTCAGTTACTCTTGTATGGTGACGGAAATATAATCTTGAAGGATCACCAAATTTCTCTACATGTGCAATGGTTTTTGCCATAGTTTCTACCGAAAGCAAAGGATATTTACCCGAAGCACTTTCCGCACTTAGCATTACAGCATCTGCACCATCCAAAACAGCATTGGCCACATCGCCTACCTCTGCTCTGGTCGGACTTGGGCTATCTATCATACTTTCAAGCATTTGGGTAGCTACAATAACTGGTTTTGCTGCCAAATGACACTTATGTATCAGAACTTTTTGGATAATTGGCACTTCTTCAGCTGGCATTTCCACGCCAAGGTCGCCTCTGGCTACCATTACGGCATCAGTGGCCTCTATGATTTCGTCCATATTTGTGATGGCCTCAGGCTTTTCTACCTTGGCTATAACTTTAGCAGACGAACCTTTTGATTTTATGTATTCCTTGATGTCTAAAATCTCTTTGGCTGTTCTAACAAACGAAAGGGCAATCCAATCCACATCGTTGGCTAAACCGAAGTCTAAGTCTGCCCAGTCTTTATCGGTAACTGATGGCTGTGAAATACTTGTATTGGGCAAGTTTACACCCTTTTTTTGTTTCAAAAGACCCCCATAAACTACCTCGGTGGTAACCTCTTGTTTTTCTTTATCTACGCTTACCACTCTTACCTCAAGTTTACCATCGTCCATAAGGATTCTGTCACCAAGGCTAACATCTTGAAACATACCTTTGTAAGGTGTACTCGCTCTTTCGGCATTTCCAACAATATCTTCATTTGTAAAAACAAATTGATTACCAGCAATTAATTCAACACCAGCATTGCCACCTACCATTTCTCCAACACGAATTTTTGGCCCTTGCAAATCCTGCAAAATGGCACAATTGAATCCGTATTCCGTATTTATTTTTCTAATTTTCTCAATTCTTAGTTTGTGATCCTCATGCGTGCCATGCGAAAAATTCAATCGAAATACATTTACACCTGCCTGAGACAAAGCCACCAACATTTCTTCAGATTCAGAAGCTGGGCCTACTGTTGCTACAATTTTTGTTCTTTTGTTCATATAATAGATTAATAATTTCGGAGAATTGAATACTTTTTAAGCCAAAAGATCCAGTATTCGCCACATTTAGATGTTTCAATCACAAAATTAAAAATATTAGTTTACACTAACAGAATAAAATTTCAGTTTGTTAGGATTTGAATAGCATATTATTCCTATTTTCCCTTTTGAAGCCCAACAAAATCAATCTGCATTTGTATTTTAATTATTTTTGTACTCCATTATGAACGAGTACCAAACATTTTAAGACAATACTATGAGCGAGAAAATCTATGTTTTCGATACCACACTAAGAGATGGTGAGCAAGTGCCAGGTTGCCAGCTTAACCTTGAGGAGAAACTAATGATAGCCAAGGAACTCGACAAACTGGGTGTGGATATTATCGAAGCAGGATTTCCAATCTCTAGTCCGGGTGATTTCAAGTCTGTGGAAGGAATTGCCAGAGTAGTAGAAAATGCTACTGTCTGTGGATTGACCCGCTCAGTAAAAAAGGACATAGAAGTGGCAGCAGAGGCACTTAAACCTGCTCGAAAGCCTAGAATTCATACTGGAATAGGTGCATCTGATATTCATATTTTACATAAGTTTAATAGCAACAGAGACGAAATTCTACAAAGAGGCGT
Source organism: Leadbetterella sp. (assembly GCA_021740125.1). Lineage (GTDB taxonomy): Bacteria > Bacteroidota > Bacteroidia > Cytophagales > Spirosomataceae > Leadbetterella. The sequence continues at coordinate 11,373 of JAIPAJ010000038.1, read as the reverse complement.
AGATGCAGTAAAATATGCCAAGAGCTTTGTAGAGGATGTAGAATTTTATGCTGAAGATGCCGGAAGAGCAGATTTGGAGTTTTTAGCTAGACTTACAGAAGCAGTTATAAAAGCTGGAGCAACAGTTGTAAACCTTCCGGACACAACTGGTTATTTGTTGCCACACCAAATGTACGACAGAGTAGATTATTTGATGAATAATGTACCAAATGTGGACAAAGCCATACTTTCTATGCATTGCCACAACGACTTAGGTATGGCTACGGCCAACACTATAGCGGGTATCAGAGCTGGAGCAAGACAAGTAGAAGTAACTATAAACGGTATAGGAGAAAGAGCCGGAAATACATCATTGGAAGAAATAGTGATGACCCTAAAAGTACACAAAGACATGGGCTTACATACTGATATCAACACGGAAATGCTCTATCCATTAAGTCAGTTGGTATCTAAAACCATGAGAATGCCTGTGCAAGCAAACAAGGCTATCGTGGGTCGTAATGCATTTGCACATTCGTCAGGCATACACCAAGATGGTTTCCTAAAGCATTCGCAAAACTACGAAATCATGACCCCGCAAGAAGTGGGCATCAATAAATCTGACATTGTATTGACTGCCAGAAGTGGACGCCATGCTCTAAAACACCGTCTTTCGTTGTTAGGATTTAATGTTGGTAAAGACAAAATCGATGAAACCTACGATCAGTTTCTGGAGCTTGCAGATAAGATAAAAGAGGTAAACGACAAGGACTTGGTGGTTTTAATGAAACAACTCACTGAGGCTGAGGTATAGAAAAAACTCCTATCACATTTTTCCAAAAAAATAATGGAATCTGAAATACAGAATGTTCCCTTGGCTTACTATGCCATTGATGCCGCCACGAAAGACATGGGTTTTACCATGCCATCAGACATTCTCACTTGTTCACTTTTAAAAACATTGGCAGCCACAAAGCCAAACGGCAAGTTTCTGGAGCTTGGTACTGGAACTGGACTTTCAACGGCTTGGATTTTGGATGGAATGGACGAGAATTCCTCTTTAACTTCGATTGACAACGATTCTTCACTTCTTGAAATAGCTCAAAAACACCTTGGAAACGATACTCGCCTATGCTTAGACTGCATCGATGGCGAAACTTGGGTAAACGCAAACTTAGACCAAAAATTCGACTATATTTTTGCCGATACTTGGCACGGAAAATATTTGATGCTCGATGAAGTATTGGAAATGTTAAACATTGGCGGCTTATATATTATTGACGACATGCTTCCGAAGGAGAACTGGCCAGAAGGACACGCAGAAAAGGCCCTGCATTTAGAAAAATATTTGGAGAGAAGAACTGACCTGAAATTAACCAAACTAAATTGGGCTACGGGAATTATTATTGCAGTAAAAGTTTAATTTAAAAAAACCTCAAACCTATTTCAAATAAAATTTACCATAATCTCCACTAAATCAGCAACAAGTTTTGGTTCGTAAATATTTTTTCATAACTTTGCAGCCCCAAATACTGCCTTATGGGTGCTGCCCGCTCTCATAAGGCCTAGCAAATTATATGAAAAGTAGGAGTTCCGACCTGCTTTATGTGCTTAAAATTAGCATCTTATAATTAGATAAGATTTGAATTGAAACAGAGTAAACTGATTGGGTAAGGTCCTCTTTTTGAATTCATAAATTGATTAATTAACGTTAAAAATTAGTACTCGTGGATCAATTAAGTTATAGAACTGTATCGGCCAATCGCCAAACAGTAGAAAAAAAATGGGTTGTGATAGACGCCAGCAATCAAATATTGGGTCGTCTTTCTAGTCAGATTGTAAATATTTTAAGAGGCAAAAACAAGCCTTCGTTTACACCTCATGTTGACTGTGGAGACAACGTGATAGTGATTAATGCAGAGAAAATTCGTTTGACTGGTAAGAAAATGACTGACAAAGTCTATACCCGTCATACAGGCCACCCAGGTGGACAACGTTTCGCTACGCCAAGAGAGCTAATGGCTAAAGATGGTAGAAAAGTTGTAGAAATGGCCATCAAAGGTATGTTGCCTAAGAATCGTTTGGGAAGTAAATTGTATACAAATCTATATGTATACGAAGGAGCTGAGCATCCGCATCAGGCACAAACGCCTACCACTATCGAAATTAATAATTAAGAACGAAAAAAACTTAAAATAAAATGCAGGTAATCAATACCGTTGGTAGAAGAAAAACAGCAGTTGCCCGTATCTATATGAAACCTGGTACAGGTGGAGTGACCATTAATGGTCGTGAGATGGCAAATTATTTCCCAACAGAGGTTCTTCAAATTATTTTGAACCAACCTTTTGGTGTAGTTAACGCTACAGGAAAATATGATCTTAAAGTTAACGTAAGAGGAGGTGGTATCGCCGGACAAGCAGAAGCTATCAGAATGGCTATTGCTCGTGCTTTGTGCGAAGCCGACACTGAGAACAGACCTCCGCTTAAGAAAGAAGGATTCCTTACAAGAGACTCACGTATGGTTGAGCGTAAGAAATACGGACGTCGTAAAGCTCGTAAGAGATTCCAGTTCTCGAAACGTTAATATTTATAATTTGTTAATTTGGCAATGTTTTAATGTGCAATTTAATTTTGGTATCGCATTAACTAATTATCGAATTAACAAATTAACTAATTATTCTCGTCCAGACAGTGCTTATCGTGCCCGATGTACTGTGCTGCAAATTCAATTTTTTTCAAATCATTTTTAAACAAAAGAAATGGCACAGATTCAATACAAAGACCTGTTAGATGCAGGCGTACATTTTGGTCACCTAACTCGTAAGTGGGATCCAAGAATGGCTCCATATATTTTTATGGAAAAAAACGGGATTCACATCATCGATTTGAATCACTCTCTTGAAAACCTTGCAGCTGCACAAACTTTTGTAAAAAGCGTAGTTCGTTCAGGTCGTAAAATCATGTTTGTTGCTACAAAAAAACAAGCTCAAGAAATCGTTTCAGAAGAAGCAAAACGCCTTAAAATGCCTTTCGTAACTGAAAGATGGTTAGGTGGTATGTTGACTAATTTCTCGACTATTAAAAAGTCGTTGAAGAAAATGACCAACATAGACAAAATGCTTTCTGACGAAACAACTGCTAGCAACATAGCAAAAAGAGAGAAATTGATGTTGGGTCGTGAGCAGGCTAAATTGGAGAAATTGTTAGGTGGCGTTGCTGACCTTTCAAGACTTCCAGCGGCATTGTTCGTAGTTGATATCAAAAGAGAGCACCTTGCCATAGCTGAAGCCAAGAGATTGGGTATTCCAGTAGTAGCCATGTGTGATACTAACTCAAACCCTGAGATCGTAGACTTCGCTATCCCTTCAAATGACGATGCATACAAATCTATCTCATTGATCACCCTAGCTATTGGTAAAGCCATAGAAGAAGGTATACTTGAGAGAAAAACTGACAAAGAATCTGCTGCTTTACAAGAAGAAGAAGATGCAAAAAGAGCAGTTGATACAGCTAGAGAAGTAGTATCTAGAGGAGATGACGATTCAGCAGATGGCAAAAGAAAAAGAGTAAAAACAGCTGAGGTTGCTGAAGAAGCAGCTTCAGTAGTTGAAGAAGCGGCTCCAGTAGCTGAGGTTTCGGCACCAGTAGAGGCTACTACAGAAGTAGAAGCTACTGCACCAAGCGAAGAAGAACCTGCGGCATAATAAATCGAACGCTTCGATAAGATAATAGAATAGCCCGAAGCATCGCTTTGGGCTGTTCGTTTTAAAAAAAGACTAAAAAATTTATTTACATAAAAATAATATAAAATGAATATTACTGCAGCTGACGTAAACAAACTACGTCAATTAACAGGAGCCGGAATGATGGATTGCAAAAAAGCCCTTACTGAAGCAGAGGGAGATTTTGACAAAGCCGTAGAAGTATTGCGTAAAGCAGGACAAAAAGTAGCAGCAAAACGTGCTGACAACGAAACTTCAGAAGGTGTTGTATTGGTTGATGTTAGCGATAGCGGAAAAAGTGCAAAAGTATTGGCTTTAGCTTGTGAAACTGAGCCAGTTTCAAACGTAGAAGACTTCAAAAACCTTGCGAATGCTATTCTTCAAGCAGGTGTAAAACACCATGCCAAAGATGCTGAAACATTGTTGGGCTTGTCTCTAGAAAACGGACAATCAGTACAAGAAAATATCACTGAATTGATCGGCAAAATTGGTGAGAAAATAGTTGTAGCTGCGTATAGCCACATAGAAGGTGAGCAAGTAGTAGCTTATATCCACAGCAACAGAAAAGCTGCTGGTGTGGTTTCTTTCGAAAACACAAGTGGAACTGACGTAACTGACCTAGGTAGAGACGTAGCGATGCAAATCGTAGCGATGAAGCCAGTAGGTTTGGACAAAGACAGTGTTGACCCAACTATCGTAGAAAAGGAAATAGAAATCGGTAAAGAACAAGCACGTGCAGAAGGTAAGCCTGAGGCTATGTTGGAAAAAATTGCATTGGGTAAATTGAACAAATTCTACAAAGAGCAAACTTTGCTTAACCAAGAATTCGTAAAAGACGGTTCAGTAACCATCGCTCAATTGCTAGAAAAAACTGTGAAAGGATTGACTATCTCTTCTTTCAAAAGAATTCAGATAGGATAATTTTTAGCTCTTGGCTTATAGTCGATAGTTTATAGCTCAAAAACGACCCCACAAATTATTTTGTGGGGTCGTTTTTGTTTCTCATTAAATCTATGGAAATTCTGTAAATAAAAAAGACTTTCAGCTACCGCCAAAAGCCTATAACAATGCGTTAAATAAAGTTTATTTGCAACCAAAATGCACATAAACAATCTTCTCAAATTTATTCCAATCTGAGTCCTTCTTTAGTGCTGACATGGCTGCTGCACAACCTTTGAAAAGCTCTTTTGATTGTTCATCATAATCTCCTTTGGTAATTTTGTAAGCTGGTTTGTTACCCACTTTCACAAAATATGATTTATCCAAACCACCTACTTTCATTGGACCGACACCTACAGAAATGGTTTCACTGGCAAAAGGATTAAAATAAACCCTAACTTTGTTATGAAATCCAGGGTTAACTAATTGCATCAGTAAGGGCTGTACTTTCCCTTTAATATCTACTTGGGTATATTCAAAAAACGCATATCCATCGCTTATTCTGTCATTGTTGAGATCTTTTGAAAGGTTAGTACCTACTTCCATTTGCTTACTAAATTTATCCAAACCCGAAGCTGGTAAATACATTTCCTTTATTTGTTCTGGCTTAAAAGTCTTTTTCTTACCATCAACTTTAATAGTAATTTCAGAGATATTGCCCTTTTTACGGTCCAAATCTTCGATGTCACCCTCTACTTTGGTGCCATCAGTCAAGGTTAGATAAGAGATTTTTTTTGATGAAAACCTATCAAACCCTTCCATGAAGTTTTGAGAATAAGTACTAAATGTGGCAAATATTAAAAATGCCATAATGCAAATTTTTGATTTCATAAATTTATACTGTTTAAGCCGTAAATTTACAATAAATTTGGATAAACAACTATCTCAAACGTCTGATAATTCTTGTATTACGAAAATCGCCCAAACATTTTAAAATTTTGAAAGTTAGCTCATAGTCTGTGGCATTGAGTATAAAATCTTGTGTGGGTTTGCAAAAAACCATGAAATCGGCTAAATCTTCTTCTTGCAAATGGGTAATTTGGGCCACTACTTGCTTGTTGTATTTGAGGTCGGCGTAAAAACTTTTGGCATCCTGAAACTGCATATCAGCTAATTTTCGGTTCACTTTGCCTTCTTTACTAAACATGTCATATAGAGCATCTATAGAAATTCCAATGCCAGGTTGACTAGTGTTGGTGTTGAGCATACTTTTCAATATCTCATTTCTGATGGCTTTGGAATCGTTGGGATTGGCCAAAAAATCTTGAATTTCTTTGTGTAGATCACTCAATTTTTTGTCTTTTACGACCAGCTCTTGCAACATAAACGGCTGCAATTTTACTTCGAAAACAGGATTTCGTTCTTTGCCATCCCAAAGAATTCCTTTACGATTATACCCAAAACTCGTGATGATGATAGAGTCTCCAGCAATGGCACGAATATAGAAATCACCCGCATCGTTGGTGGCTACTACTTGGTTAGATCGTTTATTTAAGACATTTAGCGTAGAAATTCCTTTTTTTGTACTGCTGTCTACCACTTTTCCATACACCGATTTTTCTTGAGAAAACCCAGAAAATGCCAAAACAAACAAGTAGCTGAAAACAAATATCTTTTTGATAATCAATAATTTAAATATTACTCGACAACTTTTCCATTTAATATAGCAGTTTGATGGTTACCGTGGTCTAAAACAAAAAAAGCCTCCTCACCCTCTTCAACCTGAAAATTTTTATAAACTCCCAGTTTATTTGCGATTTCAGGGAAATCAGAAAATGGCCTTAGAAACCCACCTTGGGCATCGAAAGTTTTTATTCCCCAAAAAACCGACAAGTCTCCCATATCTTCAATAACGCTTTTATGGATGAATTCGCTTGCCCCAAGAATATTTTTTTCTTCGAAATTAACGCCTAAATCAACATTAAAAATAGTATTTCCAAGTTTTATTTTGGCATTTATGATTTTCAAATCAAACAGATACTTTTCATTCTGAGGTATTTGTTGGTATTCTAAAAGACTATATTTCTGATATCCGTCTTTCAAAATAACATCAAAAGCACTCAAAATTGAAACAAAATTAAGCTTTCGAATAAACTGTTTATCAGTATCATCTTTGTATCCACCAGATTCAATTAATATAAGGCTACTTCCCCATTTCTGGATGTTATCGCCGAACGCTCTGGGTTCAAATTCATCAGAAAAACGCCCAATATTATATGGAATAAAATTCTTAAGTACTTCATTCATAGCACTTATCACTTGCCGGGACTTGGTCCTTACCTCATTCCATTCCGTTTCTTGGTTATAAGCTGTGGCTAAAAACGAGATAGTGGCTTGCTCAGATGAAATACCAGCCGAGTAACGAATATTTTGGTCATGAAGATTAAACGAAAACTCCGGTTTTAAATCAAAAACTAAGCTTTTCAGAATTTTGCTCTCAGGGCATTGCAGTGCCAATGCATCACGGTTCATATCTATACCTTGGGCAGTACGACGAATGAATCTCTCAGCACCGTCGGGGTTGAGCATAGGCACAAAATGAAGTTCGAGTTTATTTAAAATTTTATTTCTAAAATCCTGAAAATTATCATCTTGCGGCTTTAGAAAATTAAGAATATCGAAGATAGCCATAGTAGCCGTGGCTTCATTGCCATGCATTTGCGACCACAACAATATTTTTCTTTTCCCTCGTCCAACTTTTATTTTATATATTTCTCGCTGCTCAAAAGACTGTCCAACAATTTGTTTTTCAAATGGTACAGCATTTATTAAACCAACGATATCTGAATGTTTAAACCTCCTTTTTTGTAGAGAAGGTTCTTTATAATTGATATGTTTATCAAATAGTTTTTGGTAAATCATTTATTTTAAATTTACTGAAGCACAAGAGCCACAATATTTTTGCCAACCATCGAATAGGCCTTTACTCTGCCAATACCCGAATATTTAACTTTAAAACCTTTGTTTTCGAGCAAAGGAAGGGCATCTTTGAGAGACAACCCTTTGACGGCCTCCATGTTTTTGTCAAAATTTTTTGTTTCCCAAACCACAGAATCCTGTTTTACAACCCTAGGGTTTGTAAATCCTTCTCCTTCGGGTTGATTATTTATACCTAATTTCTGACCAATATATCTATGGTCAGAAATTTTCCCTGGATTATGCTTAGTTACTAGCTTTTGTACATCACTTTTCAAAATTAAGCGAGGATGTATCGAAATGTCATAAGCAAATATTTTATCAGCGATGGTTTTGAATACTGGAGCACAAACATCGGCGGCATAAATATTCGTCCCTACGGGTTCATCAATGACAACCACACAACTATATTTGGGTTTTTTGACGGGAAAATAACCAATAAATGAAGTATGGTAGAGCCCTTTTTTGTAATTACCCCCTACTCTTTTTTGTGAAGTACCCGTTTTACCTGCAATCTGACAGGTACCACCGTTTACGTTTTTAGCTGTTCCATTTAGTACTACTCCCTCCATCATTTGCTTAATTTTTTTAAGCGTATTGGCTGAGCACAAAGGTTCCGAGATTCTGTTTGCCGTAATTACCTCCTCCACCTTGGTGCCGCGTCTAATTTCCTTTACAATAATGGGTTGAATCCACTTGGCATCGTTAGCTATAGCATTATAAAAAGTGAGCATCTGAATGGGCGTAATTCTCGACTCATAACCTATTGACATCCAAGGCACTGTCGTGCCACTAAAGGTAGAACTCTTAGAGTTTTTCAATATGGGATATGGCTCTCCTTTTAGCTGAAAACCCGAAGGTTTGTCTAATCTAAATTGACGTAAGTAAGCAAAATAATCTTCCGCAGTAGTAAATCCAAAATGCTTTTTCATCAAACTATAAATACCAATATTGCAGGATTGTTCAAAAATCTCTTGCACAGTAAGTTCTCCGTGTTTGTGCGAACAAGTAAAAGAAAGACCATTGTGACGAATTTCACCTGGACAGTTAACTCCCATCTCGGTCAGTTGTAAATTTGCCTTTTCAAGCAAAGCCACCATGGTAGCCAATTTAAAGGTAGACCCAGGATCCGTACCTTCTTTTACCGCATAATTTTGATCTTCAATATAGCTTACCACACCATCAGAATCGGTGATACGTGTAAGATTGGCTATGGCTTTTACTTCTCCAGTAGCTATCTCCATCACCACAGCAGTGCCGTATTTGGCTTGCGTTTGGAAGACCTGATTGCGAAGTGCATTCTCTACAATATCCTGAAAGTTTACATCTAAAGTAGTAACTACATCCCAGCCTGGCTCTGAGTTAATATCTGACTCGAGGTTGACTGGTTTTTGATAACCTCCTGCCAACCGCTCATAGAAACCTTTTCCATCTTTACCTTTCAAATAATTCTCAAAACTAGCTTCAACTCCAAAATCTCCTATTTTTTTAGTCTTGGGGTCGAGCTTTCCTATGGTTCTCATGGCCAAATTATTAAATGGCAAGAATCTAAATTCTTCTATCTCAAATCTACCTCCACCTTTGTTGGCTCCTTCTCTAAAAAGGGGAAATTTCTCAATCTTTTCTTTTTCTATATGGTCTAACTTTCGGTTGCCTCCAAAGACCATATACCTCGTTTTGGTTTTCCTTGCTTTAGAAATTTTCTCTTTGTATTCCAAGTAACTAAAATCTTGAAAATAAGCCGAGAGTAAAATAGAAAGGGAGTCTAGGCTATTGTCGAAAAGTTCTTTTTTGGACTGATAAGGGTCAAATACTACCTGATATTTGGGTATGGAAGTGGCCAAAAGACTATGGCCGTCAGAAGCATAAATATTCCCACGAGTAGCATCTATTATTCGCTCTTTCATTTGAAAGTCAATGACTTTTGAAAGCAGCACGGCTTTTTGACTTGTTTGAAGATAAATTATTTTAAAAAAAATAGCAGCTCCAACTATACTCAATGCAAAGATAGTCAATCTTGACCGCCCCTTTATTTGTTCCTTTATTGAACTTTTACCAGACATTTTTTAGGATTTTTAAGGTTTTTCGAAAGCTATTTTAATAGGCGGTTGAGCATTCTTTTCAAATCCTCTCTGTTCAAGTTTCCTTTCAACTTCAGACTGCTTACTTGCAAAAAGATATTTGGATTTATGAGAAATAAAAGAGGCTCTTTGCTCATTGAGGAGCTTTTCTGCCCTATCGAGTTTCCTAATTAGGCCGTCGAAATTGTGCTGAAAATAAATGTAAATAGTCACTAAAAAACCCACCCAAAGCACCTTACGTAACGTGGTTGGAGACAAGCGTTCGTCTATTTCTAATTTACGATTGACCCACTTGGCCATGGGGTCTATTAAGTTGAAGTTAAAGGACTTAGAGCTATCCTGCTCTACCCTTCTTCTGGGGCGGTTCTGTGACATTAATCTAATTTTTATGGGAAGCACCTTTCAAAATTAAAGAATTTTTTCTTTAAAATTTATCCAAGTGATTTAAAAAATTTAAAATGATTCCCAAAACGGAACGAATTACGCTAACTTTTCGGCGATTCTCAACTTGGCACTCCTTGCCCTTGGATTTTGAATCAACTCTTCCTCATTGGCCTCCACTGGTTTTCTTGTCACGCTATGAAGTGGTTTGAGTTCATTGCCAAACAAGTCCTTCTCAACCTCCCCAAAAAACTTCCCACTACGGATAAAATTCTTAACAGGGCGGTCTTCCAAAGAATGATAGGACATCACCACCAACCTCCCGTGGAGGGCTAAAAGCTCTGGCACTTGCTCAAGAAATTCTTCCAAGACTTTCAGTTCCTCGTTTACTTCAATTCTCAATGCCTGAAATACTTGTGCAAAAAATTTATTCTCCTTTCCGCGAGGAGCATATCTTTGTAAGGCAGCTTTAAGCTCACTTATCGTTTCAATAGGCCCAGTTCCTCTTGCCGAAACAATGGCCTGGGCCACCGTCCGGGCATTTTTCAGCTCTCCATAAATACCAAAAATCTTGTGAAGGGCCTCAAAGCTATATTCATTTACAACAGATTTTGCAGATTGTTCTTGCTGAACATCCATCCGCATGTCGAGGTCGGCATCGAATCTGGTAGAAAACCCACGCTCAGCGGTATCTATTTGGTGAGAAGAAATCCCCAAATCGGCCAAAATTCCATCCACATATTTCACGCCATAAACCCTTAAATACTTGCGTAAAAACCTAAAGTTTGCTGAAATAAAGGTAAAATTTTCCGAATCAATTTTTGCAGCTTCTCTCTTAGCGTCATCGTCTTGGTCAAAACTATACAAATGACCCGTAGTAAGTTTGGCCAAAATCTCTCTACTATGACCACCGCCACCAAAAGTAACATCCACATAAATACCATCTGGCTTTATACTGAGGCCGTCGAGACATTCTTTGAGCATTACAGGCTTGTGATAGTCGTAGTTTGGTTCCAATGAAATGAATTATTTTTTGAAAGGCAAAAATACAGCTTTTTATGGAGAATTTGGGTCAAAATAGATTCGGAATGTTTGTGAAGATGCAATTTGCGTTGGTTGAAAAAAAAACAAACCAATCGAATGAATGTTTTATGTTTCAAAATATAATTTAACTAAAACTATTTATGCCAAGCACAGATAATTCCTCCCATCAGCATCAGGCTTACTATCCAGTAACCAACGTTGATAAAGATATATTTCCAGCTTTTTCTCTCGAAAAGTCCATTGGTACCAATAACTGGTAAAACAAAGAATAAACCGTACATTAACCCATGAAAAGCACCGTGTTTGAA
>JAIPAJ010000037.1 GCA_021740125.1 Leadbetterella sp. | reverse complement strand
AAGCAAGCACTATCATCATTTGGATATTGAGAGTGTTTACTCATTTCCTAATGAGGAAGTTAATCCTATTCAAAAGATGGGATATGAAGAGTTGTTGTTGATTGCGAAAAAACTTCCTAAAAACTATCAAATAAACTTCAACCTATTTGTTGTTGAAGGATATTCGCATGAAGAAATTGCCAAAATGATGAATATTTCGGTGGGAACTTCAAAATCCAACCTGTCTAGAGCAAGAGAAATGCTTCGAAACTTCCTCAAAGTTATAGAATCCCACAAAATAAAACAGCAATGAAAGATTGGAACGATATATCAGATGAGGAATTCGACGATGCATTGAGGGATATTTCCTTAAATCATAAGGAGGAAGTATGGCCCGATGCTTGGCCACTTATGCAAGAAAAACTAGAAGAAGAAAACCGTAAAAGACGCTTTTTAATTTTTTGGAGATCAGCGGCTGCCTTATTCATATTTGGTGCATTGGGGATTATTTCTACTTTATATTTTAAGAAAGAAAACCTTGAGACTAAACGTGCGAATATTGAAAATAAAAACGAAAAAAATATATCTTTAGCAGAAAATAAAACCAAAAAACAAATTGCTAAATCAGAAAATACAAAACAAAAAAGTGTTCCAAATCAAGTTGACTATTCCAAGGATTCGAATTCAATAAAAACACAAGCAGGAATAAAGGCAGAAGAAAAGAAGAAGACTAATTTCGCCCAAAAATACAACACTAACTCTGCCCCGATACAAGTTTTGGCAAAAGATAATTTAAAGCCTGAATTTACCCAAATCAAACAAATTCCTGATAGTACAATTCCTATTGATGAATTGTTCTCCCAAAAAATCAATAACGAGACTCAATCTACCCAAAAACCTGATTTAAAACTAATTGAAGAAAAGACCACAGTTGCGATTTCTGAGAAAAAATCAGAGATTGGCAAGGTCGAAGAAATAGTCGCGATAAAAGTTGAACCACAACCACAAGAAGCTTATTTCAAAGAAGATACAGTTGTAATTTTAACTAACCAATCCAATGAAGCAGTTAACCAAAATGCCTCTAACGATATTACGGAAGCACTCTCTTCGGAGGAATCAAATATACTTCAAAAATTTGCTTTAAACTTAGGGTTTTCGCCAGATTATAGCAAAGTGGTTGCAAGCGAATTTGGTCCTTTGGGTTATAACCTCCAAGTTATTTTAGACTATAAAATAAGTCAGAAATGGGCTTTGAGAGCTGGAGTTATAAAATCTCTTAAACTTTATGATGCATATCCCGAAAACTACGCCTGGCCAGTAAAATGGGGAAAACCGTCGTCACCACTAAAAGAAGTACAAGCATCATGTGACATGTTAGATATCCCTATTTCACTTTCTTACCAAATCCTAAAAAAAGAATCTAACCAACTTTACACCACATTAGGCATTACCAATTACAAAATGATCAACGAAAAATACGAATATTTCTATGAAAACGATGCCGACCCTAACCTCAAATGGCGAAAATGGGAAGGAAATTCGGGCTTTTTTGGTGCTGGAGTAATAAATATGTCGATCGGTATTGAAAGAAAACTTACCAATTTTCTGAGCGTTCAACTTGAACCTTTTGTAAAAATTCCTATAAAAAATGTCGGCTTTGGTGATGTTAAATTGTTAACGACTGGCCTATTTTTAAATATAAAAACACAGGCACCCAAAAAAATAATGCAACCAAAATGAATCGATTTCCGTAAATAGTTATAGAAAAATTTAAAAACTATAATTTTTGAACTATGGAAATGAACAAACAATCAAGAGGCCAGTTTCTGAAAACTTTAGGTCTATCATCAAAAGCCTTAATGGCGTTTTATTGTATCGGGGCTGTATCTGCTTGTAGTACCGAAGAAGAAACCGTAACACCTGGCAATACTAACACAGGAAATACAGGTAACACAGGTAATACTGCATCTGGACTAACTGGAACTACCACTGGTACGTCAATTGATTTCACTATCGACCTTAAAAACGCAAGCTACTCTAAACTTACCACTGCAGGAGAATTTGCCATCATTGGAGACACTTTAGTAGCTAATGTTAGCGGAAACTACATTGCGGTCTCGAAGTCTTGTACACATCAAGGTACCACACTTGCCTACCGAAAAGCAGAAGGAGACCTTTGGTGTAGCAATCATGGTTCTGAGTTTAAAACCGATGGTACTGTAGAAAAAGCTCCCGCAACTGCTGCACTTAAAACTTATAAGACTGCATTTAATGCAACCGCTAATACTTTAAAAGTAAGCTGAGGATAATTAATGAAAATTAGATGTACATTTGATACATTAACATACAATAACCATGTTTAAATATTTCTTTTGCACAATTCTCTTAGTTTGTTCTATGGTATCTCATGCTCAAAATACTGTTGCAGATAGCCTATTATTAGACCTAACAGGAGATGAAAGCTCCGCTACAGAAAGTCTTTTGCCAGACAGAATGCTTATTACGCAACGTATGCTTTGGGGTGAACACGGATTATATAGAAGGGTAGGAATTGCTCCTAAAGTATTAACAACCGAAACTCGTGAGCATGAATTAAAAATACGACGTACTATGTTTAGAATACATCAGGCGGTAGGTTTAGCCACTGCAGCTGGTATGCTGGCACAAGGGATTGTTGGTTCGAGACTTTACAAACCGGGTAATTATACCGACAAACTCAAAAACACGCATGAAGGAATAGCTACAGGCATAAACATCGGGTACATCACCACCGCTTTGATGAGCTTCACTGCACCACCACCTTTAGTTAATCGCAAGAAATTCGATAATATTAAGCTTCATAAAATATTATCCTATGTGCATCTTTCAGGTATGATTGCCACGAATGTTTTAAGCCAACAAATAGACGGCAACTCAAACCCAGCAAACATAAAAAAATGGCACCGAGCAGCAGCTTTTACTACTTTTGGAGCTTATACTGCTGCCATAGCAACCATTAAGTTTGAGTTTTGAAAACACACTTTACATCTTTTATTCTTTAAAAGTCGTAAATACAATTAGGGTTTAAATCAAAATACAATAATGAAAAAAACATTCATATTTCTGAGCATAATACTGATTTCTTTGGTCACAAAAGCCCAAGAAAAAAAGAAAATTGAAGCCGATAAAAAGTCATCTTATGTGCAATATGCCATGAAACATCCTATGCACGACTGGGATGCTAAATCGACCGCGAACAAATGTATAATAGTCTATAACGACAAAACCTCAGCTATTGAAGCTGTGGCAGTTATAGTACCTGTAAAATCATTTGATAGTGGTAATTCCAACCGTGACTCTCATGCTTTGGAAGCACTAGAAGCTTTAAAATATCCGAATGTATCTTTCTCAGCCAGCAATATTCAAGAGGCCAATAACCAGCTGATGATCAAAGGAAACTTAACTTTTCATGGTGTCACTAAGCCAGTAGAGTTAAAAGCAATAAAGACATTAACAGGCAGAAGTCTAAAAATTGAGGGTAAGTTTGACATCAATATGAAAGACTATGGAATAGAACCTCCAGGCTTGATGGGTGTAAGAGCAGACGAAAAAATCAACTTGAGCTTTAATATGGCATTTAATCTGTAAAAGATTATTCCATTACTTTTGGTACCATTATATAATCGTCGTTTTTCTGAGGGGCATTTATCAGCCCCTCTTTTTTTGTTAGTTCGTTTTTAGCTTTATCTTCTCTGAAAACATTAAAACCTTTGTGCATGTGCATTAATGGTTCCACTTTACTGGTATCGAGTTCGTTTAGCTGATTCATCCAGTCTAATATCTTTGCAAAATCACCCGACATTTGTTGCTCCTCTTCAGGCTTAAGTTCGAGCCTAGCCAAATGAGCAATTTTTCGTATCGTTTCTAAGTCAATTTCCATTTTTATAAGCGTCTAGCTGGTTTTGAATAATCTCATAAACCCGTGTTTTAAGCTCCTCTAAGTTTTCTTTTGAATAAATAGAAGTATCTATAGGTTCATGCATAATAACCTTAGGCAAACCCCAAAATATTGTTTTATCAGGCATTATTTCATACAAATTTAAGAAAGTAATCGGAACAATCGGAACTTTAGAACCAATTGCCAACAAAAAAGCCCCGTCTTTAAGCGGTAAATGCATTTGCGGAATTTTCTGGCTTATAATCCCACCCTCTGGCATAATAAAAAGACTTCTACCAGTATCCAAAGCTCTCTTTGACTGCAACATTGATTTAGAACGACTTTCTTTGTCGCTCCTGTCTACTTGAATGTGCAGTTTAGCAAACATATATCCCAGTAAAGGAATATTTTTTACAGAACTTTTGCCCATGTAAGAAAAATTGTTTCTAACTACTTTCATTCCTACCGCAACATCCAAATAAGAAAAATGATTAGCTACAAAAACGTAATTTTTATTTGCATCGGGCTTAAATCTATGCTCTATTTGAACGGGCATTCCTGAAAACAAGAAAAAAATATCTGCCCAAATATTGGTGAGTTTTGTGCCATACCTATTTAAACTTTTTATTTTTATACAAGAAAAAATAAAAGGGAATAATGCCACAAAGATAATTATAAGCCAAGCAATACACCAGAAATTAAAAAGGTATGTAAAAACACCAAAACGCCTTTTTTGCATATTAATCTTCCTTCACATGGGTGTGCAACTTCACCGGCTTTTTAGAGTTTGTCCGCATTTTAATATTGAGCATTTCTACTAAAAAAGAAAACGCCATAGCAAAATAAATATAACCTTTAGGTACATGGACGTGGAAAGCTTCTGCCACCAACAAAGTACCGATCATCACCAAAAACGATAAGGCCAAAACTTTTACTGTTGGGTGTTTATCCACAAAATCACCTACGTTTTTAGCAAATAATAACATGGCCACTGTAGAAAGTACGACTGAAGCAGCCATAACTGATATGATATTCGTCATACCTACAGCTGTTATGATAGAATCTATGGAGAATATAATGTTGATAATAGAAATATCAATCACCGCCTTTGTCAAACTTGAAGAGCCTTTTTTTGTAGAATCCAAATCATCCTCTTTACCTTCTAATTTGTGGTGAATCTCCGAAGTTGATTTATAAAGCAGGAACAAACCCCCGCCTAATAAAATAAGGTCTTTACCTGTCATGCCCATGTCAAATGGCAGACCTAAATCTTGTAGGTTGAACAAATCTTTTTCAAGGCCTAATATAAAGCCCAATATAAATAAAAGACCAATACGAATAAACATGGCTGAGACCAAACCGATGTTTCTGGCTTTAGATTGTTCTTCTGCAGGAAGCTTGCCTGAAATAATAGAAATGAAAATAATGTTATCAACGCCCAATATTATTTCTAATATCGTAAGCGTAAGCACGCTAGTAAGAGCCGCAGTAGTAAAAAGTTCTTGCATAGTAATTTTGTGTAAAAGAATTTCACAAAATTACCAAATTTTCAATATCTATTCTACCACTTACATATTTTTAATACCTTTTGGCGAAGTTTTGCGACATAAGTTCAATTTCAGTAGGGCTCAATTTGGTTGAACTGATAGCCAAACGATACTTAAAAGTAATGCTTTCACCTTTTGAAATTGTCTTATTGGTCTCTTTTGCTCCATTGGTAAACGCCTTTTCACCCAAAGGATTAACACTAAACAAACCATAACCCCTTGAATGCCAATAAGATGGGTAATTTATATTAGTAGGGTGATCTATAATGGTTACCGAAATATCTTCTTTCTCTATATTGCCTTGCAGGGTGACCCACTCTGAGCGTTTGCTCCATGTATCTTCACCTTTTATTCCTTGTGCATTGAGGTAATTGCCAGTTACGCCATCATTATTCATAACTGGAACTTTAGTAGCCAACCCAGCAGCATCGGTAAAAACCTCAGGCTTATTGCTTGGCAATTCCAATTCTCTAGCCAGACGAATCGCAAACAGACCGTCTTTTACATCTTTAAAAACTACCTTGTCCACGACAGCTTTCAGAGTGGTAATTCTATCCACAATGTTAGATGTTTCGTTTCCCTCAAACACAAATTTCGTCGTTTCTTCCAGCATTTTATTGCCATATTTATCTAACCAATCAGCGGTAACGACCAACTCCCCATTCTTTTTGCCTGATTTTATCTTTGTTATACCCGTATGTACGATGGTTCCAAAAGTTCTTGGGTCTTTGGCTTTTTCCACTTCTATGGAATTGTTCCAAAAATCATGTTCATTGGCCGACTCATAATTGAGCCATACGCCCACATGGTGCGGATGGTCTATACGTTCATTTTTACGGGGGTCTAATGGCCAGCCTCTCGTAATTAAGGTACCTTTTGGACTCAAAACAGGATAAAGGACAGCCTTTTTAAGCACATCTTTGCCAGGATAGAAATAATTGGTAAACAAAGTACCACCTATTTTTACTTCTACTTTTTTCTCAGCAGGCAATGAAGTGATTTTTACTGATTTTTGAGTAAAGGCCGTTACAGATATTAAACAAAAAACAAATGCGTATTTTTTCATAAAATTTTGGTTGAAATATGACTCAAATTTACTCCATTTAAACACAAAAAAAGCGACCCTAAGACCGCTTTTTTTAATACTTTTATTGCTAAACACCTGAAAATTACTTGATATTAAAGTTTGTTTGTCCTATTCTGAAGCCGTCTGCGTAGAGTTCAACTTTGTATGCTCCTTTTTCGTAATTAGCACCTCTGTTGTAAATGTACTCTACTGTTTGTCCAGAGTTGGAGTACATAAAAGTCTGCTTGGCTGTATAAATAGTCTCTCTTCCACCAAAACTAAAAGCTCCAGAGCCAGTAGCCATATCAGAAATAACATTGCCGGTTGGGTCTATCATTCTCATGTAAATGGTTTTATTTTCCTTTTTCGTCAGTGGGTTTTCAGCCAATTTGAAAGCGATTTTCACCCTATCCACTTTACGAGCCTTAAACTCTTCTCCATCTCTTTCCTTTCCTCTAGAGTTTATAGCGGCCACCGTATAATTCATGGGTCTTAAAGCCGATGCTAAAGTAACTTTTTCTGATAACTCTCTATTCTGCACCGTAGTTTTATACACGGAATCTGAAAGTGCTTCTTTAGCAGTTCTCAAATCCGTATTGGTAGATTTCAGACCTGTATTCTCAGAATTCAATACCTGATTCTGGTTGTTCAAAACAGCATTCTCTTCTTTAAGTTTGGCTATTTCGGCATCTTTTTCAAGCAACATAGCCTCATAAGTCTTTATTTTATTTTGATACTCTTTGGCATCAAAACTCTTAGAAGACATCAAAGCCTTTTTATCTTTTTGCAATGCCGCTTTCAAAGCCTCCAACTCTTCTACTTGGCCTCCCAATGCTGAAATTTCGGCAATTTTAGCATCTAATTGGGCTGATATAGAATCCAATTTGGTATTGGTTCTTAAAAGCTCGTTTGTTTTTTCAGTAATAGATACATTGTTTTGAGAATTCTCTTGTTTCTCATTAAAATACAAGTATCCAAAAATTGCCGCCACTGCTAAAGCCAATACAAGGCCTGCTTTTATGATTGAATTACTTCCGTTATTTGATTCTTCCATAATGTTATTTTTATAGGTATTAATGATACAAAAATATATTTTTATTTTTGTATTCAAAGCTAATTGTGGCTAATATTCAGCATTCAACCATTAAATGCTAATAAAACTCCAAAGGTTCATTGTACAATTTATATTATGGTGAATGTTCAGTTATCCTATTTTATTAAAAGAATTAAAAGCAGTTTGATTAGAAATTATATTTTTTTTATCAAAAATAAAATTCCAGAAAAAGAATAATAATAATCATTTGTAAATATTAATTTATTTTAATCAATTAGTAAAGGGTACATTTAGATGCAATTAAATTTCTTATCATTATTTTTAATTTAAACGCATTTTTTTATATCGTAGAAAAGCAATTTTGAATCCTGATTTGAAATAAACAATATCAATTTAATCAAAAAATCTATACTCAGACAAACTTATGGCACTCATTTCAAAGAAAAAAATACCCTTCAAAATATCCCCACTTCTTCGAAAATACCTTCGAGATACAGGCCGTGAAATAGATTCGCCACTCAAATACAGCGACCTTTTGAGGTATGATAACAAAATAACGCTATATGATAAAAATGGCTACGATACGCTTTGGGAAACAGTTTTTTATTCTCAAACCGACCTTGTGGAGATATACGAAAATCTCAAAAATATCTACGCAGACCTCAAAACAGATGGTGATGAATCTGTAATTAAACACTTGGTAGTGGACCGAGTGGATATTTGCACCTATGCCAATACTCTGCCGTTTAGAATCAGAATTAGCAACAAAGTAAACGACAACTACGACTATTTTTATATTAAAAAAGCCGATGCTTCCAGAATTTATGGGCTTGAGCTTGAGCATCTTTTGTCGCCCAATGTAATGTCTTATTTCACTTGTGAGGAAACTTTGATCGAAGAACACATTGCTGGTATTACAGGTGACCTTTTTATGCAAAACCACCTCAGTGATGTTAATCTAAATCCAATTAGGCTCACCAAAGAGTTTATAAAATTTAATGAACGTTGCTTTGTAAGGCTTTTAGGTGACATGCATTCGTCCAATTTTGTAATTATTGTAACGCCAGATTTTGAAGATTTTCACTATCGAATTCGAGCCATAGATTTTGACCAACAGTCGTATGAAGCCTCCAAGTCGGTGTATATGCCGCAGTATTTTAAACAAAACAATGCCATCATAGAAATGGGGATGAAATACATGACCTCTGAGTCGGTGAAGCAATATCAAATTGAAGAAAGGTCGCTGATTGCCCACCGCATGAAAGACGAAAAAGTAAAACTTCATGACCTACTAGAATGTATGAAAACAGACAAAATACACTTAGACGAAAACTTGGATCAGTTGAGAAAAGAACTCTCCCAACATTACCGAAACAAGGCCTTTTTGGCTTGTGAGTCGATGGGCGAAGTAGTAGAAATGAGTTTGAAGATGGTCACAGCGTTTTAAGATTTCAAAAAACGAATCAGCAGAATTTCTACCAATAAAAAAACCAAAGCAGCAACTATAAAGTATTTCCAGAGTGGTTTGCCTAATGATGTGTCTCTAAAGGCTTCTATGAAACTACCATCAAAGATATCATCGTAAACTTCCACGTTTTTTTGATTTTCAAAAATATCTCGGAGATTTTCAGAACTGTAATTGTCGAGTTTAGACTCTAAATGATCATGATTAAGTGCAAGCGTCTTTTCCACTTTCCCGTTTATAACCAAATCATAAAAACCCGAACCTAAAAGCTGACCTTCGCTCAGTTCAGAAGATTTTGGAAGTGTTAGATTGAGTGTTTTTCCCAACAACCTTTGCACTGGAATAATCTCTAACTTAACGTTTTTCAGTTTATACGTTGCATTTTTAGGTGCATTTGGCATAAAAAAACTTATGGATGATTCGCTAAAATTGTATGCCAACCTATCTGATTTGCTACTCAAATAGGCCATTTTGTAAAATGTTGGTACAAAAAAAGCATGTTCGGCAAAATTTCCAAATTTAGAATTGAGCGGGCTAGCTAACAAATATAATACACCATCTCCCGCTTTAGTTCTGGTAAGAAAAGCCTTCCCATTTCTGAAACTCAGTAGTTTTTCAGCCGCACCACCCCACTGCATTTTAGGCATAGACTTGGGCATACTCACCAAACTATTGAAAGAACTTCGCTCAAAAACATCTGCATAAAAAGGGGAGGATTTATCAGGTTCGTTGATATCTACAAAGTTTTCAGGACTAGGGACTTCATTCAGGACCTCAATATTTTGAAAACCATATTTACCCAAAAATGCAAGATAACTGGCTGCTTCAGGATTATCAGAAGGACTAATAACCACACTTCCACCAGAAGAAAGGAAATTTTCGAGTGTCAATTTAGTTTCTCCATCAATTGTAGATACGCCCTCCAAAACCACGATGTCAGCATTTTGCACCTGACCCGGGTCAAAATTGCTTATCGAATAAGCATTATACTTAAACAGACTGTCATTAGCGTACATTTTGGAAAGGTAGTTTTGGGGACTACGCTGCCCAAAAAGATGCAAAACACGAATAGTTGGCGATGCGTTTAATACAAAATAGTAGTCGTTGTCAAATGTTATAGGCTGATCATCAAATAAAATTTTGCCTTTGTGAACACCTCGCTCCTTAACTGTAAAATTAAAAGTAGCTGTTGCCAAGCTATTAGAAGAAATATTTACCGATGACGTTGATGCTTGCACATTGTCAATAAACAATTTTAGCGGCAATTTCTCAACTCCCTTATTTCCTGAATTATAGACCTTTACATTCAAAACATTGTTCTGCATTTCTCTCACAACAGGCAAACTCAACCAAACTGAATCTACAAAAACGTTTTTAGAAGCCCTACCCATCACCGGTATCAAATGCAGTTTATCATTAGAATCTATCTTCACGTTTTCTAACTTACCAACTGTAGATTTCTGAAAATCAGAAAACCAAAAAAAATGATTTTGAGCAGAGGGATTGTGTTTTTCTGCAATAGATTTTTGTCTTTTATATACCTGCTCAAGCGTTCGAGGAATCTCGGAAAAATCCGTAGTGGTAAGTCTGTCTTTAACTTTTGAGGCGTTTGTCACAAACTGGTCTTGCCCGTCAAAATCGTTTGTCGTCATCTGTACATTAGATGATCTATTGAAAATCGAAAGCAGTTCATCAATTTTTATGATGGCCAGGTCTAAAAATCGTTTGCTTTCTGAGGTGTTTTGCATACTCAACGAATTGTCGAGATAAATACCATTAATTCCTACTGGCCTTGCATCAATGTTTGCTTTTTTATTAAAAAATATTGGCTGAGCAAAAGCAATAATTAAACATGCTAAAAATAACATTCTAGCCGCCATGATGAGCAGTTGCTTTAGTTTTCTGAAAGCTGAAGATTTTGTTTCAACAGTCTTGAGAAGAGCTACATTAGAAAAAAATACTTTTTTAGTTCTTCGAAAATTGAAAAGATGCACAATGAGTGGAATACTCAAGGCTAATAATCCCCACAAAACACTTGGAAACAAAAACTGCATATTTTCTAAAATTCAGATTTATAGCGTATCAAATGTACAATAATATTGACCAAATTAAACTCCCATAGCCACAAATACAATCGCAGAGCCTGGTATTCATCATATAACGACAAAACTGAACTCAAAATGCGAAAGAAAGTAGACTTTACAAAAAACAAAAAGTGATTTTACAAAAATCATTGTTGAATTCCTGTAAAATCACTTTGAGAAAAATATTGTCAATTAAGCACCAACCTTAGTGCTGTCTGCTACTGGAGCGGCAGCTGTAGTTTCTGCAGTTGAAGCTGGTGTAGTTGGACCGTAAAGTTTTTCACGGATCGCTGCTGTACGGGCTTCTAACTCAGGCTTAGCTGTATAGGTTACATTTAATTGTCTAGCTGCTGAATCTGGGTGAACGCCATAAACGTATTCGTTGCCCTCATTTACATCATCCTGCTCAATTCGGTTGTTTTTCTGATATCCACAAGAGGCCAAAGCCACTAAACAGAAAATGAATACTATGTTCTTTTTCATTATGAAACTTATATCATTTAAATTTGCACAAATTTAAAATGAGCAATCCAAAAAGCCAAAGTTTATTTTAATTATTCGGTTCTTATTTTCATATAGCCCGTATTAAGGGTTTTAAAGCTGTTTTTATATGCATTATGACGTTGTGGTAATTGGTGGAGGTATTGTCGGGCTGGCTACAGCTCTAAATCTAAAAAAAGCCAAACCGAGTTTGCGATTATTGTTGCTAGAGAAAGAAAATAGCCTTGCTGCACACCAAACAGGCCATAATAGTGGTGTAATCCATTCAGGATTGTACTATAAACCAGGAAGTTTGAAAGCCAAAAACTGCATAGAAGGCTACCACATGTTGATCGACTTTTGCAATGAGAATAACATAAAATACGAACTCTGCGGCAAAATAGTGGTTGCTACCAGTGAAGATCAGCTCGCAAGCCTTGAGACCCTCTATGAAAGAGGGATTCAAAACGGTCTGAAAGGTTTAGAAAAGTTAAATAAAGAACAAATGCAAGCCATAGAGCCTCATGTGGCAGGCATAGCAGGAATAAAAGTACCTCAGACGGGTATTATTAATTACACCGCTGTTTCTGAAAAATACGCCGAAAACATTAAAAACATGGGCGGGGAAATTCGTCTAGGAGAAAAAGTAAGTTCTATTTCTGAAATAAATGGAGTTTCTACGGTGGTAACAACAAAAGGAAGTTACAATTCCACTTTAGTAATAAATTGTGCTGGCCTTTACTCCGACAAAGTGGCACAGTTTACGGAAAAAGAGCAAGTTAAGGTAAGAATAATTCCTTTTAGAGGAGAGTATTATGAAATAAAACCTGAGAAACAATATTTAGTAAAACACCTTATTTATCCAGTTCCTGATCCAAACTTTCCATTCTTAGGTGTACATTTTACACGGATGGTTGACGGCGGCGTTGAAGCTGGACCAAATGCTGTATTGGCATTCAGGAGAGAGGGTTACAAAAAGCTTTCTGTTGATTTTTCGGAATTTGGAGAAACACTGACCTGGCCGGGATTCAGAAAAGTAGCGGCTAAATATTGGAAAACAGGATTAGGTGAATATTATCGCTCATTTTCAAAATCGGCCTTTACAAAAGCTCTTCAAGCTTTAATTCCAGAAATCCAAAAGGAAGACCTTCTGCCGGGTGGTGCGGGTGTACGTGCCCAGGCATGTGACTTTGAAGGTGGACTTCTCGATGATTTTGCGATAATAGAAAATAAGCAAGCTATCAATGTTTTGAATGCTCCGTCTCCAGCAGCCACTTCATCGCTTTCGATAGGTAAAACCATAGCTGAGATGGCATTAAAGCGACTGAATTAAAGAATTTGGCTTTTAAATTTTCATTATTCCATTTTTCTGAATTATAATATTTAGTTTTGCCTTTTTAAAGCTCTCTGAAAACACATGAATCCAGAGTCTATAATTTTCTATAATTTATTCATTTATTTGGTCGGCTTTGTGTTGCTACTCAGTCTGAACAATACTGTGTTTAAACAGCTTTCAGGTTGGATTTCAATTGTAATAAGTGTTTTGGGCATTATTTTTTCCTCAAGTTTACAAGTTCCTTCTACCGAAAACTTCAGTATATCTTACAATTGGCTACATTTGGGAGATACACATATAAATTTCAAAATCCTAATAGACAATCAAACCTACTTTATGTATATTTTGGTACAGATTATTGCTTTTTTTGTAAAGCTTTTCTCTACTAAGTATCTAGATCATGACGACGGTATTAATCGGTACTTTGCATTTTTAAACTTGTTTGTTTTTTCAATGTTAGGCTTAGTACTAGCTGGCAATCTACTTCAACTGTATCTTTTTTGGGAACTCGTTGGATTTTGCTCTTACCTACTCATAGGATTTTGGTATACCAAAAAAGCTGCTAATTCAGCAGCCATCAAGGCCTTTTTAATCAATAGATTAGGAGATGCATTTCTAATGGTAGGCATATTTATTCTCTTTTTAATTTACAGAAATCTAGATTTTGATGCTTTTACACCAGAAAACCTTAATAAAACTGCTTTCGGTTTTCCATTTTTAACCATCGAAGGACTTCAAACCTTGGCTGTTTTGATGGTTTTTGGTGGGGTTGCCGCCAAATCTGCTCAATTACCATTACAGATTTGGCTTCCGGACGCTATGGAGGGTCCAACTCCAGCTTCGGCACTTATTCATGCAGCCACTATGGTGGTGGCTGGTGTATTTTTATTAGGCAGAATTTCACCCATCATCACACCCGATGCAGGTTTGGTAATTGCACTTATAGGTGGACTAACCAGTGTTTTGGCAGCAATTTCTGCTGTTTTTCAATATGATATTAAGAAGGTTTTGGCCTACTCAACCATTTCACAGCTGGGTTTTATGGTGACTGGCATGGGGATGGGTGCTGTTGGAGCATCGTTTTTTCATCTTACCACACATGCATTTTTCAAAGCAGGATTATTTCTGTGTGCGGGAGCGGTCATCAACTATATGCATCACGAGCAGGATATGCGAAAGATGGGTAATTTATTATTAAAAATTCCTGTAGTATTTTACGCTTATTTAATCTGTGCTGCCTCTTTAATTGGGCTTCCTTTTACTTCAGGATTCTTGTCTAAAGATTCACTACTTAATGCCGCGGTAGCTTTCGGTACAAAAGATGGATATACAAATATAAAAATATTGGTGCCAATAATGATGGGCATTACCTCATTTCTTACTTCTTTTTACATGGTTAGGCAGTTAGTAATGGTATTCTTTCAAAGACAAGAAAGTCCGGTCGATAAAATAATAAGTTCCACAAAAAGAACCTTTGATGGTGCCATAAAGTCTTTTCAAGATATCTTAAACGCCGATAACGAATCTCTGGGTGAGGAAAAAGTCATTAATTTTGTAAGAAATTTAGGCGTATTTGACGTTTCTGTTATTGGATTAGCCATTTGTTCCACTTGGTTTTTATTCAGCTCAAATCCCTTTTCTATTGAAGAAGCATGGTTTCTTGAAGTTTTCCCAAAAGATGAGACCCACTTTCCATGGATTCCATTGGCAGTTGGATTCTTGTTTATTGTTGCACTTTTGATAAGTTACAATGCCACTTATGAAGAACTGAGAAGATATTATCTTGGCGAAAGAAAGCGTGGTTGGCAAAGGAATATTTTCAGGATGGCTAAATCTCATTTTTATTTAGATAGTTTTTATAAAAAAACATTTTTTTTCTTAATAAAAAGCAACCAATCTATTGATTCAGAAAAACATAGCAATGAATTAAAGACTTCAACGATTACAAAAAGCTTCGAAATTTCGAATATCTTTCAAAAAATCGAAAGCAATTATCTCGACAATTTGATAAAAAAAATCTCTTCATTAGTTATATCTTTGTCTGAATATAGCTCTAAAATTGACGACAAAATAGTGGATGGTTTAGTCTTGAAAATTTCTTTTGGCCTTAAAAACTTAGGAAACAATATTAGAAAATCGCAATCTGGCCAAATTCAACTGTATGTTTTAGGTATGGCAATTATCATTTTATTTATTGTTTTAGTGAAAATTATAATCTTTTAAAATGCAATCTGGCTTATTAAGTTCTCTCATAATATTACCTTTGATTGCATCAATTGTCATTTTGTTGCTACCGGAAAGCTATAAGGGTTCATACAGATGGATAGCTTTAATAGTTCAAATATTATTATTGATAAATACAGGCACATTTATTGGTGGCTTTGAAGCTAATCATACTGGATACCAGTTTTTGGAGCATTTTGAATGGATCAGACTTACTTTAGGCAAAACTTCTATACTATCCATAGACTACATAGTGGGTATTGATGGCCTCAGTCTGTCCATGGTGGCATTGTCGGTAATTGTTTTCTTTGTTGCTAACATTTCTTCTTTCTCCATAAACAAAAAAGAAAAAGCATATTATAGTCTATTTTTGTTATTATCAGCTTCGGTAATTGGTTGTTTTATAGCAGTAGATTTCTTTTTGTTCTTTATTTTCTTCGAGTTCATGCTACTTCCAATGTACTTTTTAATAGGCATCTGGGGTGGGCCAAACAAAGCTTATGCATCGCTCAAATTTATTATTTACACCTTAGTGGGTTCTGTTATGATTTTGGTGGTAATGATCGCCTTAGCCATGTCCAACGTCGATGAGTTTTTTACAAGTGAATATAAAAGGACGGTATTTAGTTTCGATTTCAGAATACTCAGCGACCAAGCCAATTTACTAAACGGCTCATTACTGAACATCGAAAATCCGATTAAAATCTTTGGTGTATATGCCCGAGATTTTATGTTTATATTATTGTTTATAGGTTTTGGAATTAAACTGCCTATGGTTCCTTTTCATACCTGGCTACCAGATGCTCACGTGGAGGCACCAACACCAATATCCGTAATTCTGGCAGGAATACTACTTAAAATTGGCGGTTATGGACTTATCAGAATAGCGTTTGGTTTTTTCCCAGATGTCGCTGTTAATTATGGCTTATTAATTAGCATAATAGGCTTAATTTCAATACTTTATGGAGGATTCAATGCCTTAGCTCAAAAAGATCTAAAAAAACTCATCGCTTATTCTTCCATATCCCACATGGGTTTTGTGTTGTTAGGTATTGGTGCATTTAATGTTGAAGGCTTTAAT
The DNA here is from genome assembly GCA_021740125.1 of Leadbetterella sp. Taxonomy (GTDB): domain Bacteria; phylum Bacteroidota; class Bacteroidia; order Cytophagales; family Spirosomataceae; genus Leadbetterella. Next base: position 5,914 of record JAIPAJ010000037.1, on the reverse strand, counting down.
GGAGCCATTTTCCAAATGTTTAGCCATGGACTACTTTCTTCCATGCTATTCTTAATTGCTGGGGTCTTGTATGAAAGAACCAAAAATAGAGAAATACAAAACTTCAAAGGCTTGGCCAAAATAATGCCTATTTTCACCGTTATGGTTGCCATTGCATTTTTTGGTTCTTTAGGCTTACCATCACTTTCTGGTTTTATTGGTGAGTTTTTTACATTATTTGGAAGTTTCCAAGCGACCACTATTCCTAAAGTTATTCCGATTTTAGGTGTATTGGGCATAGTCCTTTCAGCTATTTACTTACTTTGGACTTTTCAGAAGATGTTTTTTGGGGAGTTTTGGACAAAGGAAGATTTCAAAAATAACCTTGAAGACCTCAACCAAAAAGAAATCATTATGTTGGGCATTTTAGGTGTTTTAACATTGCTTTTTGGAATATTCCCCAATATTTTGTTTGACTTAGTGAATCACACTGTAATTCAATTTTTTTAATGACAGAATTACTAGAAATACTGAACAGTTCCCAGAATATTTTACCCGAATGGATACTCATAATAGGTATTTTGTTTTTAGTAGTCATTGTTTCATTTCAAAAAGATGGTTCAAAATGGCCATACAGATTTTCTTTTTTGTTGGTCTTGAGTTATACCTTCTCAGCTAGTTATTATTATGAAAATCTTCCAAACGAGGGAATAAAACTATTTGGAGACCTACTATTATTAGATAAAACCAGTCTATTTTTTAAACAATTAGTTGCTCTTTCTACCATCGTATTTCTTATTCATAGCCGCTTATTCAAATACAAGTTTGATGGCGAGATATACTTTCTGGTACTATGTATACTACTAGGCCTCAGCATTTTAGCAATGACCACTCATTTTCTGGTTATTTATGTGAGTATTGAATTGGTTTCCATTTCATCGTATGTTTTAGTCGCTACCAAAAACGATAAAAAGAATTTTGAAGCTGCCATAAAATACCTAATTTTTGGGGCTGTAAGTAGTGCCATCATGTTATATGGAATCTCTCTTTTCTATGGTATCGGCCATACGCTAAATTTTACCGATTCTGTTTTTTTAAAATCTATTGCTACCAATTCTGCTTTGATTATTCAAATCATTTCATTTTTGTTTTTAGCTGGCTTATTCTTCAAAATTGCAGCAGCCCCATTTCAAAGTTGGGTACCAGATGTGTATGAAGTGACCTCCACGCCCATTATCTCATTTTTATCATTTGCTCCCAAAGCCGTGGGTGTACTGGTGGTGGCGAGAGTTGTTCAGGCAAACTTTGTAGACCTCAATACAGTGTTGCTGCTGATTATCATTATATCGTTGATAGTAGGCAACTTGGCAGCCTTGTGGCAAACCAACCTCAAAAGAATGCTGGGCTATTCAGGAATTGCCCAAGCTGGTTTTATACTGATTGGAGTTTTAAAAGGCCCTCAAACAGATTTTTATGGAGCATTTTTCTATATTCTTACTTATTTGCCTATCACTATGGGAGCGTTTTTCTTGGCTGATATATTGAAAAAACAGGCAGGCAGCGATGAAATGGAGGATTTTAAAGGCATTGGGCAAAAGAATATATTTTTGGGATTAAATGCTGTTATTATCATGATGGCGTTGGTAGGCCTCCCTCCCACTGTGGGTTTTATGGCTAAACTTATGGTTTTTTCATCTATAATTAATTTGGGTGAAGATATGCATAGCTCGGCTTACTACGGGCTTTTGATATTTGGACTTTTAAATGCCTCAATATCAATCTATTACTACCTAAAAGTACCCTATTTTATGCTCATCAAAAAAAGCTATAATCAACCCAGGTACAATCCCGATTTCTTTCTTACGGTTGTTCTAAGCTACTTCAGCATTGCATTGGTGGTATTCTTTTTTTACCCTGACTACGGAACCGAATGGGTTAGGAAAGTTTTGTTTTAATGCGAAGAAACATTATTGAACTTTCAGACTAAACAGTACCATTTTCATTAACCTATTTAACCAAAATAATCTATATTTTTTAAGGTATTTATCCAACTCTATGAGTCCGTTAAAGTAACTATTAAAAGTAAATTAGAAATAACTCCGTTGTCTTAAAATTGGCCGTCTCTATTAAAAAAAAATATGCAGTAGGTTCATTTTGGGAAACAATATTGGATTAATCTAATTGAAAAAAAGCGACACCGAAGCATCGCTTTCATATATATAAAACATTCAAAATCAATACTTAGCAGCCTTACCAACAGCAGGTGTGCTTTGTTTTATGAATTCTCTGAGGTCATCGTTGGCTTGTTGAAGATCTTCTCTGCGGAGATACATCATGTGGCCAGAACGGTAGCCTTTCCAGCTTAGTCTTTCTTTGGTTTTACCACTTGGATCCATTTGCCACATATTGTATTTGGCATTAAAATAATCACAAGCACCATCGTAATATCCCGATTGAGTAAGCACATGCAAATATGGATTGGCAGCCATAGCCGCTCTTAGATTTTCTCCGAGATTAACGTCATCACGCTCCCAAGGGTTTACTGGGCCAAACATATTGTATTTTAGATCAGTCTTAAATTTGAGCTCTTCACGCAAATACATGTTGATAGGTGGTGTGAACGAATGCAACCACGAACTTAACTCGGCGTTGAATTCTGGTTTTTCTCCGCCGTCTTTGGAGTCAATACCCAAATATCTTGAATCAAGCCTGCCAACAGTAAATCCTCTGTCACGCAGTAATTCTTTCCAAAAATAATTAAGAGAAATCTTCAGGTTATTTTTCATCAAAACATCCTCAGATAAACCTGAATATTTTGATATTTTAGAAGCTAATGCTTTCTTTTCGTTTTCAGGCAAATATCCACCTTTAGCCAACGCTGGAATCAATTGATTAACTGTAAAATCTTCTACTTCTGGCAAAAAAGCTGTCAAATCTTTGCTTTGTAATGAGGTTTCCAATGCTTTGTGATACCACGCCACAGCAGCAAAATACGGCAAACGCAAAGCATCTCCCATGGTTTCGTCACGTTTTATGCCTAAGTCGGTGGGAGAAACCAACACTACGCCATTCAGATACATCCAATGACTATTTTGCAGCTCAAGAGCCATTCCAGACACTCGATTTGTACCATAACTTTCACCAATCAGATATTTCGGAGAAGACCAGCGGTTTACTCGGCTCACAAAAGTATTTAACCATTCTGAAAGATATTTTATGTCAGCTTTTACACCAAAAAATGTAGATTTGGGAGTTTCAGGATTTACTATTCTTGAAAAACCAGTATTTACGGGATCAATAAAAATAATATCGGCCACATCAAGAATAGAATATGGATTGTCTTTATAACCGTAAGGCTGCACAGGGTAACCTTCCTCATCGATATTTAAAACTTTGGGACCTGTGTAAGCTATATGCATCCAAACCGATGCAGAGCCTGGTCCACCGTTAAAAGAAAATATTATTGGACGGCTTGCTTTATCTTTCACGTCACTACGTTCATAATAAGTATAAAAACAGGAAGCTATAATTTTACCTGCTTCATCCCAAACGGGTATGGTTCCGGCGGTAGTTTTATAAGGCACTTTTTGGCCTTTGATAGTTACTTCGCCGTTGGTATTCACACTCATGTCTGGATTGAGTACTCTCGAATTTGAAACCTGAGGCTTCTCTTCTGCTTTTGGTGAGGCAGTGGCGATTGGAGCAGTTTCAGCCTTCTTTTGTTGAGCATTTGCTAGGACAGTTAATCCAAAACAAAGGCCCAAAAGTAAATTATTCTTCATTTTTTATTTATTATAGTTTATTGCTTCTAGGAGGCTTTCCATGTTGCTGTCACTTACAGGAATTTCATATTTCCCAATCGTAATCCTATGATTTCTAATAGATTCTATTTTTTCAAGATTCACGATGAAAGATTTTTGAACACGCAAGAATTTTTTAGATGGCAACTTCTCTTCTATTCCTTTTAGCGTAGATTTTGTAAGAATTGGATGGACAGCATTGGTAACATAGATTTTAATATAATCTTTTAAGCCTTCAATGTGGGTTATTTGGTCAAAGTTAATTTTCACCAATGAATATTCTACATTTACAAACATGTAGGTTTGTTCTTCATTTGTTCCTTCACTGTTTGTCAGCCTGTAATGTTCACGTGCCTTAAGAGCTGCTTTGGTAAATCTTTCGAAACTAACGGGTTTCATAAGATAATCTACTACTTGGAGATCATAACTCTCAACTGCATATTGCTCGTAGGCCGTAACAAAAATTACCATTGGCTTAGTAAGCATACTTTCAAGTAATTTTGTCCCTGTCATCCCAGGCATTTGTATATCAAGAAAAATCAAGTCGATTTTTTCGTTTTCAATTAGCTCAATTGCTTCAAAAGCATTTTTACAAGTGCCTACCAGTTCCAAAAAAGGCAACTGATTGATATTTTCTTCTAGTAGTTTTCTGCCTAAAAGTTCGTCGTCAACGGCTATACATCTTATTTTGGAGTTCATGCCTTAGGCTTTATTCTTTAAATCTAGTTCTAAATATACTTCAAAAAAACCATTTTCTTGTTTCATCTCAAGTTTGTGTGCATCAGGATACAATAAATCAATTCTTCTTGTGACATTTTTTATACCAATTCCAGAGTTGGGATCTTTAGTTTCACTCCTTTCGTTGCTCGTTTGGTTTATTACAGAAAACTCAAACTTTTCACCTTCAGAGGCTTTTATTAAAATTTCAATCTTGGGGTCTTTTACAAATCCAACTCCGTGTTTGAATGCATTTTCAACAAATGGAATCAATAGCATGGGTTCTATCATCATAGATCCGGGATTGCCTATCAATTTTAAATCAATTTTTACATCTTCGCCAAATCTGACATTCTGCAACTTTACATAATTTTCAAGGTATCCAACTTCTTTTTCTACCAAAACTTGCTTATTTTCTGATTCGTAGAGCATATACCTTATCAAATTCGATAGCTCAAGCGTCACACTTTCCGCTTCTTTTGATTTGGTTCTGATTAAATACACAATGCTATTCAGGACATTGAAAATAAAATGTGGACTAATCTGCGAACGCAAAAATGACAGTTCTGACTTTAATCTTTCAGCTTGCTCCTCTTGGTTTTTTTTAGACTGTCCGATCATAAATATCACAAAACCATAGAGCGTGCTCATAGAAATTATGAATAGAACAGGAAACAGAGTTCGAGAATCATAAATACGAATGGGATATTTGTCTACTAGATAATCCTTGAGCAAGTAAAAAGCAAACAAAAAAACCGAAAACATGACCAAAAGACTCATGATATAGCTGGTAAGCTGGCCTTTATGTAGAAACTTGCGAATTAAAAATTCCGAATTGAAGTAGAAAAAAGGCATCGTAAAAAAGCCCAATGGAAGCGTCAAAATTAACCATTCATAGCGACTTTTATCATCATCCATGATGGAGTTGAGGATGGGTAACACCAACCAAAAAAACCAAAAAATGACATGAAATAATACCCTAAAGAGTAAATCGCTTGATATTTTTTTATTTGTGATTTGCACGGTCATAGAATTTGTAAGTGTGCAATTTTACATTTTTTTCTCGAAAAAAATTAAATACAAGACCAAAAATGTAATTGAATAGATTTAAGAATTATTTTCAAGGTATAATCATGAAATCATCGATTATTTACCTTTTATCCTCATTATACATTCATTTATCTAATTCACGGAAATGTCAAACTTATTGATATTAAATTTGTTCTCGAATTATTATCAAAAACTATTTTATGACCAAATATTTCACTTCAATTTTATTTTTTATAACGACTTTTGTTTTTGCTCAAATGCCCTCTGCAACACAGGGCGGCGATGGGAAAATTTCAGGAACACTTATAGACAGTGTAGCCAAAACCCCTGTAGAATTTGCTACTTTATCTTTGTACAAAACCACTGAT
>JAIPAJ010000036.1 GCA_021740125.1 Leadbetterella sp. | reverse complement strand
AATCAGTTTGATATATTATTAAATAATACTATTTTTGCAATCCCACAGAAATAATTGGGTAAATTCCTTCTTAGCTCAGTTGGTTAGAGCATCTGACTGTTAATCAGAGGGTCACTGGTTCAAGTCCAGTAGAAGGAGCGCTAGAAGAAAAGAGGTCAGAAATGACCTCTTTTTTATTTTTGTTATTTTCTAAATCATTGTTAATCAGCAATATATCTTCGATAATTGGTAGCCATTTAGCGGTTCGAACTTCCCCATTTTCAATTTCAAATTTATTTGCGAACATCGAACCAAGGATCTTATTTTTAGTAACACCATCAGCTTTGGTGTAGTATTCAAAGATGTTTGGCAATAAATGTCGATTCTTTTTAAGCAGCTGAGAATATGGAACCTTTTCTGATTTATGAACAGACAGTTGCATTTCTTGGCTTTCCAATTCTTGATTCAATGAGCTAATAAGTCGCTGATGGCTGGATGGTTCAATTTGCCCCGATAATAACAGGTCGTCTGTTTTTTCTATTTTTTTCTTAATTGAGCTGATAAGATCTTCGATATCTTTTGTATCGATTAAAAACCCTTTTCGTTTTTCTTTGAAAGATTTTTCAAGACTTGCGAAGTATAATTCTACAATTTCTCCGTTTATCTTTATTTCTTTGAGCTTTTCTTCAACAAGATTTTCTAGGGCGTCTTTGCGTATTCTGTTCTTACAATTACTGATAGAACAGTGGTAGTAATCGTGTCTTGTACCATTTCTACTTTTGGAAGTACTTGCAGTAATCAATCGGTTATGATCTTGACAAACGACCATGTTTTTCAATGGGAATTTATTTAACTGATCTTTTTTAAAGTCCATTTTTTTATACTTGCCGTTGAGTACATTTTGCACCTTTAAAAATAGTTCGTCGTCAATTATTGCAGGGTGAAGACCATTAACAATTTGTCTCGGTTCATCATAAAACTCAGCAATCTCAATTTTACCATTGTAAACCACTTTTTTAAACATGTCTGTGAAATTATTTTTAGACATCTTCATTTTTTTACGGTATTCTTTCCAAAGCTCCTCTCGGCTGTATAAATCTGTTGAATATTTTTGAAAAACTTCATTAACTATCAAAGCATTTTGTGGGTGAGGTATTAAAGTTGATTTATCGTTTGGGGTCCTATGGTTTTTGTAACCAAATGGTGGCGTACCTGTCCAACAACCCTCAAGTCGACACCTTCTGGAAGATTCTTTTGTTCTTATAGAATTCTTCATCGATTCTGCTTCTGCAAAACTTAGGTAAATCCCCAATTTTAATCTACCGTCTGGCGAATCAATATCTATGGGTTCTTCGATTGTAATAATTTCAATATTTATTTTTTTGAAATCATATATTGTCTTATAGGCTTCATACGTATTGCGTGAAAATCTGTCCCACCTAAGGCAGATTATTCCTTGTACTACTTTTTTATTTCGCTTTATATAAGTTTGAATCTGGTTCCATTTTGGCCTATTAAAATCACTTTTACCAGTATGATCTTCCTTGTAAATATCGAGTAGATTGAAGCCGCGATTTTCACAATATCGTCTTATAGCATCTTCTTGGTGCTGTAGACTAAATCCTTTTTCTTTTTGGTCTGACGTGCTAACACGGCAGTACCCGATCACGTTTGCTTTTTGTTGCATAATTGTAATTGTTTAGGTTTGGAAATATTAATTTGTTGTTGAATTGTTCGTATAAAAGAAATCATCTGATAGATTTCCCAATTCGATTCTGGCAAGTTGATTTATGAGCTCGGTCAATGCTTCGACCTCGTCTCTTTTATAGTATTTTTTTGATTCTTTTGAAAGAGTCAAGATTTTATGGGCTTCATTTGCTGTTATCATGTAAGTAAATTTTATAGTTGTGAAATAATTTTTGACAAATTGTATGGGCAAAAAAAATCACCCATATTCTGAATGATATAATTCTACCATTTTCTTTGATAATTCTTCATACTCGGCTTTGAAGTCAATTGGTTTTATGTTTTTTAAATCCACTAATTTTTCTGCATTACCCAGGCTTATGGAATACTTTCTAATTTTTTTGAAATCGTTATTAAGCCAGAAAGATCTTAATACAACGTATTTATGTTTTGTGATTGAGTTTATAACCGTATTTGGTATTATTTCTGGAAGAATGGTCATGCGCAACTTTTGTATTTGTAGTAGCTTTTGGTCAACACTGGATATTATGTCATGAATATTTCTTTCTGGAAACAATTCTTTTGATGATAAACTGAGAAAAGAAATGGTTTCAAGGATCAATTCATCTAAAAGACTAAGTAATTTCTTTTGTCGATAAGTTAACGGAGTGTCAATGGATTCTAAATCGCTGTCTTCCAAGATATTCACTACCCTTTTTAGATTCCCGCTATCATTAGAACCCTTTATTGAATCAATAAATGCGAGGTATGTTTTGTTTTTTCTATAATTCTGAATCATGAAGCAAAGGTAATAGTGTTTTTTCAAATGACAAACTATTTGGCATAAAATATTTCACAACTAATCATAAGTTATTGATTATCAATAAAAATAATTGTGTTATTGTGTTTCAATATCGCAACCATCCCTGCCTTCAGGAAAGTACTGCCGGAGAGACCTGCGCGTATCTTCGCTTATTAATGCAAATCTTGACATCTAGGGCCAACTTCAATACCCTCTCAAAAATTTTTCCAGAAAAAAAGCTGGATTTTGAAAAATGCCAATATTCCCTGAAAAAAATTTTTTAGTAAAAAGGGAGAAAAATCGAAAAAGCATTTACAATCATTTTTTTTTCAATGATAATTGGCATACATCAAAAAATATAATCAGAATTTAAAAATATTTTGAATTAAAGTGTTTTTGCGGTGTACTGCGCAGTATTTATCACTAAAAAAGGGCATTTAGTCCTAAAGGATCTCTATTGCCCAAAATTCAATAAATAAATTAAAAAAAGTGAAAAAATGGAAAAAGTAAACTATGAACAATGTCTAACAAGTGACACAAAAAATAATAAGAACATCTTGATTACAACTGGTGCAACCATTAATGACCAACATTACCTTACCACACAGATGGTTATTACTAAGTTCAAAATATCTGAAAATAGCCTAAGGAAACTATATACTAGTAAAGGAAAAGAATTTGAAGACTACTTCTATTCAGATACAAGAACATTTCTTAATGAAAGGTTTTTATTTTTTAACAAGATTAAGACCAGAAAAGCATCTAGGCGGCTACCTTATAATGTCATAAAACCAACTCAAGAAAAAAAACATAAAATCGACAATAAAAGTATTAAAGGAAAAATCATTGCTGAGGTTAAAAAAATGAATTGGGACGATTTCGTCACTATCGCAACATCAGCTTACATGAGTAGAGAGGATTGGGATATAGCAATTATGAAGTATACGGACATTCTAGCTAAGAACTTAGGAACAAAAAATATTAGAATAGCTTACTCTACTGAGCTTTCTATAGATATAAAAAATAAGCATGTAATTTCTAAATATGATGATAACCATTGCCATATTCACTTTTTCCTTTTTAGAGATGGTAATACTTTAGATGGTAATCAATTAGAAAGTACCATGCTAAAAGCTTTAGGGAAGTCAAAATTTAGAAAATGGGAGTATTTTGCTGAACCATTCAAAAATGAATTCTATGGTGAAAACTATATCCTGAAAACATACAATAAAGATTCTGATTGCTTTTCAATGTGTGCTCCAGAGCCTTCATTAGTCGTTTAGATTTGAAAAAATCTATATCTATGGGTTGTTTCATTCTTTAATTTCAATTAGAAACTTTTGAAATGGATTAAAAAATTACTTTAATATCATATATTTGAAAAATATATGATACGGCTCAAAGAAATTCTTGAAAAAAGGGGATTAACCCAGGTTTGGTTGTCTGATCAGATCGGCGTAAGTGTTGTAAGCGTTAACAATTGGTGTCAAAATAAAAACGATCCTAGTTTGAAAACGTTGAAGAAAATGGCGGTTGTTTTGGGTATCAAAATAGCGGATTTAATAATAGAAGAAAATATAAAGCAGTAAAATGGCAGTTAAGAAAAGTCAGCTCTATTCGAGCATTTGGGAATCATGCAATAAGCTTAGAGGTGGAATGGATAGTTCCCAATACAAAGATTATGTGTTGGTGATCTTGTTTATCAAATATGTTTCAGACAAGGCTAAAGCAGATCCAAAATCATTGATTTATGTTCCGGAAGGCTCAACGTTTGACGATATGCTGTTACTTAAAGGTCAAGCTGATATTGGTGACAAGATCAATAAGCAAATTGTAGGTAGAATAGCTGAAGAAAATGATCTGAAAGGGATTATTGATGTTGCTGACTTCAATGATTCTGATAAGCTGGGTAAGGGAAAGGAAATGGTAGATAAGCTTTCGGATCTAATAGAAATCTTTAATAAACCAGAGCTTGATTTTGGTTCCAACAAAGCCGGTGGTGACGATATTCTTGGAGATGCCTATGAATTCTTAATGAAGCATTTTGCTACCGAAAGTGGTAAAAGTAAAGGTCAATTCTACACACCATCTGAGGTAAGTAGAATAATGGCAAAAATCCTGGGTATTGATAAAGTAGATAGTAATGATATAACAATCTATGATCCAACCTGTGGTTCTGGGTCTCTACTACTTAAAGTTGCAGATGAAGCAAAGGTTCCTGTAACAATATACGGACAAGAAAAGGATGTCGCTACTGCGGGTTTGGCTAAAATGAATATGATTTTGCATAATAATCCTACAGCAAGAATCGAAAAAGGGTATTCAACATTATCAAATCCACAGTTTTTAAATAAGAACGGTCAGTTGGAGCAGTTCTCGTTTTCAACTTCCAATCCACCTTTCAGTCTCAAGAATTGGTCAGACGGTTTCAGCCCATCAAACGACATTTACGAAAGGTTTTTAGGTTATGGAACACCACCAGATAAAAATGGTGATTATGCGTTTTTATTGCACATCCTTGCGTCATTAAGATCAGATGGGAAAGGGGCTGTAATTCTACCTCATGGTGTATTATTTCGTGGAAACTCAGAGGAACAAATACGTACTAGTATTATCAAACGAGGTTATGTTAAAGGGATTATAGGGTTGCCAGCCAATCTTTTCTTCGGCACAGGTATACCGGCTTGCATCATTCTGTTAGATAAGGAAAATGCTTCAAGTAGAAAGGGGATATTTTTTATAGATGCAAGTAAAGGCTTTGTTAAGGATGGAAATAAAAATAGATTACGCGAACAGGATATCCATAAGATTGTGGATGTATTCAACAATCAACTAGAAATCCCTAAGTTCAGCAGAATGGTCTCAATAGACGAGATTGCGGATAAAGGGTTTAACCTCAATATTCCAAGGTATATAGATAATACTGAACCAGAAGATATTCAAAATATTGATGCTCATTTAAATGGGGGAATTCCGAATGAAGACATTGATGCACTTCAAGCCTATTGGGATGTTTATCCGTCATTGAAAGCTCATTTGTTTTCAAATAACAATCGTGCGGGATTTAGCGATCTAAAAATTGCTAAAGATGACATTAAAAAAGTCATATTTGGTCACCCAGAATTCTTAATTTATTCGAAACAAACAACCGATATATTCAATAAATGGAAATCAAATAACACTTCATTCTGTAGTTCAATTGATATCAGCACCAAACCTAAAGAGTTTATCCAAAAATTAAGTGAAGATTTGCTGAAGTCTTTTAAAGGATTACAATTGATAGATAAATATGATGTCTACCAGCATTTAATGGCTTTTTGGCTTGAAACAATGCAAGATGACGTGTACCAGATTTCTGGTGATGGTTGGGTTATTTCTAACGAGGTTGATTTTGATAAAAAAGAGTATGAAGGAAAAGTTATTCCTAAATCAATACTTATCTACCGCTATTTCAGTGATTCCAAAGCAAAAATTGAGACACTTGAAGCTGAAAGAGACACTTGTTCAGCTGAACTAGAATCCTTGGAAGAAGAGCATTCGGGAGATGATGGGTATTTTACAACATTTGATAAAGTTAATAAAGGAACAGTCTCAAAACGAATAAAAGAGATCAAGTCAGATAAAGATGCTAATGAAGAGTTGGATATTTTAGACCAATACTTGAGATTAACCGAACAGCTGGCTGAAGCGAATAAAAAGATTAAAGAATACAGTGTAGATTTAGATAAACAGGTTTTAGCGAAGTATAAATCATTAACCGAAGATGAGATAAAACTAATGGTGGTAGAAGATAAGTGGATGAGCGCTATCGAAAATAGTGTTTTAAACGAAATGCAGCGCATTAGCCAGCGTTTAACCGCCCGTGTTAAGGAATTAGCCGAACGCTATGAATTAACCCTTCCAGGCGTCTTATACGAGGTCAAATCCCTTGAAGAAAAAGTAAATACTCACCTTTCAAAAATGGGTTACTCATGGAATTAAAAAAAGGGTATAAACAAACTGAGGTTGGGGTATTTCCTGATGAATGGAATTTAATGACCATTGATCAAATATTTGAGTTTCACTCAACTTCAAATTATTCCAAAGCTGAAATGCTCTCTGAAGGCGAAATAGGATGTTTTCATTATGGACTTATTCATTCAATCCCTAATAACAATTATGATATCCGAACTGGTGTAAAATACTTTATAACCAAGCAACAGGCAAAGTATGAATTTCTTAAGGACGGTGATGTTGTTATGGTTGATGCTTCTGAAGATTTATCTGGTGTAAATAAATCTATTGAGATAAGTGGCATAGTTGATAAACTATACATATCGGGTTTACACACCTATTTATTAAGGGACAGAGGGTTTTTTGAAAAGAATTTTAGAGGCCCAATATTAAACTCTCACTTCACAAAAGCCCAATTTTATAGACTGGCTGTAGGCATGAAGGTATTTGGTGTTTCAAAACAACAGCTTAAAACTGTCCTACTTCCCATCCCCACTAAATCTGAACAAACTGCAATCGCCAATGCTTTATCAGACGCAGATGCTTACATCACAAGTTTAGAAAAACTAATTGAAAAGAAGCGCCAGATAAAGCAAGGTACTATGCAAGAGCTATTCAAGTCAAAGGATCGGTGGGAAAATAAAAAATTAGGAGATATTGGTAAGACTTTTGGTGGTTTATCAGGAAAGTCAAAAGACGATTTTAAGAATGGTGGATTCCCTTATATCCCTTTTATGAATATAATGACTAATCCAATTATCGACCTAGAATTTCTTGATTATGTTAAATTGAAAAGTGGTGAGTCACAAAACTGTGCACAGAAAGGGGATTTATTTTTTAATGGTTCATCAGAAACACCTGAAGAAGTAGGCATGTGTTCAATCCTATTAGATGACATCCCAAATCTTTACTTAAATAGTTTTTGTTTTGGCTTTAGATTAAGAAAAGAATTAAATATCAATGGTCTTTATCTAACCTATTTTTTTCGAAGTAAAGAGGGTCGGAAGTTATTTTATTCAATGGCGCAAGGTGCTACCAGATATAATTTATCTAAGGGGAATTTTAATAAACTTGAAGTTCCAATTCCTGAAATAGATGAACAAAAATTTATTGCATACACCTTAAGGGATATGGATTTTGATATCAAATTGCATTTAAATATGCTTATGAAAGCGAAATCTATGAAGCAGGGAATGATGCAACAACTTTTAACCGGAAAAATTCGATTAATATAAATTCATTAGTAAAACTTAATATTCTAAACTTTAAAATCAATAAAATGGGACTATTTGACTTTTTAAAACCAAAACCAAGCAAACAGGAAGAGTTTTTTGCAAAAATTAGTGCTGAACTATTTCCAAAAGGCGAAAAAGATATTAACGCTGTTACTGACTCAGTTTTATTAATCTTAAAGAATGTTAAATCACGTGAAGATGCTAAAAGTATTGCAATGAAGTCGTTTTTTCTGAGCAAATGGGAGCGTCCTTTTGAATTAGAACCTCTTAAAAAATCTCTTTTAAGTTTTACGGCTTATAAATTTACTGATCATCAAGTTCAGGAATTATACAACTATATAGGAATAGTCATGATGGCAACTGAGCTGATGCGTAAAACGCCATCAGAAGTAGTGCATGATGGTAATGATTGGAAAATAATATAAAGCAGTATGGGACTATTTGATTTCTTATATAGCAAACCACCTATTCAGCTCAGCTTTGATTGGACTAAAGTTGTCCCTAAAGAGTTTGTGGATTGGCATTTGTCAGAAATTAATAGTAACCCACAAGCGACTAAATCTGATATAATTTTTGATGGCTTTGGTGAATTTGGTTTAGAAAAAACTAATCCAATACCCACCTATGGTATACCTTCTAAAACAGCGTATTTAAATAGTCTAAGAACTAGAAATGGAGACCGAATAGGATATAGAAGAACGGGTAGCTTTGAAGTCGAAAATATTGAAAAGCCAGTTGATGAGTATGAGGTATTTAATTTCCAGGGTGAAACTATTGCATTCCTTTATTTTTCAGCCTATCACTGGAAAACATCTATAAAATCACCAATAGGGTTCTATTTGTTTGGACATCCCAAGCAAACTGCTAAGCTATACACTACACCATTCGATGCGTTTAATCAACAATCTGCTTATGCGGATTATTTGAAAAAACGGGAATTAGATGAATCTAGAAAACTTAAAGAACAGCTAAAACGAACATCGAATTTTAAAAGTGAGTGGGACACGATTAAAAAGGTATTAATAGACAATGAAATCAATACTTTATTTCATTTTACAGACAAAGCAAACCTAAAATCAATTAAGAAATTAGGCGGTCTTTTTTCCTGGCAACATTGCTTATCAAATAATATTCATATTCCATCTCCTGGGGGTAATGAATTATCTAGAAATCTTGATAAAAACAAAGGTCTAGGAGACTACGTACGTTTAAGTTTTACAAGAAATCATCCAATGATGTTTGTTGAGCATACAAGGGATAGAGATAATGTAATTCTAGAAATCGACCCTGAAATTGTCTACTTAAAATCTACTATGTATTCAGATATGAATGCCAACCGAAACAATGCAAGTATAGGGAAGGAATTATCAGACTTTCAAAGAATTCGATTTGAACTTTTCAAAAATCCAAATCATTTCAAATTATCTGAAGAGGAAAGACCATATTATCAGGCAGAAATTTTGGCAAAAAACCATATTCCATCAAAATATATAAAGAACCTAAATGAAGTAATTTCATCACGATGATTTTTTTTGAAAACATAAAGAAAAAAAAGGCTACCCTTATAAAACTCTATCCAGAGGCTATTATCATTGATGTTACTTCAAAGAGTTTGGATCAATATGTAAAGTTAAGTCCATTCTATCCTCATGGTGAAATTCCTGTTCCATTTTCAGAAAATGTGTTTTCTTATTCTGTTGAAGGTATCTGGCAAGGATTAAAGGTTTTTAATAATGAAGGTATTGATACAAGTAGATTTTTAAATAAAACTATGTCAAACTTAAAGCGGACGATTAAAATGTTCGGATTGCCACTTGGACATAGTAAAGGTGTTGATGGAGACGATTTATTAGATTATGTTAGTGCTAGGAAATTAATTTATGTTCCATCTTATTATTGGATGTTAGAACATAAAGCTAAAGATGAAATTGACCAACTTATCCAAATTGCAATATCGAATGATCTTGTTCTTTTAGACTTTGATACAAATTCAGATATAGAAAATCCCAAAAAGCCGCTATCTCATGCTTCTTTAATTAAAACATATATCGAGTTAAAACATCCTGAACTAGTTGAAAAAAGATTTCATTTTCCTAAAAATGTCAAGAATAGTAAAAAAAAGAAAAGCATGAATGAGACTAGTAAAATAGCTAATGCAGATCAACTAACATTAAATTTTTAATATGAAAAAATATTACCGCATCATGCTTGGTGCAAAAAGTTTGTTTGCTGATGAATGTTTTAAAGGGAATTTCATTGGTGCTGACTTTGACATCAATCAAGACTTAACGAACCATCTACCCGATAACTGGAGAGATTTCAACCATAAATTCATTCCAATTTGGTTACAACCTCGTCCTGAAAAAAGTAGGGTGTCAGCTGGGTTAGCCTGTGGCGCATTATGGACAATTTCTAAAGGAATTAAGCTAGGTGATATTGTAATGTGTCCAAATGGCTCAGGTAGTTATTTTGTAGGCGAGGTTTCATCAAATTACTTTTATCAACCTGGTACAAATCTGCCTCATAAAAGGTCAGTCAAATGGCATGATATTATTATTGATAGATCCAGAATGAGTGAATCTTTACGAAACTCTACAGGTTCAATTGGTACTGTTAGTGATGTGACCAAATATGCAGAAGAAATAGAAACCTTAATTGGTGGCAGTAAACCACCAACAATCACCTCTACCGATACTACTATTGAAGATCCTAGTTTATTTGCTTTGGAACGTCATTTAGAAGATTTTTTAGTTGCTAATTGGAAAAACACTGAATTGGGTAAACATTATGATATCTACGAAGAAGATGGTCAACTAGTTGGTCAGCAATACCCAAGTGACACCGGGCCGATTGATATTTTAGCAATCAGTAAAGATAAAAAGGAGCTTTTGGTAGTAGAACTGAAAAGAGGAAGAGTGAGCGATGTTGTTGTGGGTCAAATACAACGTTATATGGGCTATGTTCAAGAGGAATTGGCAGAAGCCAACCAAGTTGTAAAAGGAGTGATTATTGGGTCTGATAATGACCTTAGAATTAAAAGAGCATTGGTCGTTACAAGAAATATTGAATTCTTCAAGTATCAGATAAGTTTTAAATTAGTAAAATAGAGATAAATGAGAGGAATAGGAGATATAGAACGAATTACGCATAACCGAGTAGTAGCATTTTTTAAGAATGTCCTTGGGTATCAATATCTGGGTAATTGGACAGACAGGGAAAACAACAGCAATGTGGAGGCAGAATATCTCTTTGCTTTCCTCACCAGTGTATTGGGTTACCAAGCGGATCTTGCCAATAGGGCAATTGACATATTTGTTAAAGCTGCTGGTGATACATCAAGATCATTATATGAAGTAAACAAAGACGTGTACAATTATATTCGATACGGTGTACCTGTTAAAATGGAAGCTGGATCTCCAACTCAATCTGTTTTCTTATTTGATTTTAAAAACCCGTTAAAAAACCATTTTGCAGTAGCTGAAGAAGTAACAGTAAAGGGTTCGCATGACAAACGACCTGATATTGTTTTATATATAAATGGAATCGCTCTATCTATTATCGAACTTAAAAGATCAAAGGTCTCAGTAAGTGAAGGAATTCGTCAGAACCTAGATAATCAACACTCGAATTTTATTCGTCATTTTTTTACAACTACTCAATTTTTGTTTGCAGGAAATGATACCGAATACTTACGTTATGGTACCATCGAAACCCCAGAAAAAGAGTATCTAAGATGGAATGAACAACCGAACCAACATGATTATCCACTTGATGCACAGCTTGAGCTACTATGCAGCAAAGAACGAATCATTGAATTGCTACATGATTTCATTGTGTTTGATTCAGGGAAAAAGAAACTACCAAGACCTAATCAATATTTTGGTATTAAAGCAGCACAAACAAGGGTTAAAAATAGAGAGGGTGGAATCATTTGGCACACACAAGGATCAGGTAAATCAATTACCATGGTTTTATTGGCTAAATGGATAAGGGAAAACATCACTAATTCTAGGGTTTTAATCATAACAGACCGTGAAGAATTAGATGGTCAGATTGAAGGTGTTTTTCAAGGCGTTGAGGAACAAATTGTTAGAGCAAAGAACGGCATTGGTTTAATTGACATGTTGAATTCCACATCACCATGGTTGATGTGTTCGTTGATTCATAAGTTTGGCAGAAGAAATAACGAAGATGATGCTTATGATGATTATTTGGAGCAAATAAAGAATAGTTTACCGCCCGGTTACTCAGCTAAGGGAGACATCTATGTTTATATTGACGAATGTCACCGCACTCAATCTGGGGAATTACATAAAGCCATGAAAGCCATTGTTCCCAATGCTGTTTTCATTGGATTTACTGGAACACCTTTACTTTCTAAGGATAAACAGACCTCAATGGAAACCTTTGGTACGTTTATTCATACATACAAGTTTGATGAAGCAGTTAGGGACAAAGTGGTTCTAGATTTGAGGTATGAGGCACGTGATGTAGAACAGGAAATTCATTCCGAAGACAAGGTTAACCAATGGTTTGAAGCAAAAACTAGTGGGTTAACTAATGTTGCCAAAATGCGTTTAAAACAACGATGGGGAACCTTACAAAAAGTTTTTTCTAGTAGTGATAGACTTGAAAAGATTGCAAACGATATCATATTCGATTTTGAAACGAAGGATCGATTGATGAATGGGCGTGGAAACGCGATGTTGGTGGCAAGTTCAATCTATGAAGCATGCAGGTATTATGAGATTTTTCAAAGAAAGGGTTTTGCTAAATGTGCAATTGTCACATCTTATTCCCCAAATATTGCAGATACCAAAGGTGAAAGTACCGGTGAAGAACAAGAAACAGAAAATGTCATGAAGTACGAAACCTACGTGAAAATGCTAGGTGGAAAAACTATTGAGCAATTTGATAAGGATACGAAAGAAACATTTAAAAAGTATCCAGCTCAAATGAAGTTATTAATCGTTGTCGATAAACTTTTGACAGGATTTGATGCACCTTCTGCTACATACTTGTACATAGACAAATCACTTCAAGATCATGGTTTGTTCCAAGCAATATGTCGAGTAAATCGTGTGGAGGGCGAAGATAAAACCTATGGATATATTGTAGACTACAAAGATCTTTTTGGGAATATCAAAAAGGCGATGGAAGAGTTTACCAGTGGTGCGTTTGAAAAATATGATAAAGCTGACATCCAAGGTCTTTTAAAGAATAGATTCAAAGAAGCAAAAGATGAACTTGAAGATCTACTTGAGCAAGGTCGAAGAATGATTGAACAGGTAGAACCTCCAAAACGTACACCAGAGTTCATTAAGTTCTTTTGTGGTGACACTAGTAATAGTCAGGATCTGAATGATAATGAGCAGCGAAGATTAAGTTTTTATAAATGTGTGTCAGCAATTGTAAGATCCTATGCAAACATTGCTAGCGAATTAGCTCAGTGTGGTTATACACCTAAAGATGCAGAAAAATTAAAAAGTGAGATCAATGATTTTGTTGCCATCAGAGACGAGATAAAACTAGCGTCAGGTGATTATATTGATCTTAAAGTATACGAACCAGCCATGCGTCATTTAATTGACACCTACATCAATGCTAAGGAAAGCACTAAGATCTCTGCATTTGATGATGAAGACATGACGTTAATGAACTTGATAGTTATTAAGGGAAAGGGGTTTGTTGATGATCTTCCTGAAGGAATTAAGAAAAATCAGAATGCTGTAGCTGAAACAATCGAGCACAATCTAAGGAAGGTGATTATTGAAGAAAGACCCACTAATCCGAAGTATTTCGACACCATGGCAGAAGTGCTAAATTCATTAATTGAAGAACGAAAGAGCAAGGTCAAGGATTATGAAAAATATCTGAGTGAAATTATTGAATTAGCTAAAAACGTCGTTCAACCAGCTCATTTTAAGAGCTATCCACCAACAATTAATACCAAAGCGAAGCAAGCGTTTTATGATAATTTAGAAGGGAATGAGCAATTAAGTGTTGTCTTAGATGAAGCAGTCAGATACACGAAAAAGCACAATTGGCGCGGTGATAAACTAAAAGAAAGAGAGATTATCAATGTTCTGAAAGATCATATACCTGACAAAGATATCAACACAATTTTTGAAATCATTAAAAACCAAAGTGACTACTAAATGAGTATTATTAAAGTTGGTGATTTAGAAGTTGAGGTTGTAAAAAAGGATATTAAGAATATTCATCTTGGGGTTTATCCTCCAATTGGTCGCGTGCGTCTATCTGCGCCAGCCTCTTCAGATGATGAAAAAATCAGGCTTTTTATTGTATCAAAAATACCTTGGATTAGAAAGAATCAGCGAAAGTTTAAAGATAAAGAACGCTTAACCCATCCAAATTTCACATCACGTGAAAGTCACTACATTTCTGGTAGACGTTACCTATTAGAAGTAGATGTGAATGGAATGAATAAAAATCAGGTGACATTGGCTAAAAACAAGATTAAGCTAAATATAAAAGAGCCTTATACATCTGAAAAGCGTCGAGAAATATTTGAATCTTGGTTGCGAAGGAATCTAAGATATAGAATTGAACCTATCTTGAGTAAATGGGAAAAACTGATGAGTTTACATTGCTCAGAATGGAAAATTAAAAAAATGAAAACTAAATGGGGCTCATGTAATGAAGAAGCAAAGAGGCTATGGTTCAATCTAGAGTTAATGAAGGTTGATGATAGTTGTCTTGAGTATGTTATTGTTCATGAATTGGCTCATTTAAAGCATAAGCATCACAATAAACATTTCTTCAACACCCTTTCTACGTTCATTCCTGATTGGGAGCATAGAAAGAATATACTCAACCAAACCTTGTTGGTATATTAATTTTTTATCTGCTCAAAATGATCTTTTTAAATGTCATACACTATTTATATGTATGAGCAATAGGAATAAGAAATTCACCAAGGTTTTAACGGTTCGCATCTCACCAGATCAACATACAAGATTATTAGAAGCAATTATCTCAGAGTATAGAAATGGGAAAAGCAATAGTCTAAATCCAGTAGAAAAAAGCAAAATTATTCGTGAAATGATAGATAAATACACAACAAGGCTATCGTAGCAGTTCGTGTATGCTTTTACACCCTTATTTTAGAATATTACCTATCCGCAGCATGATATCCCCAATATTGAGAAAAAAAATAAATGAAAGAAACAGAGCCTTTTATCAATGAAACGTCAAAAAAATCAAAATCTACCAATTCAACGGGTTTTTCTTGATCAACATTTCGATAATGATGTTGCAATGCATACAGACGAATTCTGGTTTATCTATAGATTCTTAGGTCGATTTGAAATCAATTATGACGAAGATGTATTACTTATGGTAGAATCTAGTCCTGATGCGCTAATCACCATGCTGGTTGCATTTATAGATGAATACCACCATTTCCTACAGAAGAAGATTCAATAATGTCCAATTAGAAATTATTTATTTCAATATCGGTAATGAATTTTTTTACTAAGCTCGATTGCCATCTTCCGCCTCTTTGTGTTGGTATATTTTGAAAATTGAGATTTCTTGCTATTTCGTTTAAGCTTTGATTGCCATTTTTTCTAAGTAATTCAATGATACTTTTTGCTCGATCAGACTCAATGGAACTCAACCATATTTGCCTAGACTCTTTTCTTCTGTTCTGAGCTTTTTCTTGCACTTCTTTCCATCCTTTTGGGTTTCCTAATTTTTTATTCTGCTTTACAATTGCTAGCGCAGCCTTTGTTCTGTGGGAAATAAGTTCCCTTTCGTGCTGTGCAATTGTGGCAAATATTCCAAAAGTGAGGGTATTTAATTCTGGCATATCTAAGCAGATTAGGTTTAATCCACTATCTCTAATATTAAGTAGATGGGATGCAACTCTCGATAATCTGTCAATTTTAGTAAAAGCAAGAGTGTAATTTTGATCCGTACAGTGCTTAATAGCTTTAGCTAATTCTATTCTTTTTCTGTCTTTACCTGAATGTAATTCGAAATATTCTTTGGCTAGAAAATAGGTGTCACCATGTCTTTTAATAAACTCAGTCATTTGATTTCTTTGAACTTCAATTGAATTTGTTTGTTCCGATTTACTGGCTCGGTAGTATGCAATTATTGGTTTCATAGTTTTAATATTTTTCCTGACGGTCGTTAGGTTAGTTATAACTTGGTTGATTTCTGGTCAAAAAGGTCAATATTTTTCGATTCATTTTGAATCTTTGCCCATTCTTGAATCATTTGGGTATGAAAGTGTTTAATCGTCTGGTCATCTGGTTTGATGCACCCATTTTTATAATAGAGTGGTAAGTTGATCTTTTGTACTTCAAGAAGAACTTGTAATATTTTGATGGTGATAGCTGAAATTACTTTGAGATCATCGACATAGACTGCATCAAGATGACCCATCTCAGCATCAAAAAACAACATGTTTAAACCCTCTCGTTCTGAGACGTCCTCGTACTCGTCTAAAACATCATCGTTATAGATTTCAAAACTATCATATCCATTATCATCAAGCCATTTAATTGATGGCAGTAATTCATTATTTTTTCTGGTGTATATCCCTATTCTCATGGTGTAAAAAATTAAATAGATTTATATTTTTTCAGTTTTTTGAAGCAAAACAGAAATAAATAGATTTATATTATTTCTAAGCAATGTAACTATTTGAAATGTAGTCACTTAACTCAGAAATAGTTTCTAAATTTTGTCTAGTTTGGTTTGAAATTCTAGTGCTATCGGGAGCCACACTGGACAAGCCATCAGAAATGATGGCTTTTTCTTTGTCTATCAGTGAGTTATATTTTGCATCTTTGTATATTTGTAGATGAAAAATATTATCAATAAAGTACTGTTATTAGTAGTAATTATTTGTGGCGGTAGTAAAACAGGCTTTACTCAAAAAACATCGTCAGTAAAAATCCAATACGTATGTACTCCTTGTGGAATAAAATGTGATAAAGAGGTATTTGCTGGTCCAGGTCAATGTCCTAATTGTAAAATGAAACTGGTTGATAAAAAATCAATTATACATAAGTCCGTTTCACCATCAGATTTATCAAAGTTCTTAAAGTCGTCCAAAAATCTGGTGATTTTAGATGTTAGGACAAAGGGTGAATTTGAAGGTCACGGAGAACCTGATTTTGGGACCCTGAAAAACTCCGTGAATATCCCAATTTCAGATTTAGAAAAGGGTGGGTATAAAGGGTTAGATAAAAACAAGACGATACTTGTGTATTGTTCTCATTCACATAGGAGTTCCAGGGTAAGTTATCTTTTAACTCAAAATGGGTTTAAGAATGTTGTAAATCTACTGGGTGGTATGAGTGAGGTTACTGACAATTCTGTCCGAAAATAGAATATTATAAATAAAATTTGTATGATTACTAATGAGTTAGGTTAGTTAAATTTGTGTATGAAAAATTTAATGGTTCTATTATTGAGTATTTTTATTTACTCAAATGCATTAGCGCAAAGCCAAAACGAAAGAAAGGTTGCTACTACTCAAATAGAGCTTTTTAATAAAGTAGCAAATCTCGATAGTTCATTATTCGCAGCTTATAATTCAAAGAATCTGAATTTGATGAAAACCCATTTTACTAAAGACCTTGAGTGGTATCAAGATAATGGGGGCTTAATAGATTTTGAAAAAGTATTTTCGAATTTTCAATCAATTTTCAATAGAGATTATGACCTCAAAAGAAATCTTATTAGAGAGAGTTTAGAAGTACATCCCATAGAAGGTTATGGGGCAATAGAGATTGGAAAACATCAATTCAAACACATTGAAAATGGCAAACTCGAAATAGGCACTTTCAAATTTGTAATGATTTGGAAGAATGATAATGGTAACTGGAAAATTTCAAGAGTAATCAGTTATGACCATTAGTTCAACCCTTTAATTTCCTAATAATCACATACTCAATCATCGCATTATAGTTGCATCTTTCGTCTGTAAGGGGAGCCACACTAGACAAGTCATCAGAAATGATGGCTTTTTCTTTGTCCTTCTTTGCTTTAGACTAGTTGCATCTTTCGATTTATTTAAGTATTCCTGGCGTTATGAATCCTAATTTATCACCCAAATCTAATAGTGGGGTAAGCTTGGATGTAGGACAAATAGTTTATTTTTTCCCAAAAGGTAAAAAGGGTAAAAAGGAAATATTATTTACAGTTAGTCCTACTTGGAAAAAGGACACCATTTTACAAATAGATGAAATCGTCAAAATACGAAAAAAGAGTTTAGGGTACTAACTAAAGTGTAACTTCCTGCAAACTTGCATGAAGTTCAACCCTTTAATTTCCTAGTTATTAAATAATCGATCATCGCATTATAGTTGCATCTTAAAAAAAGGTTAGCAATACACGACAAACCATCAGAAATGATGGTTTTTTTGCCTTTCAATGCGATTCGGGAATTGCAGCTTTTTATTTGTAAACTTTTTCGATTTTTGTATTTTTAAAAATCCGATTGTATTAAATGGTATCATTGAAGGGAAATATGTATGATCAAATTGAAAACTTAATCAGGAGAACAAAATGTCTAAAAAGAAGAGTTGGCTTGATAAATTTAATGAAAATAAAGCCCCAAAAATTAAACGAATTGAAATAGATTTTGCTGATATCCCAGCAGGCAGTATTATGTTTGTAGCCACGCCAAAACTCATTGACCAATATATTAAAGAAATTGGGGTTGGAAAGCGTATAGACACAAAAATATTACGGAAAGACCTTGCTTTAGCGCATAATGCTGACCACACTTGTCCGGTAACGACAGGAATATTTTTGCGCATTGTGGCAGAAGCAAATTATGAAAAGTTGCAACAAGGAGAGCGTTTAGAAGAAATCACACCTTTTTGGAGAGTGATTGAACCCAATAGTGCACTAGCCAAGAAACTTACATTTGGACAAGATTTTTTATTACAACAAATTGAAAAAGAGAGTACAAACTTAAATTTGTAATTGAACTTCCTGCGAATAAAAATCTAAGGAAAACTTTATATTGATTTCTAGTATTTTTACATTTTTCTTGTAAAACTATGGCTTGATGATTTTACGGATTATTGGCTTCTTTTATTTGCTTTTTATCAGTTTTAATTCTTTAGGTCAGTCGTCTGACTCTTTGAAAATACAATCAAATGTATACGCTGAAGCCTATTATTTGAATTCTTCCAAAGGTATAAAATCACCCATATTTTATAATCATACTTCCGTTAATCAGCCTGCATTAAATTTGGGGATGGTGGAATTTTTTGCGGAAAAAAAACGATGGAAATTTCAAAGCGGACTGATGATGGGGACTTATGTACAAAAAAATTTAGCCGCAGAGCCTAAATATTGGAAACAAATTTATCAATTGAATCTTCAATTTCAAATAGATTCAACTAGTCAAATATTGATTGGTACTTTTCCGTCTCATATAGGTCTCGAATCTGCAAAAAATATTGAAAATGACTGTTTTTCTAGAAGTTACCTAGCAGAGAATTCTCCCTATTATGAAACTGGATTGGCATGGAATTATAGCCCAAAGCCAAATTTGTCATTTCGGGTATTAGCTTTAAATGGTTGGCAGACTATGGCAAAATTCAATCCTGCTCTAGGTACACAATTTTTGTACATTGGGAAATCTGGATGGAAGTTTAATGCAAGTCAATTTTTTGGGAATGAGGGTAAAGGGACTCGATTATTTTTGAATAATTTTGCTCAAATACCTATTTCTAAAAAACTTTCTTGGACAATAGGAATGGATGTTGGAGTTGAATCTGGAAAGTTGTGGCATGGCGGACTCCTCTTTCTTACATGGAAGCCAAATTCCAAAATTCGAATGAGTAGTCGCGCAGAGTATTATTCGGATCCGCATGCCATTATTATGCCCAATGCATTCACAGATATTGCTAAATCTATATCGTTTGATTACACATTCAATAAGATGTTTATGTTTCGTTCGGAACTTAAAAACTCGGCTAAATTTGGTAATGATTTATTGCTAGGGTTGATATTTCTCTTTCCAGCGTTATAATTTTAAGGTCGAATTATACTTTTTTGGATTCGTACTCGCAGTTTCTTGTACTTCAACCCCTTCATCTACTACCCTCGGACCATTCTTAATTTAAAAATGCTCATCAAAAATATAGACATTGTTTTTTGCAATATATTTGATAGTAATAATTTTTTTAAAATTGGTTACAAAATTAAAAACTACTTTAACAGCCTCAAATAAATGAATATAATCTCAATACTACTGATAGAAGATGAGCCAGATGTAGTAAATTTTGTAAAAAAGGGGTTAGGTGAAGAATCTTTCGAGGTGTCGGTTGCACTAAATGGTGTTGATGGTCTTGAGATGGCCATTAACAACAAATATGATATAATCTTGCTAGACATTATGATTCCTGAAAAAAATGGCATAGAAGTATGTAAAGAAATTAGAGGGCGTGGCATTCACACACCTATACTTTTTTTAACTGCATTAAATACGCCAGACAATATAGCTCTCGGTTTAAATTCGGGAGCAGATGATTACTTAGTTAAGCCTTTTAAGTTCAATGAACTTATAGCTCGTATCAGGGCTATTTTAAGAAGATTAAATATGGAGAAAGTTGGAGCCCAAGAGCCCAAAGCAAAATATTTTGTATCTAATTTGTTATTTGATGATGATGCAAAAAAGGTTAGCCGAGATGGTAAAGAAATTTCACTTACTGCTACAGAATATCGATTATTATTCACACTGCTCAAAAACAAAGGCAAAGTATTGTCAAGAGTTGATTTGTTAGAAAATGCTTGGGATATCAGTTTCAATTTAGGAACTAATGTGGTAGATGTGTATATAAATTATCTTCGAAAAAAAATAGATACGGATTTTGAACCAAAATTAATACATACTGTAGTAGGCATGGGTTATATACTAAAAGAAGCATGAGTAGTATTCGTAAAATTTCTATTCTGTTAATAATTTCAATAAGCCTGATTTTGTTTTTTTTGGGATCAAGCGTTTATATCTATTTATCAAATTACTCGTATGCAGATTTTTATAAGAGACTAGAGGCGAGGGTTAGTGTTGCAGAAAAATACCATTTTGAAACCAATCAAAAAGATGCTCAAGTATTAAAAAATATTAGGGAAGAGCATTTAGAATTATTAAGTAACGAAAAAGAGTACATATTGTATTGCCCCAACGCCAACTCTATGAAACAATTGGCAGATACAAATTCGCTTCCCATTAATTTCCTTGAATTAGTTTATACTCAGCAATTTGCCAATTATCAAAAAAATGATATTTTTTATCATGGAAAAATAAGGGAAACACCGAAAGGTTTTTATTTTATAATAGTTTCAGCAAAAAACTACTACAATACTCACCATTTGATTTTGTTGAAAAAAGTTTTATTCGCAGGAGGGTTAATTGCAATTCTAGTTATCATTTATTTTATCTTTTTATTTTCAAAGAATTTTTTTGAGCCCATCAATAAAATAATTACTAAAGTAAATAGCATAAGCACAGATAATATACATTTACGACTCGATGAAATTAAAAATACAGTTGAAATAAATAGGCTTACCAGCACATTTAACAATCTTTTGAATAGGATAGAAATAGCTATAGAAACCAACAAAAACTTTATTAGCAATGCTTCGCACGAATTTGGCACACCACTTACAGCTATTATTGGTGAGGCAGACGTTGCTTTATTGAAAGATAGAACTCCGGCTGAGTATAAAGAAACCTTACAGAAGATACTTAAACAATCAGAAAGGTTAAATAAAATAAGCCAATCCTTGCTGTTTTTAGCACAAATAGGGTACAAAGACAATAAATTAAACTATACAATTTTAAGAACTGATGAGATTATATTGCAAGCAAATGAGATAATGAATCAACTAGTTCCTAAAAATAACATCAAAATAGATTTTGAGCTGTTGCCAGAAAATCCAACTAAATTAAAGATTTTGGGGAATAAAGAATTACTCATATTGGCTATTACAAATATACTTACAAATGCATGCAAATATTCGAGCAATAAACTGGTAGTTGTTAGTTTGGCCTCCACAAATAATGAAATAGTAATGATTTTTAAAGATCAGGGGATTGGCATTCCTGAGTCAGAAATACCGTTTATATTTGAACCATTTTATCGGGCAAGCAACACTGCCGCTTATGATGGTTATGGGATTGGTTTACCTCTAACTCAAAACATCATCAAAATTCACAAAGGCGAACTCATTATCAGTTCTGTACTACATAAAGGAGTTACAATACAAGTAAAACTACCTGTCGCTACATTGTAAGTCTCCAAAATTTAGGTTTATTTCTGCAGGTGTTTATAAAACTTGCACCATGATTTCGCTTGTCAGACTTTAATATGCACAAGAGCGTCTAGCAATCTTAAATCGATTGAAGGTGTCACTAATCCTAATTCAGAAATTCTAATCAAATTCTAATCTTAATCTTAATTGGCTCTAATAGCATCATCCTAACATTGCAATATTATTAACCAATCGGCAAATGTGTGATAAAGAAAATTCTAATTCCAATTGACTTCAGAGTAGAGTCTTTAAATACGCTAAAATATTGTCTCGAAGAACGAAAGCAAGAAAAATCAAGTATTATTTTAATGTATTCT
>JAIPAJ010000035.1 GCA_021740125.1 Leadbetterella sp. | reverse complement strand
TCCTACGACCGTTAACTCTGGACTCTCAACTTACGACAAACCTAGTACATCCAGCAATTTCATAAAGAAATAGCTATTAAAATTGAATTGTTTGTAAGAGCAGTTGCTCTTACAAACAACCAAAAAAAGTAAATAACCAAAAACTAAATAAAAAATGGCAGACGAGAGAGTAACAGTAAAAAACGATTTTGGTCACGATGTGACTGGAAAAGTAAAAGAAAGGGACTATTCAGGGAAACCAACCAAAATAGAAACAGATTTTGGAACGACCTACACGAAAAGCACCTTTAGTGAGACTTTTCGCCAAGAAAAGTAAAAAAGTGGGGTGGTTCGCCACCCCACACTCCTTAACCATTAAAAAAATCTCAATATGAACTCAACACCATTAAATGGTAAACGAATATCGCTGATTCCCGTTTCCGAAGAACATTTTGAACACCTTTTTGAGTGGAGAAATAACACTAAGGATTTGATGTTGTGGAGCTCGGTCAGGTCTGTTATTCCTAAACACGAGTATTGGCAAGAACTAAAAAGTGATTATTCCAATGGACTTATTAGGCTCGTTATTATTGATAATAATAGTAATACTCCTATCGGTCAAGTGTTTTCCTATAATCATAATAATGCTAATAATAACCTATTTATTGGTATCTATATAATCCCTGATAAACGGAAATTATACTACGGTATCGAAGCCTTAACTGTATTTGTAACTTATCTATTCTCTTACTTTTCTCTACACAAAATTTACATTGAGATTTTTGAATATAATACACACTCAAAAGAACTTGCTAGAAAATCTGGTTTTAAAGAAGAGGGTGTTTTTAAAGATCACTTTTTATTTAATGGTAAATACTGGTCTCTTTTTAGATTCGCTTTTTATGCAAGCGACTTAAAGCGAATGAGCAAGTATATCGAAAGATTTATAGAAAAAACGGAGATTTAAATCTATTGGCAAGATAATACCTCTGTTTATCAAGAGGGTCAAAAAAGCACTTATTAAACTACTAGAAATCAATTAAATAAAAATCAAATTACTTTATGGACTATTTTGATTTAGACACCCCAATAATTGAGCTTGCTTCCGCTTATGGCAGTAGTAATTGGACTATAAAAGACTCATTTGAGGGCATTTTTATAGCGGGGGGCATAGGTTCTGGGAAAAGTACGGGCTCTGGCCGAATGTTAGCCTTGAAGTATCTATCGAATGGCTATGGAGGTTTAGTGCTTACGGCTAAACCCGAAAAAGAGACTTGGCTGGAATATTGCCGTTTGGCTGGTCGTGAAGCAGATTTGCTTGTTATTGAGCCCAATGGCCAGCATTGTTTTAACTTTCTGCAATACGAATCAGCACATTCGAAAGATTCTTTAACTGAAAACATCGTAGAGGTATTAAAAACGGTTATTAGAGCTGGTCAAGAAAAAGAAGGTAGCAAGGACGATCCATTCTGGGAAACGGCTCTGGATATGCTGATTTTCAATGTGATAGACTTATGTCGCTTGGCTTATGGCACACTTTCAATACAAAACATGTTTGATATTGTGCAAACGATACCCAAAGGCCATGAAAATCTGCAAAGTGAGACAACTCAAGGTGAAGTTAAGGCCTTTCAAAAAGCTTTTGAGTTGGCTCGCTCTATGGTTACAAAAAAGATTGACGCTTGGGTTGCTTCATTTACACCTGAACAAGAAAACATACTTCTTAAGGATAACTTTAAGTTTGAATCTGAGCTTTTAGATGCAATACCTGAAGCACGATTGTTGAAATTTCTAGATCAGTTCTTTTTTGATAGCTTTATAAATCTGAGTGAAAAGACTCGCTCTATTATTGACTTCACCTTTTCGGGGTTTCTATTTCGTTTGTTAAGAGAGCCTGTTTATTCACTGTTTTGCAGGAATGATTCAACACTTACGCCAGAGGATTGTTTAAACGGTAAGATTATTCTGATAAACCTTCCTGTTAAGTTATATCATAAAGTAGGTAGGGATTGCCAAATCCTTTTCAAATATATTTGGCAAAGAGCCATGGAAAAGCGTTCTATTAATTCCTGTTCAAGGCCTGTTTTTCTATGGGCTGATGAAGCTCAAAACTTCTTACATGAACATGACGCTGACTTTCAAGCTACTGCCAGAAGCAGCCGTATTGCGACTGTTTATATATCGCAAAACCTACCAAACCTTTATGCTTGTATGGGGGGAGCGAAGGCGGAATTTCGAGTAAAAAGTTTTTTGGGCACATTAGGCACAAAGATATTTCACGCCAATGCGGATATAGAAACCAACCGCTATTCATCTGAATTAATTGGGGATGCTTTTTTTGAAGATGCTTCCTCTAGCGTTACAGTTTCTAAAGACTTTTCACAAACCAAAGGCAAGTCACTAAAACTAGAAAGGCTCGTTCGTCCTGAAGATTTTGTGCGGCTAAAGACTGGTGGACCTAAAAATAATTTTCATGTTGAAGGCTTTCTCCACAAGCAAGGAGATCCCATTCACAAGGGTCTGAATCATACTAAGATTACTTTTAATCAAAATTTTTTAATTTAATTAACTTCTAAACTTTAAGACAATGAAAAAAAACCTTTATTACAAAACTGTTTATGGGCGTAGTAACGTTCTAAAAAATTCTATTTTGGCCTTCTTTTTTGCTTTCAGTTCTTATCCTAGATTGTTACTGGAAGTGTTCATTCGGAAAAACTTTGGCGAAAGATATTTTTCTTTCATGTCTGCTATTACAATTACTATTCTTTTATCGATTTTTCCATTTATTTCAGCGGGTATTTCCCAAATGCTTTCTTTTGGGGGTTATGGTAGTTCGTTTGATTTTGGTGACCTTTTTCAACATTATTTCACTTGGTATCTGTTTTTGATTGCGTTCATGTACAAAAGCATGGAACGTGATGAAGAAGTCAAGCGATTGCCATCTGTGTTTGATTTTGCTCGTTTTAGCCTATCTACAGGTGAACGCCATCCTCGTATTCTAGACTTTAAATGGAAAGGAAAAAGTTTGGATATAAGACAAGTTGAGACTTTAGTTGAGCCTGGTCTTTTCTTTTTTATAGGCTTATTCTTAATGCTGATTGGGCAACGTGTTGGCACTCTCCTTGTCATTTGTAGTATCTTTTATTCATTAAGTTATGTGGCTGCATATATGATCGGCGACCACTTTATCATGGACAAAATTGATGAATTAATCCTTTCTGAAGAACTAGTAGAATCATTTGTTGAAGGGAGAGATTCTAGTGAAACTAGAGGTGTTTCAATTTATGGTCGCAGGCCTACAGACCCTGAGACCAGACGGAAGTTGGCAGAGATGTTTATTGAAGATACAGAAGAAACTGTAGTCGCCAGATAGCTCCTAAGCAGTGCTTAGGGAAGATGTCTGATGAATTTAAATTAACTAACGTTATACCAGTTCACGGCAAAGCCCTAAGCACTGCTTCCTTTACCTCTGATATATGAGGTTTAATAGAATAAGGAAACCCATCTGCCAGCATACCGTTGGTGTAAATTACCTGCCTTATGATACGCATGATCCAAAGCAGTTCGGCTGCCCACGCCAAAGCCTATTTCTCTGATGCTCTGATAAAATCTGATTATTACCTAGATGATCAGGAATTGCAGGGGAGCATAAACGGATTACTTGCTAATCGTTTAGGCTTAGAAAAAGAAGCTACCAAAGAAACATTCTTCGCTCTTTGTGAAAATATCAACCCCACAACTGGAGAGCAACTGACCCCCCGAACAAAAGATGACCGAACAACTGGATATGATATAAATTTTCATTGCCCGAAGTCGGTATCAGTCCTTCACGCCTTAGCAAAAGATGACCATGTTCTTAATGCCTTTCAGGAATGTGTTCATAAAACCATGCTGGATATTGAACTTGATAGTAAGACACGCATTCGGAAGGGTGGGCAATATGATGACCGCAAAACTGGCGAATTGATTTGGGCGAATTTTGTTCACCAAACGGCAAGGCCTGTGGATGGCTCAATGCCCGACCCGCATCTTCACGCTCATTGTTTCGTTTTTAATGCTACTTGGGATGAACAAGAAAAACAAATTAAGGCAGGGCAATTTCGTGATATCAAAAGGGATATGCCTTATTACCAAGCTCGTTTTCACAAACGTCTTTCTGACCAAATGATTGAACTTGGTTATCAGGTACGTCAAACTGAAACCTCGTTTGAGGTTAAGGGTGTGCCACAGAAGGTTATTGATTTATTCTCTAAGCGGACTGATGAAATTGGACGTGTGGCCAAAGAGAAGGGCATCACTGATGCCAAAGAGTTGAGCGAATTGGGAGCGAGGACACGCTCTAAAAAGCAAAAAGGCCATTCGATGTATGAACTAAAGGAAGAATGGCGGAGGCAAATTCAAGCGTTGGGAACTGGTGAAAAACGTGAAGGTCAAGAAACTATAAGATTTGCCCCCGAAAAAGATGTTAAGGAATTAAGCCCTAAACAATGTGTGGATTATGCTATTAAGCATGGCTTTGAAAGAGCGTCTGTTATAAATGACCGCCGATTACTAGCTTCGGCCTATCGCCATAGCCTTGGTAATGAAAAAGTCAAGTTAGATGACATTTCACAAAATTTTGAAAATGATGGTCGCCTTATTCATGTCAATGACAAAGGTCGTTTAATGACCACCACAAAGGAAGTTTTATTTGAGGAAAAGCACATGGTCAAACTTGCCAAACAAGGTCAAGGCAAATTAAGGCCACTTTACGAAAAAACGCCCGAATTGACATTGGAAGGCCAACAAGCCGCTGCCGTTAGCCATGTGCTTACTACGCCCCATAGAGTTTCAATCATTCGCGGGGCGGCTGGGTCGGGTAAAACTACTCTAATGAAAGAGGCCGTAGAATGGATAGAAAAGGCAGGGAAAGCGGTTACAGTGGTTGCCCCTACCTCAGAAGCCTCTCGTGGTGTATTGCGTCAGGAGGGCTTTGAAAAGGCCGAAACGGTTGCAAAGCTCTTCACAGACAAAAAAATGCAAGAAAATCTTACAGATCAGGTGCTTTGGGTCGATGAAGCAGGGTTACTTGGCACAAAAGACATGACCCAACTGTTAGAAATTGCTACCCAAAGGAATACCCGACTAATTTTAGGTGGGGATACAAGGCAGCATGCCAGTGT
This sequence comes from Leadbetterella sp., assembly GCA_021740125.1. Classification (GTDB taxonomy): domain Bacteria; phylum Bacteroidota; class Bacteroidia; order Cytophagales; family Spirosomataceae; genus Leadbetterella. Next base: position 17,279 of record JAIPAJ010000035.1, on the reverse strand, counting down.
AATTCGAGGGGATGCTTTACGTATTCTGAACACAGTTGGGGGTATAAAAACGGCAGAGGTTAATAAAATTTACCGCCAACGCAACGAACAATACCGCTCGGCTGTAGAGGATTTATCACATGGCAATGTTGGCAGTGCTTTTGAAAAACTGGACAAAATGGGGGCAATTAAGAAATCTGACCCTTTAAAGCCCAATGAGGCTTTGGTTAATGATTATATAAATACTATCAAAAGCAAGAAATCGGCCTTGGTGATTTCACCAACGCATAAGCAAAGCGATGAAGTAACGGATGCCATTCGAAACAGGTTAAAAAAAGAAGGTTTGATAGGCAAAAGAGAGGTTTCAGCCTCTCGACTAATTAATCAAAACCTTACTGAGGCACAAAAAAGCGATTGGCGGAGCTTTGAAGTGGGGCAAGTGATACAGTTTAACCAAAATCTGCCCAAAATAAAAAGGGGCAGTGTTTGGACTGTTGAGAGTGCTTCTGACAAAGGTGTTTTTATTCAAAACGATCAAAAGCAATCTATGCTATTGCCTGTTCAGAAAAGCAGTGATTTTGATATCTATCAAAAAAGCGATATTCAGCTTACCAAGGGCGATGTGGTGAGAATAACACGCAATGGGTTTGATGCTGAGAAAAACAGACTAAATAATAGCCAAATGTTAGAAGTTTTATCTGTGAGTAAAAAGGGGGACATTAAGCTACGCAATGCCATTAGCAAGGTAGAATACAAGATTAATAAGGATCATGGGCATATTGCCCATGCTTATTGTGTTACCTCTCACGCTTCACAGGGAAAGACTGTGGATGAAGTGTTTATTTCACAGCCAGCCTCGACGTTCCCTGCCACGGATGCCAAGCAATTTTATGTTTCGGTATCTCGTGGGCGAGACAATGCCAGCATTTATACGGATGATAAAGCTCAATTGCTTGAATATGCCTCTGAGCTTGGTGATAGGAAATCGGCCATTGAATTGGTAAGCCGCAAGAATGACGTTTCTGAAAAGATTCACCAACACATTAGAGAAAATAGAACGATAGATATTACGCCTTCAATGGAAAGAAGTAAAAACAAAAGCACTCAAAAATCAGCCCCAATAAAAGATAATAGCTATGAGCCACGGATTTAAACTTAGATTTGATGAAATGCGGGAGGGTGACCCGACAAATTCAGATTCGACTAAGCAGGATGAAAATGAGTTGTTTTATCAAAGCTCAGGCCATGCCCGAAATGTTTGTTTTGTGTGGTCAAACGAAAAACGACTGTTTCTTAACTACGCCTATTTAGTTTCGGGAGAATTTAACCCTAACGAAGAAAAAAACCTTATAACCCTTACTTTTTCATCGCATACGGTTTCATTGTATGGTTATAATTTAGATTCCTTATATATAGCTTTACTAGACCATTTGCCTCGTTTCATTATTGTAACTGATGCAAGATATGCTTTAAACTCTGAGAAAAAAGAGGCTATTGTTATTGAAATAATTGTTGAAAAGAAAGAAATATAGTTTCATTTATATAAACAAAGATAAAAAAGAAAGACATTTTGAGGTTAGGGAAGACTGAAAAGAGAGTTATTCTTTAGAGACTATCTCAAAGCTAGTTATATTTGATAATGAATTCATCCTAGCCCCTGGTCGCAGAATAGCTTTGATTTTGGTTAAACCACCACCTTCTATACCGTGTGCCTGATAAGCAGTTTCGTATATATCACTATCTAAATTAGCCTTAGCTGTTATCATTTCACCTTCTATTATTAATCTTAAAGAAACTTCTCCAGAACGTCTTCCATCATCACCAACATTTCCATTTAAGCTTTCAACGGTTCCAAAAAAAGTGTTTGCCGTTTCTTTAGCCTCTGGTCGGAAGTAACTTTTTAAATCATCTAACTTAGGCTTTAGGGCATAGGGAAACCTAATTGTCTTTGGAAAAGACGGTTGGCCTAATGTACCAAGGTATGCTCGACTCCAGTTAAAATTAAGTTCAAATGGAAGTTCTCGTTCATCATCAAATAAGTTTGAAATAGCATCACAAAGATTATATGATATTATGGGGTGAGAAGATTCTTTTTGATCTATAAATAATTCACTTAGACTGTCTGTCTCAATTGACTCAAGTATCTTATTTGCCCCATTATTAATCAGCTCAAACGCTTTTCTACTAACAGGTTTTTGTACTTCTTCTTCACCAAAAAGAGATAGTAAAGGCGAACCCTCTAGATGTATTGGGCAGGATACTTTTAATATAAAGCTTCCCTCCTCCGTATGACGAAAACGTGTCATCTTAAGTATTTCAGTGGCCTCTATTCTTGACATCCTTTTGTGAAACAAGCTTGGATTTACTACTGAACTTCCAGCAGATAAAATCATTTGCTTAGTAGCTTCTATTGATTCTAAAGCTTCCTGAAAAGAGAGCGAATTCACTATCTTGTTTTCTGAGTAGTATCTAAGAGAAATAACATCATCATTTATTTCTCTTATCTCCTCTAGAGTTTTGAATGTTGTTTTATTTAAAAACTGTGCAATTTTTGTTAATGTAGTCTCTGCCAAGCTGTCAAATTGATCAGTAGTATTATCAGTAGGAAATATTAACTGCCTAAAATCATTATTCGGGCTATTCAATACATATAAGCCATCTTTGATTGCCTCTTTAATCAGAGACCACCCGTGACTTATTGCAAAATCCCTTATTTCGATTGGTGTTACATCAATATTATTCATATTTATGGCTTAATATATGTTGGTATATTACCAATGCCAATTTCTTGACAAAGGGCTTTTAGGGCATCTGGTGTTAATAAATTAGCTTTAGGCAAATAAATTGTCTCACTCGATTTGTTTGTTGAGGGAGGGGCATCATATAAACAAACCCAATAGGCTGCGTGTTTCATAATTAATTCTTCCTCAGAAATAGTTAGCCAGTTTGCCTCAATCTCAGACAAAAATAAGACTATCAATATTCTAGGAGCTCCTCCTTTATTTTCCCTTAATTTATCATACCCTTGAATACCACTAAATGGATAGGAAATATGGGTTGGCGTTTCTGCTCCTTTGTTTTTAGTTGCCTTTAGCTGTACCCGTAATTCTACATCAGTTATATATGTTCCTGGTATTTTATCAAAATACGATACATGAGCGTCAATACCATAATTATCATCACTTCGATTTGCAATTGTACAGCTAAGCCCAGACTTAGATGCGATTGCATGCAAATAAGCATAACTTAGTTCAGCTTCGATGTTGTTTAATGTTAATGGCATAATTTAGCTTTTTATTTGCGGTTTAATATTAATTTATACTCTAACGTAAAATAGTGGTAAATGTAAAAAAAAACTACTCAAATTTAACTTTAGGAAGACTTGCCACAATATCCACGGTTTGGACACTTACATTTATAATACTCAAAAGTAGGTCTAAGATATATCTCGGGTTGCCTACTTCCTTTGACCAATCGTTAGGGTCATTTTTAATGCCGCTTTCCTTATGGGTTGTTACTTGATAACGCTCCATAATCCATTCAATGGCACTTTTGCCATTTACCACGTATTCATAGGCTTTCTCTGGGATCTCGGAAATAGTTATTTTGCTGTTGAAAAGAATTGTATCCTTTTGGTCTTTCTTTGGAAAACGCATTTTATCAACCAGATAAAACTCGGCTTCTGAACCTTTAACTGTTGCACCTTCAAAAGGTGGTGTTGTTTCGTAATTTATATGTAGGTCTGCTAGTTTGCGGCCAGCGTTGCTAAATGCCCAAAAATCTCTCACATCGTCAACCAAGGGTAACTTAGGCAACATTTTCTTTAGGTCATTGGCAAATGTTTCTCTATATTCAGGGCTGTGCAAAAAGCCATACACATAGTAGAAAATATCTTCTTTGGTAACGTTCTTACCATACTGTTTTTTAGCACGTTCTAATATAAAGTTACTAATTGCATCTCTTCGTATATAATCTTGTGAACTTTCTTCGTCAAAAATACCTGTTTGTTTAGAGTTGTTTGCTTCGTAGTAATAGAGGGGGAAATATTGAGTATTTACAAGAAGCTGATAATCAACAATATTTCTTAAAATTAAAGCACAAAAATCTTTGTTCGAGCCAACGCCTGAAACTGAGATAACAACATTTTCCAATGAGGCATTATTATTTGGGAATAATTCATCCAACAAACCTGTCCGCTCAATAAAACCTTTTTGATTATAAATATTTTGTTTACAAAAAGGTCTATACATAGCCATTTGAATTTTAGATTCTTCGTATGTAAACGTCTTATTAGATGTTAAGCAATTAAATAAACTATCGGACCAACTAATCTTTGACAAATCATATTCGACAAAATCTTTGACATTTTTTACTTTGGCTTGTTTGGTTTTAAATTCTTGTACCTGTTCATTAAAAAATTGAAAAGTTGTCTTTATATTGTATTCCAATTGATTTGCAGAAAAGTTATATGCCCAGGCATCTCTTGCGGAAGCTAAACCTCTTGAATAAACATTAAATATACTCATGGCTTTCGAGTCAAATTTCTTCTCTGGAATTAGAGGAATATAATTGTCAAATGCTTCATTTCTTAAACTTATCCAATCGCCATGTTCGTTGGGCTGTAATACTTTTAATGGGAGCTTTTCATTTGTAAATGATTTGAATTTACTTATAATTTTTAATTTCTCTTTTTGGTCTAAATAATCGCCAATGTCGTGGTAATGAATAGTTGCCTTTGCTGTTTTTACATCAGGATTTTTAACTAATAATGTAATTGCTATTGGTGTCCTAGAACCACTACCAAATATCTTTCCACCCTCTTTGCGGCTTAGTTCTCCGCTGGTGCGTTGGTTGCCTCTTAAATTAAATACATAAATTGAAGTAAATTCTTTTTCTAATGATTTGCGGAAACCATCAGTGCTGTTACCATCTAACCATGCACCATTTGAAATAAAGGCAATGATGCCACCAGTTTTATCTAGCCTATCGGAACTCCATCGAAATGCTTTTAAATAAGAATCATATAAAGCATTTTTATTTGTAACGTCTGTTAATTTTGCGTATGTTTCTGAAATACGACTATCTAATTTAGGATAACTTTGGTTTTGTGCATTATCATCTGTTGTTCTTTGCCCTACTGAATAAGGAGGATTTCCCATAATTACTTTTAAAGGTGCTTTTTGCTGCTTCTGAACTCGTGCAGAGTTTTGAGGGAACATATCTGAGAAAAGCTTATCTCCGTCTTGGCTTTCACCAAGTTGGAAAGTATCGGTTAAACAGATGCCATCAAATGATGTATATTCCTTTTCTTCAAGTGCATCATGAAAAGCGTTTTCAATATTTACGGCTGCGATATAGTATGCCAATAAAACAATTTCGTTAGCGTGTAGCTCTTTTTCGTATTTGCGTTTAAGGTCTTTTTTATCTATTAAGCCAGATTGCAATAACCTAGTTATAAATGTTCCTGTGCCAGTAAATGGGTCTAATAAATGGACATTTTCATCACTAATTGAGCGACCAAATTCTTGCTTAAGAACATCATTAACAGAGTGGATAATGAAGTCTACACATTCTACAGGTGTATAAACAATGCCTAATTTTTCTACCATTTTAGGGAAGGCAGATTTAAAGAATTTATCGTATAATTCTATGATAATTCGCTGTTTCCCTTCGGCATTATCAATGCCGCTGGCACGCATTCTTACAGATTCATAGAATTTATTAAGGGTTTCGGTGTCTTTTTCTAATGTCTGTTCTTCTAATAAATCTAGCATTTTCTGCATAGATATTGATATGGCGTTGTGATTTACAAAAGAGTAATCTTCAAACAATGCATCAAAAACTGGCCGTGTGATAATATGCTGACTGAGCATTTCAATAGCTTCATGCTCTGTAATACTTGGATTAATGTTCTTTTGAAGACCTTTTAAGAATTTTTCAAACGCCTTTTGGTGTTTATCGTCTTCTTTAATAAGTTTAGTTAGTCTTTCAACTTGGCGTTCGGCAATTTCGGCCACATTTTTAGCCCATTGTTCCCAATATCTACGGTCGCCGACTTTATTAACCATTCGGGCAAAAACTACATTTTGGAGCTGCTCAAATTGAAGGGATAATTGGCGGCTAATATCTTTTTGTGTGCTTGTGGGCATATCAGGATCTAGTGGCACTGGGTTACCGTCTTGATCAAAAGATATCTCGGGACGGCCTACTAAGATTTGCTCGGGGCGGTGCTTGTTAAGCTCTATTTTATTTACAGTTGCATTAAAGCGGTCATCGTGTGCTCTAAGTGCGTTTAATACAGTCCATACAACTTTATAACGCTCATTATCATCAAGAGCTTGGGCTGCATCTACATCTGAGGGCACGACCACAGGAATAATAATATAGCCATATTTTTTTCCTGGTGATTTACGCATTACTCGGCCTACAGACTGCACCACATCAACTTGGGAGTTTCTGGCTGAAAGGAACATAACCGCATCTAAGGAAGGGACATCTACGCCTTCACTTAAACAACGGACATTTGTTAAAACACGGCATTCGTTTTCCTGAGTTTCTTCTTTTAACCAACCTAACAATTCATCTCTTTGAGGGGCTGACATTGTGCCATCAATATGAAGTGATGCCATTGATACCATTTGGTCTTTTTTATCTTCTGGTAAAGAGGAAATATAAGCATCGGTTGCTGTATTAAAAGTTGCTGTAATTTTTCTTGATACGGCTATGCTTTGGCAGAATGCCACAGCTCTTCGCATTGGTTCAGGGTCTGTTTCCTTAATTATGCCCTCGTCACCCAATACTTGCTTGGACAATGCATTTATACAGCCAATAAGTTTTGAGGCATCATCTGTATTGATTTCGCTCTCTTTATCGGCAATCATTTTTTGCACCGCTGGTGGCACATCTTTGTCGCTTAAGGTGAGAATAAGCACCTTATAGTCTGTCAAAAGGTCTTTCTCTACAGCCTCACCAAAACCAATACGGTAAATTTCCTCACCGTAAATTTTGGTATCGTCCATAGAGCATAAAACAGCCTCGGCTTGGGCTGCTTTGCTTTTTATATCATCACTAAACAAGCGAGGCGTTGCGGTCATATAAAGGCGTTTTTTTGCCTTAATAAATTCATTGTCATGCACTTTGGTAAAGGCTGACTCGTCTTCATCTGATAGGGTTACACCTGTTGTTCTGTGGGCTTCATCACAAATAATAAGATCAAACTCATTAAAACCGTTTTTCAAAAGCTCTTTTTGGGCTTTTGAAATTACCTCAATAGATTGATAGGTAGAAAAGACAACGGTCATACCGTTTGAGCCAGTTTCTTTAATCTGTCTAAACTGCCTTAAAATGTTTTCGGTATTGGTTGACGCTGGTAAAGCTAAATCTACAGTGCTTGTGCTGTCTCCATCGTCGTTTTTAGTCTTTTTTCTTGATATTTCTGGGTCTGAGCATATACAAACGGCATTGATACGTTCATTGGCATCTGATGACCACTCTCTTAATGTTTGCCCCAATAAGGCAATTGATGGCACTAAAAATAAGATTAGGCCTTTGCCATTGGTCTCGTTTTCGGCAATTCTTAAAGATGTAAAGGTTTTACCTGTGCCACAGGCCATTATAAGCTTACCACGCTCGGCTTCAATAAAATGTGCGTGAGTTTTATCTAGAGCTTCTTTTTGGTGTTGCCTGATACTCTTTTTAGGGTTTCTAGATGCGTCCCCATGAACACCATTTTCTAGTTTTTCCCAATCAACTGGTGCTTCTTGAAGATCAAATAAATTTAATCTTGTAACTGGTGGGTTTTGGTTTTTAATAGCCTCAGTTGCATTTGGACCCCATTTATTAGTTGTGGATATCCAAAGACGATGTGAAAAACTTACTGTTTTTAAGGCTTCATTTTTAAATTCTCGGCTTGAAGTTGACAAAAAGGAGTCAACGGCTGGTTTATCTATTACTGAATTTTCTTGATAGCATTTACATTGAATTGCCCAATAATCGCCTTCATGGGTTAAGGCAACAAGGTCAATACCAGTATCTCCCCCACCCAAATCGCTTTTGCCATGAAACTCATTCCATAGCCAAACTTTTTTAAACTTGTTTGAATATTTAGGGTCGGTTAATAAATATCCTTGCATTAAACGTTCGAAGCGGTCGCCTTTATCACGCTCTGAAAATGATATTTTGCGATATTTATCTAGAATAGAGTTAAATTTCATAATAGTGGTTAATCTTCTTTGTTAAAATACCAAGCTCTTGCAGATAATCGCATAGAAGCGGTATCACTGGCAAGGTCTGACCATTTATAATATTCCTGACCTGTTTTGTCTAAGGTTTTTACGCTGTAGCCTGTGCTGTCATTGCCCCAAATTTCTATTTTGGGTTCTGATTTCTGGTTGCAGCCGAGTAGGAATAGGCTGCAAGTTAAGATTATTGTTTTCATATAAAAACTTGGATTTGTGATAGCAAATTACTAAATTGTTTTCATGTTTGAAAAAATCACAGATATTGCGGGCATCATTGCCAACTATTGGGACGCTTTCGGAGCGATCTTTTGGGCTATATCTTTGGCATCCTCTGGCCTATTTCGGCTTTTAAAAAAAATCTAAGGCATTTTTTTCTTAAGAAAAACAATAATTTATTTGGGTTTGCAATTTTGGGGTCTAGACTCTTTTCAGTGTTTTAATGCTTTTGACAAAATTTTATTTGTTTGGTAAAAAAAAGCCCCATTTCTGGGGCTTTTGTAGTTTAAAGAACAAGGCATCTTTCGTTGGCTAGTTTAGCTTTGGCTCGCTCCAGAATGTCTCTGTTTTCGATTGACATTTGGTTCATAATAGCAATAGGGATTGCAGCTGTTACCCTGTACATCTAGTGGCAAAGCGTTTGAGCGTAAAGCCCAAACCGATTTGGCCTTGGAGGTCTTTGCTAACCCTATAATATGTGATGTTCTTTTCATTCTTTTAGGTGCTTTTGTAAATTTAAAAATGTTGGTTTTTATATCAACAAAGATAGAAAACAAAGATATTTTTAGACTGAGTCATCTGGCAATTATTCGATTGTGTAACAACCGTCAATTTTATCAAAATTCGCTTTATATATTTTCCCTGATTGGGCGTTGATTATTTCAAGAGACTCTAAACTATCAATTTTAGCCCCCGATAAATCCGCTTGTAGTAAATTTGCCGTCAATAAATGCGTTTTGGATAAATTAGCTCCCTTTAAATTCGCACCTTTTAGATACGCCCACTCTAAATTTGCGTATTCTAAATCCGCTTCTTGTAAATTCGCATGTTTCAAATCAGCACCACTCAAATATGTATCTCCCAAATGGGCTCCCTGTAAATTCGCTCCCCGTAAATTTGCTCCCCGTAAATCTGATTCACAGATGTCCGCTCCCTGTAAATTCGCTCCCCGAAAATCAGCTCCTCTCATTGTAGTTCCATGTAAGTTCGCTCCTTTCAAGTCCGCCCATTTAAGATCAGCACCTATTAAACTAGCTAGGAAAAAATTCGCTTTCTTTAAATCTGTTTCATGTAAAATTGCTCCCTGTAAATTGGCCCCTATTAATTTTGTTTCATTGAAATCTATTTTCCGTAAATTAGCCCATCCTAAACGAGCCCATTCTAAATTGGTCATTTGTAAATTAGCCCATTCCAAATCAGCCCCTATTAAATTAGCCCTTTCCAAATTTGCTTTACTTAAATTCACATGCCTCAAATCCGCCCCCTGTAAATCTGCTTCCCGTAAATCCGAGTCTTGTAAATTCGCCTCTTTTAAATTCGCCTCTTGTAAATTCGCACCCCGTAAATCTGCTTCCCGTAAATCCGAGTCTTGTAAATGTGCTCCCTGTAAATTCGCACCTCGTAAATCTGCATTAAATAAACATACATCCCATAAACGTGCTCCCTGTAAATCCGCTCCCTGTAAATCCGCGTTTTCCAAGTGTGCTTCACGTAAATGAATTTTTTTCAAATTTGATTTTCTTAAATCCGCTCCATTAAGATCTGCATTTTTTAAATTCGCTTCTTGTAAATTTACCTCTTGCAAATCCGCTCCTTGTAAATCTACAGACTCTAAATTACCTTCTTCTAAAAAACAGTATTTTAAATTTATTTCACTGATCCCCCTTTTATTTAACCTTTTAATACACCCTACTATTCTATACATTGCCTCTGGCTCATTCCAGCCTCTATAATCATCTATTTCTTCTTTTAGTCTCTCTATTTCATTACTCTTCTCGGTAAATTTCTCATAAATAGTGAGTAATATACCAAATAAAAAGATGTCTAAAAGCATCCCGTGAGCTTCTACAAGTATGCCGCCTAAAAAACTGCTTTTGAACTCATCATTTGTATAATAATCTATAGAACCAATAATTAAGCTCATAATGATTGCCATACCTAAAAAGAAAAAATGCTTATTATTTCTAAGCAATTCCATGTTGATTAAAGGAAATGTAACTTTCCGTTTCTTTGGGGTTTGATTCATTTATAAGAGATTTTAATAAGCAATTTAATTATAATCATTTATATTCGCTTCTAAGTTGTGTGGATTTAGTAACTGAAAAGGCCTGTTCTTTTAGAATAGGTCTTTTTATTCGCTTATTAGAAAGTTAGCTTTATCAACACTCAAATATAAAAAGCCCCATTTCTGGGGCTTTTGTGCTTTATAGAACAAGGCATCTTTCGCTGGCTAGTTTAGCTTTGGCTCTATCCAAAATGTCTGTGTTTTCGGTGAACATTTGGTTCATTCTTGCAGCTTCGGCATAAACGCTAATTGGATATTTGGCCTTAAAATGTCTGTCCCGCTCAACTGGTAAGCCTAATTTTCCTCTTAATGCTATAATCTCGGGCATATAAGCATCACCAAGTTCAGGAAAACCCATGCCTAGATCACAAAGGCCGTAGGCAATATCTGGAAATTCATAATCAAGGTCTGTAAGAAGCCAAGTGGCCTGAGCATCGGGAGTGAATAATTTGACCACGGGAAAATGATCTTTATCTCGGTTTTGTGGATGTCCGTTTTCTGTCAATTTTGCGATTTGTTGTGTTGTTAAGAGTTTCATTGTTTATCTCCTTTTGTTAGTTGTTTAGGAAAATGAAAAAGGCAGGCTATAAATGACCAAGCCATGAATAATTTTGGATGGGCGGGGAAAAGCGTTAGCTTGGCGAAAATTGTTATTGGTGTCGGGAATGTGCCTGCTAAATTGCCCTTAAAACACTTTAAAAGGGGGTATTGAAACAATCATCAACAATTAGCAGACATGTAAGAATCCACAAAAACCATAAAGACTTTAGCTACAACTCTTTAAACGATGCATTCTTGGCTAATTTAGGCTTCATTTTGAATTTGAGGCACTTTAGGGCAAATAGGGCAAGGTTCAAGTTAAGATGGATTAGGCATGACCCCATTATCACTAAATGAATAAAAGTCTTGAGCGGTTATTATTAAATGGTCAATGATAGCGATATCCAAGAGCTTCCCCCCATCTGTGAGCTTTTTTGTTAGAGCCAAGTCGGCCTCACTAGCCACAAGATTGCCGCTTGGATGATTATGAGCTAAAATAAGACCACTGGCTTTAGCTTTTAATGCCGTTGCAAATACAATTTTGGGATCAACAATACAGCTGCTTGTTCCGCCTGTGGAAATTTCAGAGATACCAAGACAATTGCTTTTTCTATCTAGCAGTAAAATTTTGAATTGTTCTAGCAATTCTATTTTGTTTTCATCCCACGATTGTCTAAGAATTTTAAAGGCAATATGTGACTGTTTAACTGTAATTCTCTCGTTATAAGGCACATGATTGCGATATATGATATCTACTTCACTTACTATGAAAGAAGATTGATCAAAATTTGAGGACATCTGTTAGGCTTTCTAATGCTATTTTGATATGTGCCATTCGTTCACATCTTTGTAGGGGGCATAGACTTTATTCATTGGTCTATGAATTATGCCTTCTTGAGTCTTAAAAAAGTTGTCTAGCATTATTGTGGCGTTTTGCCCTGCTTGGTCGTTGTCCATCCATGTATATACATGATCGTAGCCATAGCCACGGATATATGCGTTTATTTGGCTTAGACATGATAATGAGTTTAGGATTATAGCGTCGCCTTTTAATGGTTTTCCATTCATTTGACTAATAAATGATAGGTAGTCCATAAAGCCTTCAAAAATAGAAATGCTTTGGGGTTTAGGAATTTCACCACGTATAAATGAAATGGCTTTTGGTGCAATACAGCCCTTAAAGAGTGGGTTTCGCAATTCATAGCCGCCTTCTTCATTTGATAACCCCAAAGCAATGATTTTTCTGTTTGTGACTTTATTAAAAACTTGGACTTCTTTGAGGTGTTTTTGGGCAATTGATAACGGAATGCCTCTTTTATTTAAGTAATTAATGAGGCCTAGATGCTTTATTGCTCCGCTTTTCTTGAATATTAAAGCTGGGTCATCTTTGTCTGAGTTAGGAGTTATTGGTGTATTGTTCAATAAATTGACACTGTCATCAGACATGTTTTTAATCCATCTGAGAGCATCTGATTTTGAATATGCTTCTTTATGATGTTTAAGATAATTGCAAACAAAATCGACAACATCGCCACCGAAACCCTCACCATAGTCATACCAGCGGTTAGTTTTCAAATCGACTTGAAAACTTGCTGTTTTCTCATTTCGAAAAGGTGACAAATACCAAGATTTGGTGTTTTGTAATTTTTTAGCTTCAAAGTTTAATTTTGCTAGAATTTCGGGTATAGAAATCCTATTAGCATCATGAATATTCATGAAAGCCTCCAAAGAAATATAAAGTGGTTAAGTTTTTAGACTGAAGATATTTTTAGGTTTGCAGTCGTTCTTCAACAAACTTCTCTAAATCATGCAGTCGATAACGCACAGCTCTTCCCATTTTGATATACTTTAGATTGTATCGTTTGGTACACGCCCATACAGCCAAAGTGTTTGGAGAAACACCCAGATACTTTGCTGCAGTTTTGCGATTGAAGACTTGTTGATTAGTTGATGGTGATTTTATTAACATTTTAATGTTCCTTTTTGGAAATAATTAGTAATGAATAGACATTCGGGAAAGCTATGGGGAGCTTAACTACTTTAATTTAATATGTTTTGTCAATTCAATTTACCAATTGTAAATAAAGGATAACTTCGGTAAATAAACATATAGCATCATTTTTTGTGTTTAAAGCCCTTTGATTGGGTTAAAAGTTAATAGATTTGGGCAGATTCGTTGATAATAGGCCGATTTAGCCATCTTATAGGTTGTGTTTATCTATTTTGATTTTTTAACCCACAGTTATATTTTCCACCTGCGAATCGAGAATAGCCCCTTAGTGACCTATTGTAGCCTTAACCTTAAAAGGGTCATTTTTATAATTGAAGTGAGGGCAAAATGAGAGATTTTCTTTTTGAGACAAATTCGGCACTAGGTTTTATTAGATTAGACCAAATTTTGAAAATTATTCCTGTTAGCAAGGCAACTTGGTGGAATGGCTGTAAAACTGGTCAATTTCCGAAACCTTATAAGCTTGCCCCAAGAATTACAGCTTGGAAAGTTACTGATATTCAAAGCTGTATAGAGCGATTTAAGCCAACCGATGAAACCACCTAGCTTGTGACATTTGCCAATAAGTCAATATAGTCAGCCCAATCCTGCATCATCTTGATGCGATCGGGTATAAATTTTGCTCTGTCATAGGCCTGGTCAATTTTGTTTCTTGGTAAGTGAGCTAGTTGACGGTCTACAATTTCATGGCGGTAATTTAGTTTTTCTTTAATTGTGCTCATGGCTAATGCTCTGAATCCGTGGCCTGTCATAACTTTGTGGTATCCTAGACGTTTTAAGCCTACTAAAATAGTACCATTGCTAATAGGTTTATCGTTGCGAATAACGCTAGGGAGAATATAATTCGATTTACCAAAAGCTTGTTTCAGTTCCAATAAGATTTTTACCACTTGTCTTGAAAGCGGCACAAAATGGGGCGTCCTCATTTTCATTCGCTCCGCTGGTATATGCCATTCTGCCTTTTCAAGGTCAAACTCTGACCACGTTGCATTAATCAGCTCACTTGTGCGAACAAAGGTCAATAAGATTAATTTTATAGCTAAAATGGTTTGTTTAAATAATCTTGCATCATTCTTATTGATAGTCTTTAAAAGGTTGGGTAGTTCATCCGATTCTATAGCTGCATAATGCCCTTTTTTATACTTTACCAATGCTCCTTTTAAATCGACTGTGATATCTCTTTCTGCCCTGCCAGTGATTACAGCATAACGCATCACCTGCCCCATCATTTGTAAAACTCGTCTGGCCATATCATGTGCCTCTCTTTCCTCTACTTTCCGAAGGCAAGCCAGCAAATCTTGTATGGTTATTTTAGAAATTGGTAGATTGCCAATTTCAGTAAATACGTTTCTTGTTAGTCGTCTCAAAATATCATTTGCATAGTTTGAAGACCATGTTTTGTAGTTGAGCTTATGCCATTCAGTGGCCACAAGTTCAAACGTTTGTGTTTGTTTGTAGCGAGCTTGGACTTTTTGGTCTTGTTTTTCTTGTGATGGATCGATACCTAAGATTAATTTCTCTTTTGCTTGATCTCGTCTCTCACGAGCCACTGCTAAGGTAATCTGTGGGTATTGGCCAATAGTTAGAAGCTTTTCTTTATCAAAGAATTTGTATTTCAAACGCCAAATCTTTTTTCCTGTTACCTTGATATCAAGGTACAAACCGCCAGAGTCATAAAGTCGAAATGATTTCTCTTTCGGTTTAGCAAGGCGACAATCTAAATCACTTAAGCTCATTAAAACCCTCCATACTGGGGTATTTTATTTTGAGGCTAAAATAATACCCCAAATTATACCCCAAAATTTGTTAGATTTACACAAATTAACTTGTGTCCAATAACACAGTTATAGCACAGAAACTATTGAATTTCAAGCACTTTTTAGGCTTCTTTAGATGGAAGTAAAATTCAAACTGGCGGAGCGGGAGGGATTTGAAAGGAATCCTTAAATATTTGTTTTTAAATAATTTTTAGACTGCCATTTTTTCAAATACCCCGAGAAATGCCCCAATTCTTACAAGACTTTACTAAACATTGTTAAACATCCTTAGTCAAATAGCTTAAATAATGACCCCATAATAGCTATACTAGCAAAGCTTTTTCTGACGAATAACTCATAATATCATTATCTTTGATTATTGAAAATATCTACTCTTCTTAGAAACCATTAATTGTTCTAATTTTGATTGTGGGGTATATGTAAGATATGAAGATATGAACAGCTATTCTCAACGAGATACATTAAAATAACCACATATGAGCAATACTCTTACCCAATTATTATTAATAGGCAACAGGCAACATTATGCATATATCAAGAATTAGGATTTCAAACTTTAGGATTTTTGATATTCTCGACTTAGAGATAAACAAAGGTCTCAACCTATTAGTAGGTGAAAATGACTCCGGGAAAACTGCTTTAATAGATGCTATCAGAATAACTTTGGGTACAAATTCTAACGACAGGATATACATTAAAGAGCAAGATTTTCATGATGAAAGCAATGATCTCAGTATTCAAATAACATTTGCAGATGTAGATAAACACGCCCATCGATTTGTTGAGCATTTATCCCATGAAGAATTTACAAAAGAAGATGGGTCTAAAAGTCTCTGCTCAGTTCTCCATATCCAGCTAAAAGCAGAGAAAACCTCCGCTGAACGACGAGGATATCCTTATATAAAGTCAGAGATAAAATCGGGTGTAGATGGGAATGGTCTTTCTGTTGAATCTGAAATACGTGATTTTCTCTCTGCAACGTATCTTAAACCCTTAAGAGATGCAGAGTCTGAATTATCATCTGGAAGAGCATCTAGGCTATCTCAAATATTAAGCTCATCAAAAGATATTAAATCTGGAAGAGATACCATTCTCACTATTGTTGCAAAAGCGAATGATGCGTTAATGGCTGATAATGCCACTCTAAAGAAAGCAGCTAAAAACATTGAAGCTAATTACCTTCATGAACTTATTTTTGAACAAGATAAGGAAAGACTTGGGGTTCATATTGATATTGCTGGCGTTACAAATCAGGTTTTAGATGGAACGCCTGAAAGTACTAAACATCGATATCTCAGAGGCATTCTAGAGGGATTAAGTTTAGCCCTAACAAAAGATCGTAAGCTCCATGGGTTAGGATATCAAAATTTACTATTTATGGGAGCTGAAATGCTTCTATTAGAGCAAGAGGCAAAGAATGAGATACCTTTACTTTTGATTGAAGAACCGGAAGCACACCTACACCCTCAACTTCAAATGAAATTATTACAGTTTATTAATTTAAAAGTTGCTACTGCTGGGGTGCAATGTTTTCTGACTACCCATAGTCCTAATATTTCTGCAAAGGTCTCCCCTTCAAATATTATTATGCTTAATAAAGGCAAGGCATTTTCTTTAAGGCCTGAGGAGACTGAACTTCAGAAAGATGACTATAAGTATTTAGACAAGTTTCTAGATGCAACAAAAGCAAACGTCTTTTTTGCTAAGAGTCTACTTTTTGTCGAAGGGGATGGAGAAAATATATTATTGCCTAAAATAGCTAGATTGTTAGGTAAGCCCTTAGAGGACTATGGTGTTTCTATTATAAAGTACGATAATAGCGGGTCATGGAAACGTTTTGCTCGGCTATTTTTAAGAAAAAATAAGAACGGTGATTCTACCGCTTGGAATCCAACTAAGGTATGCGTTCTTAGGGATCTTGATTTGTGGCCAGATTGTGCCGAAGAAAAAGAGGATAAGAGTAATCTCTATGGATTTATAAAAGAAACCACAGGGAATAAAAATTATTGGCTCCGAAATAAAGATTTAGACCAGATAAGAATAAAGCATATTGCCGACTTAGAACGTCAGAATATTAAGGTTAAAATATCCGATGACTGGACCTTTGAATATTGTTTGGCCAAATATGGTCTTTATAAAGAGTGTTGCCAGGCACTAAAAGTGTCAGACCAAGATATGCCAGATGAAAGTAAATCCGACGATGAAAAAGCAACATTCATTTTAAGTAAGGTCTCTAAAACTGATTTTGCCTATGATATGGCCGATATTCTTGAAAAACAGTTTTATGATAAGATTCAAAAAGCAAAAGAAAAACTTTCGCCGGAGGAACAAAAGAACTTAGCGATTGTTAATGAAAGCGTCGAGAAAGCATCTGAAGAATATGCATTGGAGTTAAAAGACAAGCTTCCAACATATATAGTTGAGGCTATTGAGTATGTAACTTCGCCCAT
>JAIPAJ010000034.1 GCA_021740125.1 Leadbetterella sp. | reverse complement strand
GTGCAGACGGAACGATTACTTGGTCATCAGGTTTGGGAACTGGAACAACGAAAGAAGTAGGAGTAGGTACTTATACCGCGACCTGTGTTAACTCATGTGGAAGCTCAGCAGTATCGTATTCTATAACGATCAGCAACGGCCCAGCCCCAGCAGCCCCTGTAATTTCATCTAATAAAACGACAGTATGTGGAACAGATAAAGCGACACTTACAGCAACAGGATGTGTAGGAGGAACAATTACTTGGTCAGGAGGCGGAGTAGGCACTACCAAAGAAGTAGGGGCAGGAACTTACACAGCAACATGTACGACAAGCTGTGGAACATCTGGAAACTCAAACACGATAACCATCGGAACGAGTCCATCACCAGTAGCCCCAGTAATTTCTGCAAATAAAACTGAGATTTGCGGAAATGAGGAAATCACTTTGACAGCTACCAATTGCTCAGGTACTATTAAATGGTCTAACAATGCCACTGGTGCTTCAGTAAAAGTTACGCAAGCTGGAGATTATGCAGCTGTTTGCCAAAATTCATGTGGAGAAAGTCCAAACAGTAATATTGTTAAAATTACTTTAGGAGGCGTTCCAAATGCTCCGTTGATTACTACAGATAAAGTTACAGTTTGTGATACAGCAAAAGCCAGATTGGTTGCGGTTGGTTGTAATTCAACGGTAGAGTGGAGTAATGGATCAACTGGAAATGTGATATTCGTAGGAGCTGGTACATATACCGCTAAATGTAAAAACTCTTGTGGTACTAGTTTAGCATCTAATATTATTAAAATTGAAACGGGTATTGTGCCAACAGCTCCAACAATTTCTGCAAACAAAACAAGTATTTGTGGAACAGAAAAAGCTATCCTAACAGCTATAGGATGTACTGGCGGTACAATCACCTGGTCTGGTGGAGGAGTAGGCACCACCAAAGAAGTAGGAGCAGGCACTTACACAGCAACGTGTACAACAAGTTGTGGAGTTTCTGTAAATTCTAATTCGATTACAATTTTAACTGGTCAGGCATTAATAGCTCCAACAATAGTTGCTAATAAAACCTCGATTTGTGGAACAGACAAAGCGATACTTACGGCCTCAGGTTGTATAGGTGGAACCATTACTTGGTCTTCAGGCGGAGTAGGTACTACCAAAGAAGTTACAGCTGGAACGTATACTGCAACTTGTACTAATAGCTGTGGAACATCAAATAACTCAAATTCGGTAACGATTACTTCGGGTCAAATTCCATCTGCACCAACAGTTGTAGCAAATAAGAGCTCAGTATGCGGAGCCGAGAAAGTTACCCTAACTGCTTCTGGTTGTGAAGGAGGAACAATTTCTTGGTCAGGTGCTTTAGGAATGGGAACTAGCAAAGAAGCAGGAGCTGGAACATATACAGCTACTTGTACCACAAGTTGTGGTACATCGGGTGCTTCAAATTCTGTAACAATTAGCACGGGTCAATCTCCATCTGCTCCAACTATTGTGGCAAATAAAACTTCAGTATGTGGAACAGAAAAAGCGACACTAACAGCATCAGGTTGTGTTGGTGGAACAGTTACCTGGTCTGGTGGTTTGGGAGTAGGTACCAGCAAAGAAGTAGTTTCAGGAACTTACACTGCAACATGTACAACAAGTTGTGGAACTTCTGGAAATTCAAACTCGGTAAGCATTACCACTGGTCAAACTCCAGCAACCCCAACTATTGTGGCTAACAAGACCTCAATATGCCAAACAGAAAAAGCTATACTAACAGCTTCTGGTTGTGAGGGAGGAGCAATTAATTGGTCTGGCGGAGGAATTGGTACCACAAAAGAAGTTACAGCAGGTACCTATACGGCTACTTGTACAACAAGTTGTGGAACATCTGGTAATTCTAATTCTATAACTATTTCAGTAGGTTCGGTACCAACACCACCAACAGTTGTAGCTAGTAAAAACGAAATATGTGGAAATGAGGAAATTACCTTAACTGCTAGTAACTGTACAGGAACCATCAAATGGTCAAATGACAAAACTGGAATCTCGATAAAAGTTACACAAGCTGGTGATTATGCTGCTTTTTGTGTAAATGCTTGTGGAGAGAGTTTAAACAGTAACATTGTAAAAATCACAAATGGTGCGGTGCCAAATGCTCCATTGATTACTACAGATAGAGTTAATGTTTGTGGGACTGAGAAAGCAAGATTGGTAGCAGTGGGATGTTCAAGTACGATTGAATGGAGCACTGGCGAAATTGGTGATATGATTCAAGTTGGAGCTGGAAATTACACTGCGAAATGTAAAAATTCTTGTGGAACAAGTCTTGCTTCAAATATTATAAAAATTGAAACTGGCGGAAAACCTTCTGCACCATCAATTGTGGCAAACAAAACAAGCATTTGTGGAGCAGATTCTGCCAAACTAACAGCTAACGTTTGTAGTGGTTCAATTAAATGGAGCAATGGAGATGAAGGAACCATAATATATGTGAAAACAGCAGGTACATACACAGCAACATGTTCGAATACTTGTGGTATCAGTTTTGCATCTGAGCCTGTTGTAATAACTACTGGTGGAAATCCTTCTGCACCAATAATTTCGGCATCTGCTACTAAAATATGTGCTGGAGACTCAGCAATATTAAGTGCAGATGGTTGCAATGGAACACTTACATGGAGTACTGGGGCAACTACAAGTTCAATTAAGGTCAAAACTGCGGGAACTTACACGGTTAAGTGTACAAATTCTTGTGGAGCAAGTCCTAATTCTCAGCCAGTAGTTATTGAAATCAAAACTACTGATTGTGGTACGGTTTGTAACTTGCCAGCTTTGGTAATCACTGCTTCAAAAACTGTGGTTTGTGATCCTGAAGATATCACTTTGAGTACTACTGGTTGTGCGGCTGGCTCAGTTGTTTGGTCTAATGGAAAAACTGGAAATTCTATAGTAGTAAAACCATCAGTTTCCACTACTTATACAGCCATCTGTAAAAAAGACAATTGCTTGAGTCCAGTTTCAAATACAATTGAAATAAAAGTTCAAAAAGCAAACAAACCAGCAGTGGCTTGTCCAACTGACATAATTTGTTTGGGTGAATCAATCACTTTAAGAGCTTATGAGTGTGAAGGACAAATAAAATGGTCGAACGGTATGATTGGTCATTCAGTAGTGGTTAAACCAAGTGAAACCAGCAAATACACAGCTATCTGTGTGATTGGAACTTGTGAAAGTGAAAAATCTGATACCTTGTGTATTACGATTGGTTCGCCAAACAAACCTTTTGTGACTTGTAAAACATCAACTGTTTGTATTGGTGAAACAGCAATTCTTACGGCACAAGGATGTTCTGGAACAATAGTTTGGGCTAATGGACAAACAGGATCAGTACTTTCTTATACTCCTACAGCAGCTGGTACTTATAGCTTCACCGCTAAGTGTAAATCAGTCGGTGGAACTTGCGAAAGTGAATCTTCTAAACCAGTGACAATAACTGTGGGAGCGGCGGTTCCTAAACCAAATGCACTTGCCGAAATTAAGAATACTTGTCCTTTTGAAACTGTTGATCTCAACAACGCCATCCTTGGGAATCCAAGTAAAGCTGATTCGAAATTTGAGTTCCATGTAAGTAACTCACCTAATTCGGCCATCATTGCTACACCAGGAATGGTTACAGCTGGAAACTACTACTTGTTTGAAAGAAGCCAGATTGGATGTTACAGCGATCCTGTTTTGGTTAAGGTTAAAATTGATGACTGTGGAGATGGCGGAATAAATCCTGATTCTACCAAGTTTGTAGATATCTCGATTAAGAAAACTGCAGATTCGATTTTGGTGCCTGTCAACAAGTTTGTAGACTATTCAGTTGTAGTTAGAAACCTCAATACTACAGTAGCCACCAACCTTGTGGTTAGAGATATAATACCTGCTGGTTTGGCTATAGAAACTGTAAGTTCTAATGCAAAGTTGGAAAATGGAGCAATAATTGCAAAAATTGCTTCTCTAAGCAATACAGATAGTGTGAAGTTTACCTATCGTGCCAAAGTAACATCAGCTGGTAAAATCGAGAACAAAGCAGAGTTGTTTGCAGTGGATCAAATTGATCAAGTGCTTTCAAACAATACAAGTGTCTTTACAATCAATGATGTTTCGACTACCGACTTGGTTGGTTTGAGTAAGAATGTAGGTACTATTACCAAATTAGCTAACAACAAGTTTGAGGTTCCGTTTACATTCAATATTGCCAATATGGGTGCTAACAAACTTACAAAAGTGAAATTGGTAGATGACTTAGGAATAACCTTCGGAAACGGAGTTGAGATATTGGATGATACGATTAAGGTTACAGCAGATGCAGGTTTGAAAGCCAATCCAAACTTTACAGGTAGGGGAAGCAACACCTCATTGTTAGTAGATTCTTTAAGTAATATTGAAGTTGGTAAAACACTTTCTGTAAGCTTTAAAGTAAAAGTGGACATTACAAATGCTACCAAGACTGATTTCTTTAATACAGCAAAAGTGTTTGCAGGAATGACTCAAGCTATCAGCGATATATCAGCAAACGGTAATAATCCTGACCCAGATGGTAACGGAAGCCCGCTTGATAATGACGAGCCAACTAAGATTAGCTTCAAAGAAGATTCTTCTAAAGTTGGAATAGCAACTGCCCTAAGTATTATTGATTCATCATTTGTAGATGACTTTACTTATGAAGTTAAGTATATGGCCCTCGTTAAGAATATCGGATTCAGTGAATTGAAAAACGTTTATTTAGTAGATTCTCTAAGTAAAACATTCCCTGATTCAGTTCAATTTACAATTGAAGGTAAGCCAACAGTTTCGGCTGCTAGCAAGTTGGTAGTAAATACTGCATTCGATGGTGACTCTGATTACAGGTTGACTTTGCCCGACACTACCTCAAAACTAGGGGTAGGAAAAGTTGATTCAGTATTCTTTACCGTTCAAATCAAGTATGGTAAAAACTACGGTCCTTATCTTAACAATGTCATTGGTTATGGAACTTCCAACACTGGTGCTATTGTAAAAGATAGTTCGAACGCAGGTATGCAGATTATTCCATTATCTAGTACACCTACAATTATTAGAATTCCAACAGACAGCACAGAGGCCAACAACATGGTGGATTTAATTGAAATACCTGGAGGTTTCTCACCAAATGGGGACGATATAAACGAAAGTTTAGAGTCAATTGTGCCTGAGGGAGTTCAAGTAGAAATGTTTGAAATCTATAACAGATGGGGTCATTTAGTATGGAAATATACGGGAGTTGAAACCATATTAGTTGGTAATATTATCAGCTGGGATGCAACATCTAACACTGGTATGAGATTCGGACCAGAAGGTGTTCCAGATGGTACTTATTACTACTCAGTTAAAGTTAAAGATCAAGCCAAAGTCAGAAACGGATTTATAACTGTAGCTCGCTAATTTGTAGGAAAAAAACTAAAATGTCGCCATTTAATAAATGGTGACATTTTTTCGTTTAATTCTAAAAGGCATGGTTTTTGTAGATTTCGGTCAGTAGTAATCATTTTATTGGTAAATATGCATTCCAAAAACTTTTTAGTATTCATCTTTTGCTTTTTTGTTTCCATGGGCTTTTCTCAAAGTACATCGAAGCAATTTAAAAAGGCAGAGAACAGTACAAAGAGTTTTTCTTATGTAAATGCTATCGAACTTTATGACAACATTCTCAAAAAATCAAAGAACTTAACCGCCGAAGAAACCCAAAAAGCTAAGCTAAACTTAGCAGAAGCCTATTATTTTGTTAAAGACTATAAAAATGCTGAGAAGTACTATAGTGAGGTTTTGCTAAATAATCCGATCCTAAAAGGCGAAGAAATAAAAGCTTATCAAAGATTTGCCCAAGTATTGAGCAGTAATGGCAAGCATCAGGAATCTGCGAAAATATGGCTTAAATTCACCGAACTTCAGGAACAAGACAAAAGAGGTTTGGAGTTCAGTAAATTATATGCGAACCTAGAGCCACTTACTCGAAATGCCCAAAGTTATAGAATAGAATACGTGGGAATTAATACAGCAAGTCCAGATTTTAGTCCAACTTTTTACAAAGATGGCCTAGTTTTTGTCTCCAGCCGCAACAAAAATAACTCTGTCAAAAGAGTATTCAAATGGGACAACTCGTCATTTTTAGATTTATACTATTTGGAAGACTTAAAAGTTATTTCTAAAGAAGAAAATACCACTGCAGCAATTGGTTCTGGCAGTCAAAATAATTCTTCACCCAAAGCTAAAAATACCACCGAAAAACTAGGGAATGATTACTACACACCACCAACTTCCAACGACGCCAACACAATAGCTCATAATGGCAGCGATCTCATAAATGGTACCAAAGGATATGAGGAAAATTCGATAATTGAGATAAAAAGTTTTAGTAAAAAATTAAATAGTAAATATCATGAAGGGCCTTGTACTTTTTATGACAATGCCAGCAAAATTATTTTTACAAGAAACAACAGCTCTGATGCTTCAGGGATTTTTAATTCCAAAAAAGGTGATATCAATAGACTCAAATTATACTCAGCTGAAAAAAAAGACTCAGATTGGGGAAATATAAAAGAGTTAGACTTTAACGATGATAAATATTCTTGTGGTCACCCATCTGTAAATTCGAAAGATAATTTCTTGTATTTTGTTTCAGATATGCCGGGAGGATATGGTGGCACAGATATATATATATCAAGATTTATAAATGGTGTTTGGTCAAAACCAGAAAATTTAGGCGGTAAAGTAAATACAATTGGAAACGAAATGTTTCCTTTCATTGACGAGGGAGGCAATTTGTATTTTTCTTCGGACGGCCTTCCAGGGCTTGGCGATTTGGATATGTTTACAATTAAAACAGATCTTACGAGTGGCAAAGTTAAAGGTATAGTAAGGAATTTGGGAGCTCCTTTAAATTCAAACAATGATGATTTTGGAATAATCACAGATGCTGACCGTATGTTGGGATATTTTAGTAGTAACCGAAAACGTGGTGGCTCTGATGATGACATTTATAAATTCAATAGAGTAGGAACAAAGTTTGGATGCCGTGACTTGATTGTCAACGTTTTTGATAAAGACTCCAAGCAACCTATCGATAAATTGGTATTTGGATATGGCATTTCCTCAATGAAAGGAAATCTTGAGAACGCAACAACCAATTCGACGGGTAGTATAAAATTGTGTTTAGAAGCTGACAAGGAATTTGTCTTCAACTTTTCAAAAGAAGGCTATATACCTCAAAGCAAAATTTATTCTAATGCAGAAGCTTCTGATTTTGAACCTGGAACAATTGAAATTTTCTTAAAAAAAGAGGTCATCAAACCAGAAGAGCTTACCAAGTTGGAAAATGCAAAAAAAAGAGGTGAACTAATTCAAAAACGTACTGTTGGAGGAAATTCTAATATATTTAGAGGTGTCATTACGAGCGGAGAAGCTGGCGATCCCATGGCGGCAGTAAAGGTTAAATTTATCAATAAATGCACTGGCGAAGTTCAGGAAATGTATACAAGAAAAGACGGAAGTTATGAGTTTAAAAGAGATTTAGAGTGTGATTATGAGCTTTTGGCTACAAAAGACGACTTTGGCTCAAGTTCTGAGATCATCGAGAAGTCAATTAAGAAAACGCTTTTTGGTAAAAAAGTAAAGAAACCTACTTTTTCTCTAAATCTTTTCGACACCAAATTGTATAAAGTGGGTGATGTTATTAAGTTAGAAAACATTTATTATGAGTCTGAATCTTACAAAATAAGAGAAAACGCTAAGAAAGATTTGGATAAATTGGTAAACACACTTAAGAAATATCCAAATATGATTATTGAGGTGTCGTCGCATACAGACACCCGAGGTAATGCCTTGATTAATCTCAGATTATCAGAAAGCAGAGCCAAAGAAGTTTTTAAATATATTACTTCACGTGGTATTGACAAGTCAAGAATAAAATCAGTAGGCAAAGGAGAAGCAGAACCTTTAAATGCTTGTAGTGACGGTGTGCAATGTACAGAAGCCGAACACCAACGCAACAGAAGGACGGAATTTAAAATTCTTAAAATCGAAAAAATCTAAACCCTTTTGAGGTTTTCTATAAAGTCCACTATAATTTTTGGCTTAGGTAATTCTTCTGTTTTATCTATCTTGTACCAATCTCCTCCTGGCAGTTTTGGCTTTCCATTACATTCTACTTTTATAAAAATAATCTGCTGTTTTTGATGTGTAAGTATATGGTTTACAATCGGATATGGTGTGATTTTTACTACCGCTATCCCAAACTCTCTCACACAGTTTTCTAAATTCTCAGTAAAGGCTAAGTTTTCGCCTTCCACCAAATAAAAATCAAACATATTGGCCCAGATATCACTTTCGCCACGTTTTTTCAGCCAAAACTCACCCTCTGATTCAAATACAAAATACTGAAGAAACCTGTGGCTCACTTTGGTTTTTTTAGCCTTAAAGGGGATTTTGTCAACGTTTTTGTTGGCAAAAGATTTACATTCCAGTCTAATTGGGCAGCTATCGCATTGCGTCCTTTTTGGAGTACAAATAGTAGCTCCCAATTCCATAACTGCTTGATTATAAAGTGCAGGGTTTACCCCTTGCATCAATTCAAGTGATAAGTCAAATACTTTCTTTTGAACCCTTGGATGATCTATGGGCTCAAAGATTTCAAGAAATCTTGTGATTACTCTAAGAGCATTACCATCTATGGCAGGCACACTTTCATTAAATGCAAAGGAGGCTAAGGCAGCGGCCGTATATTTGCCTATTCCTTTGAGTTTCTGTAAATCTTTAAAGTTGTCAGGAAACCGCCCGCCATAGTTTTCAGTAATCAATTTAGCCGTTTTATGCAAATTTCTTCCTCTTGAATAATACCCTAATCCTTGCCAATGTCGAAGGATTTCTTCCTCATCTGCAGTAGCTAACGCTTCTACAGTACTAAAGTTTTCAACAAATTTCTCATAATAAGGCAATCCCTGCTGAACTCTGGTCTGTTGTAAAATTATCTCAGAAAGCCAAATATAATATGGGTTATCAGTATTTCTCCAAGGCAAATCTCGCTTATTAATCAAATACCAAGAGATAATTTTTTTTGCAAACATTTTGTTTATTGATTTTTTTTAATTATGAAAATGACCGCTTAACTACTTAATAACTAATAAATTATAAAAAAAAAGATAAAACTCATTGTGAGATTTCTCCTTTAACCTCTATCTTTGCAGTCCTAAATCTAAATTCATTCAGCTAGATAATAATTTTTTAACAAGTAAATTTAACAAATCGTGACGAAAGCAGAGGTTATTTCGATTATTTCCGACAAGACAGGAGTTGACAAAGCAGTCACTTCAATCACAGTTGAAGCATTTTTTCAAACAGTTAAAGATAGTTTGGCTAGTGGCGAAGCTATTTATGTAAGAGGTTTTGGGAGTTTTGTGAACAAAAAGAGAGCAGAGAAAAAAGCTCGAAACATTTCTCAAAAAACTACTGTTACAGTACCAGCTCATTTCATTCCAAGTTTTAAGCCTTCAAAAGAGTTTGTTGAAGAAGTTAAAACTAATGTAAAATAATTTGATGTTGAACGGTTTGAACAAGAAAACACATTTAGTAATAATAATACTAATAGGAATTGTAGGCTTTACTTTTTTATTCACAAGACCAAAGTCGGTGGTGAAAGATGATGATCTGACCGTTCAACAATCAAAATCTGATAGTGTAAGTACAACAAAACAAGCTGCCCACAATCTATCTGCGAATTCTCAAAAACAATTGCAATCCCTACAAACTTCTTTGTATTCTTCTAAGGATAAAAACAGTATTTATAAGGAAATTGCAAATCTGTATTCAAAAGAATCTGTTTTTGATAGTGCTGGTTATTACTTTGAGAAAATCGCTCAAAATCAACCATCTGTAGAAAGTTGGTCTATCGCTGGGGATGCTTATTTTCAAGGGTTTAACCTTGCCCTAAGTCCCGCCAACATGGAGTTTTTGGTTGAGAAAACCAGAGCTGCCTACAACAAGGTTTTGGCTTTGCAACCCAACAATCTACACGCCAAAACAAACCTGGCCATGAGTTATGTGGGGTCAGATGCACCTATGAAAGCTATCACGATGCTTCGTGAAGTATTAGATCAGGAGCCAAATTACATTCCTGCTATTATGAGTTTGGGAGGGCTGTCAATGCAGTCAAACCAATACGATAAAGCTGCAGTAAGGTTTCAGAATGTCCTAAAATTAGACCCAAGAAATGTAAACGCCAAACTTGGATTAGCTTATAGTTTGATTGAACTAAACAAAAAGGCTGAAGCAAAGGTTTTGCTCAATGATGTTTTGAGTCAAGATATCGACGATGTAATGAAAGATGAGATTGTAAAAACTTTGAATAGTTTAAAGTAATTACTATCTTTGCGGTTCGAAAAAAAATCGAATAAAGAATTTTACAATATTATATAAACTTTTAAAGCTATGCCTTGCGGAAAGAAGAGAAAAAGACATAAGATGGCAACCCACAAAAGAAAGAAACGTCTTAGGAAAAACCGTCACAAGAAGAAATAAGTTTTCTTAGAAATACATTTAAGTAAGCAGATATTGTTTATTCTGCTTACTTTTTTGTTCCTTTACAACCTGTTGCTATCCGATTCGTAGCAATTTTGCCATGTAAACCTAGAATATTCTTGAATCTAAAAAACAAATTATTTTTTAAACTTTTAATTCTTACTCAATTTTGAGCAACGAATTATATATCTCTGCCACACCTAAAGGTGATAGAATAGCCTTATGTCAAAACAAAAGGCTAATTGAATATCATTTTGACGAAACCGAGCACCAGTTTTCTGTTGGAGATATTTATTTTGGTACTATAAAAAAGGTAGTTTCAGGACTAAATGCTGCATTTATTGACATTGGTTACGAGAAAGATGCCTTCCTTCATTACCATGATTTAAGTCCCAACATCCAATCGCTCAATAGATTTACAAAGGATGTCATAGCCAAAAGGCCTGTAAGTCTTAAACTTAAGAACTTCCAGTTAGACCCTCAGATTGATAAATTGGGCAAAATAGTAGATGTTTTGTCCAAAAACCAGCCTATTTTGGTTCAGGTGGTTAAAGAACCTATTTCCTCTAAAGGACCAAGGTTATCTTGCGATATTTCTATCGCAGGTCGCTACATTGTTTTGGTACCTTTTAGTAATTCTATCAATATTTCAAAAAAGATTACCAGTAAGCAAGAAAGACAAAGGCTGCATAAGTTGATGTCTTCTGTTAAACCTGAGAATTTTGGAGTCATAGTGAGAACAGTTGCCGAAAACATGGAGGTGATTGACCTTCAAAGAGATCTGGAAAACTGTTTAGAAAAGTGGGAAAATGGCCTAAAACTGCTCAAAAACGCAAAACCAAGAGATAGAATCGTTTCAGAAATGGATAGGGCAGCTTCTATTTTAAGAGACATGCTCAACGACGATTTTGATTCTATCGTAGTCGATACCAAGGAGACATTTGACAGCATGCGTACTTTGCTTCAAAATATCGCTCCTCAAAAAGAGAAAATTCTCAAGCTTCATAGTGGAAAAACTAAAGTTTTCGAACACTATGGTATTGAGAAACAATTAAAATCACTATTTGGCCGCTCAGTTAGTCTTCCAAGTGGTGGTTATCTGATTATCGAACATACCGAAGCCTTACATGTAATAGATGTAAACAGCGGCAATAAATCTACTTCTGAAGTAGATCAAGAAGCTACTGCACTAAGCGTGAATAAAGAAGCTGCTGTGGAAATTGCCCGCCAATTGCGTCTTAGAGACATGGGTGGCATTGTAGTAGTTGACTTTATTGACATGAAAAAAGTTGAGAACAAACGTGATGTACACGAAGCTCTCAAAGATGAAATGAAGACCGACAGGTCGAAATATACTGTTCTGCCAATTTCAAAGTTTGGACTCTCACAAATTACACGTCAAAGAGTAAGACCTGAAATGAATGTAGTAACAAGAGAGGCTTGTCCAACTTGTAGTGGAACGGGTACAATTCAGGCAAGTATAGCGGTTACTGATTTGATAGAAAATAACTTAGAATATTTGTTGACCAAGCAGAACGAGAATAAAATCAGCATTATTCTGCATCCTTTTATTTATGCTTATTATAAAGAAGGCCTAATTTCAAAACAAGTGAAGTGGTTCTTCAAGTATAAAAAGTGGATTAACCTCATCAAAGACTCGTCGCTTGGAATGGTGGAGTACCATTTCTTAGATTCAAACGGCGACGATATAGAGCTTAACAATTAAGATTTTTTTTATAAAAAAAAGACTTTAACCAGCTGGGTTAAAGTCTTTTTTGGTTTAAATCCATTATGGAATTTTGACATTATTTGCCCTGTTCAACTTCTGAGTATTTCTTTTTAAACAAATACATTAATCCTCCAAATAACAAAACAGAAACTGTAACATAAGGCATCGGTATGGTATCTAGTTTCTCTATTTCAGGAGAAATTTTCTTTTGATTTACCATGTGCATAAGCACTACGGCAAGCCCATTGTTGAAAATGTGGGCAAAAATGGGTACCCAAATATTTCCCGACCAATAATATAGATAGCCAAATAAAGCTCCAAGGAACATTCTAGGGAAAAAGCCGTAGAATTGCATGTGAATACCACTAAATATGATAGCTGAAATCCAGATGGCCAAATGGTAGTTTTTTATTCCTAAAAGTAGCTTTCTTTGAATCAATCCTCTGAATATCAATTCTTCACCTATCCCTGCTATAATAGCGATGACGATTAATGCTACAAATAATTCAAAAGGGGAGTCAAACTTTATCAGAAAATCAGTAAGCGTTTTAGCACTATCTTCCATGTTTTTCATAATCGACTCGAGCCATTCCAGGCTAGCTGGGAGTTGCATTTTTTCATTTAAACTCTGAACCCAACCACTAAATGGGCTGAATAACAACTGTATAAGAATTACAAAACCAAATATTTGAAGTGAGGGTAATGCCCTAAAACTTAAGTCGTTGAATTGTTTTTTTTCCACGGCATACCAAAATAATAATCCAGGTACTATAAAAGTGAAAATTGAGGCAACACCTTGCGAAAGCATCATAGCCCACCAACCATTTTTTGAATTCATCAGTACTTCTATAAGGTTCCCTATGTTACTAAGCTCAATTCCTGACATCAAAATCATTAGTCCACCCGCAACTATTTGTGCCAAAACAAGTGAAATTAATAAGATGGCGAATAAAATAAGGAGTGAAGTGCCGGGCTTGTTTTCTTTGGTTGTTTGTAAATATTGAAGAAAATCCATAGGTATGATGCTATTCTTTGTCGTTTTAAAATACAAATATGTGGCATTTATCTCTGAAAATCATAAATTTATATACAAACGGTCGTAATTTTGTGGTTCAATAGTTTAGAATGGTAAAAATAGGCAATATAGAGTTAGGTGAGTTTCCGCTTTTGTTGGCACCAATGGAAGACGTGAGTGATCCGCCGTTTCGTCAGGTGTGTAAAGAAAACGGAGCAGATATGATGTACACGGAGTTTGTGTCTTCAGAGGGATTGATACGCAATGCGGCCAAAAGTGTGCAGAAACTGGATATTTTTGAATATGAAAGACCCATTGGAATTCAGCTTTTTGGGTCAGATGTAGAGACGATGGCAGAATGTACGCGTATAGCCACAAATGCTCATCCTGACTTAATAGACATCAACTACGGTTGTCCGGTGAAGAAAGTGGCCTGTAGAGGTGCTGGTGCGGCATTGTTACAAGATATTCCTTTAATGACCAAAATGACGGAGGAAGTGGTAAAAGCAACTCATTTGCCCGTAACCGTAAAAACCCGATTGGGCTGGGATGAAAGCACCAAGAATATTGAAGAAGTGGCTGAAAGGTTACAAGATGTGGGCATTCAGGCATTGAGTATTCATGGGCGTACGCGTGCACAATTATACAAAGGAGAAGCCGACTGGACGTTGATAGCCAAAGTAAAGAATAACCCAAGGATCAAGATTCCGATTTTTGGGAATGGCGATATAGATTCCCCAGAAAAGGCTTTGGATTATAAAAATAGATTTGGAATTGACGGTATAATGATCGGCCGTGCGGCCATTGGTTTTCCATGGATTTTTAATGAAATCAAGCATTTTTTAGCTACAGGAGAATATCTTTCCGCACCAACCATGGAGCAAAGAGTAGCTGCCGCAAGGCAACATCTTAAGTTTTCTATACAATGGAAAGGTGATATTTTAGGAATGTTAGAAATGAGACGCCATTATTCTAATTATTTCAGAGGACTTCCGCATTTTAAAGAATATCGCATGAAACTGGTACAAACACTTGATAAAGAAGAACTTTTCGAGACCTTGGACATAGTTATGAAAGAATTTGATGGAGTGGTTTTGGAGTCTAAGGCCAAGGTTGTAGAATACGGTGGGGCAGACTGAGAAAACAAAAAAGGAGGTAAAACCTCCTTTTGTTATTAATCATTTAATTAGTTCTTCTCAATCCACTAAAACAGCATCGCCGCTCAAGACATCGTTTTCAACGTTTTTGAATTTCACGTCTCTTTTTACTACACCGTTTCGGTATTGTACATTTACTCTGTCGTTTCTATTGGCCACTTTTTGCGATTTTGCTGGTGTCAACATTTGAGGCTTTGCTCCTTCTTCAGTACCTTCGGCTCTGTTTGTTGAAAGTTTTGGCTTATTAGAACTTTGTATTGGAGCAGCTTGTTGAAATCTCATTTCGGCTACATTGGCTTTCATTAAGAAACCTACAGTTTCTGTATTTACTTTCTTTAAGAAATTCTGGAACAACTCTACTGCCTCAAATTTATATATCAACAATGGGTCTTTTTGTTCATAAGAGGCATTTTGAACCGATTGTTTCAGATCGTCCATATCTCTCAGGTGTTCTTTCCATTCAGAGTCAATCACGTTAAGAGAAATGTTTTTCTCCATTTCTAGAATTAATTCTCTGCCTTCTGTTTCTACAGTTTTTCTCAAATCAACATAGATGGCAATGTGGTGATTTCCGTCCCCCAAAATGGCCATAAATGGCTCACCTTCCATGGCTTGTCGGTCATTCAAAACATTCTTTAATGCTGGCGTAATATTTTTCCTGATAGCCTCATTCTTGTGTTTGTAATGTGCTTCGGCAAGGTTATACAATTTATGTATCAGTCCAGAACCGCCTTTTGCAAATTCCACTTCCGATATTTCAGGTTTCATACCCAAGCGTTGCATGGCTCTTACCTCAAACTCGTCATAGTTGCCTTGTGTGCTTTTTACCAAATCGGCACAAGTATCATATATTATGTTGGCAATATCCAGAGCTAACCTATCTCCAAACAATGCATTTTTTCTTCTTTTATAAATTGTATCCCTCTGGATGTTCATTACGTCATCATATTCAATCAGACGTTTACGCATACCAAAGTTGTTTTCCTCAACTTTAGTTTGGGCCCTTTCTATAGAGCTGGTTATCATGGAGTGCTGAATAACTTCACCTTCTTCCATACCCATCCTGTCCATTACTTTGGCTATACGGTCTGAGCCAAACATACGCATTAAGTTGTCTTCCAAACTCACAAAAAACTGTGAAGAACCCGGGTCTCCTTGACGACCAGCTCTACCTCTTAACTGGCGGTCAACTCTACGTGACTCATGACGTTCTGTACCAATGATGGCCAAGCCACCTGCGGACTTACTTTCTGGAGTAAGTTTAATGTCGGTGCCTCTACCCGCCATATTGGTGGCAATGGTTACCGTTCCTGGTTTACCAGCTTCGGCTACCACATCTGCCTCACGTGCATGTTGCTTAGCGTTTAGTACTTGGTGAGGTATCTTTTTGATAGTCAACATTCTACTCAAAAGTTCCGAGTTTTCTACCGAAGTAGTACCCACCAAGACTGGGCGACCAATATTGACCATTTCAAGGATTTCATCCCCAACGGCATTGTATTTCTCTCTTACAGTTTTGTACACTTTGTCTTGTCTGTCATCTCTGATAATATCTCTGTGCGTAGGTATTGAGATTACATCCAATTTATATATTTTCCAGAATTCACCCGCTTCGGTTTCGGCAGTACCCGTCATACCACAAAGTTTGTGGTACATTCTGAAATAGTTCTGGAGCGTTATGGTGGCATAAGTCTGGGTAGAGTCTTCTACTTTCACGTTTTCTTTTGCCTCTACGGCTTGGTGCAAGCCGTCAGACCATCTACGGCCATCCATTATACGACCTGTCTGCTCGTCAACGATTTTTACTTTACCATCCATCAAAACGTAATCTACGTCAATTTCGAAGAGTGTGTAAGCTTTCAATAACTGGTTTACTGCATGAATACGCTCGGCTTTCGTTGAGTAATCTCTGATGAGTTCATCGTTTTTAAGGATTTTATCTTCCTTGCTGATATCCATTTTTTCAATGGCAGCCATTTCGATGCCCAAGTCAGGCATAGTAAAGAAGTTGGCATCAGAGTCATGAGATGCCAAAAAGTCTAATCCCTTGTCTGTAAGTTCAATAGAGTTGTTTTTTTCTTCAATGGTGAAATACAAAGGGGCATCGGCTTCAGGCATTAATTTTTGATTTTCTGCCAAATAAATTGCTTCAGTCTCTAGTAATAGTTTCTTATTTCCTGTCTCTGACAAGTATTTTATCAAAGGCTTACTTTTGGGTAAACCTCTGTGAGCCCTAAATAAAGATAAACCACCTTCTTTTTTCTTGCCATCTGCAATTAATTTTTTTGCTTCTACCAAAAATCCTCCAACCAATTGTTTTTGTGCTTCTACAATTTGTCCAACTCTTGGTTTCAGTGTATTGAAAAGCTCATCATCGTTTTTCTTGGTCATAGGTCCACTGATAATCAATGGTGTACGAGCATCGTCTATCAAAACAGAGTCAACCTCATCGACCATGGCATAATGATGCGGTCTCTGAACCAATTCTGTTGGGTCATTGACCATATTATCTCTCAGGTAATCAAAGCCAAACTCGTTGTTTGTACCATAAGTGATTCCCGCATTATAAGCTTTTTTTCTTGCAAAAGAATTTGCAGGGTGAATATCAATACAATCACAAGTGATACCATTGAATTCAAATATTGGCCCCATCCACTCAGAGTCACGTCGAGCAAGGTAATCGTTTACTGTAACAATATGTACACCTCTTCCTGCCAAAGCATTTAAGAAAGCAGGGAAAGTTGCCACCAAAGTTTTACCTTCACCAGTGGCCATTTCTGAGATATTGCCTTTGTGGAGAGATGCACCTCCGATGATTTGAACGTCGTAATGCTCCATGTCCCATTTAATGAGATTCCCAGCAGCCAACCATTCGTTTTTCCAAATGGCTTTGTCGCCTTCTATCTGGATATGTTGTTTGGTCATGGCCAATTCTCTATCCAAATGACTTGCAGTAACTTCAAGAGAGCTGTTTTCTTTAAATCTTCGGGCAGTTTCTTTTACAATTGCGAATGCTTTTGGAAGAATTTCAAGTAAAACTTCTTCCAGTTCCACATTTCTTTTAAGCTCTAATTCGTCAATTTTCTTGAATATCAACTCACGCTCGTCTATCAACATGTCAGGATTTTCGTCCGAACTTGCTCTTAGTGCTATCACTTCGTTGTCAATATGAGCGAGTTTGTCTTTTAAATATTGCTGCAAATCGACCGTTTTTTGTCTAAACTGGTCGTTGGTGAGTCCTGCAAGTTTTCTAAATTCTTCGTTTGTAGTCTCGACATAAGGGCTTAGCACTTTTATGTCTTTGTCTGATTTTGTGCCAAAAACCTTGGCAATACTTTTTGTTAAAAAATTGAACATGTTTATATCTTAATTTCTTAAATGTCTATTTTAATGAAATGCAAATTTACTGAATTTCAACGTTTTGTTCACAAGAATAGTGCAGCAATTACAAATTTAGGGATTTACGGTCAAATTGACAGATGTAATTGAGTTTGCTTATTTTTATAAAAAACTGAAAACAAGATGTTTGAAACACTTCATGATGCTGTTTCTAGCAAAAAGAAACTATGACAAACCGTCAGATCATTCATTTTAACCTTTTCAAATCTCCCGAAAGTGGGTATTTTATCACTACATTTTTCGAAGAAATGTTCTCTATAAGTGGTTTGAGTATCAAATCAGCATTTTTTTTGGTTTGCTCTAAAATATCCGAATCCAAAGCTGATTTTAAAATTTGATCTTCAGCTTTTTTGTAGGCTTCATCTAATAACAAGGCTTCATTCATAAATGCAAATTCAGTTTTATAGATTTTAGATTTTGAATGGTCAATTTTATGATAACAAACCTCAGGATTAGGAAGATTTAAAATCAGTGTATCTCCTGTGGTTATTAAGTCTTTTTCGGTTATTTTACTCAAATCTATACAGCCTACAGCCTCGCCTTGTACTATCAGAATGGCTTTTGGGTCTGGAAGAAAATCACGAATGATCTCTTGTTCTACGACATCTCGGAAGGAATATTTCACCAATTCCATTTTGCCTAGACTTACAATTTCTTTAACGACTACATTGTGGGTGGTTTTCACTTCGTCTGCCTTGAAAAAACTCAAAGTTTTTACTTTCTCCCAAACAAAAATGCTCAGTAGAATCAAAACAACGTAAAACAATATTTTCACCCAGTTTCTTATCATTTCATGGCAATCCTAAATCGTCTCGCCGAGGCAATACTCATACCTATCACCAAGAGAGCGGTACCAAGCCAAAGGAGATTAATATGCGGTTTTTCCAAGGCTTTTAATACAATATATTCCTTTTCGCCTCTGCTTATGGCAAAAGTAAACTTACCAGTTTCTGGATTTATTGCTAAAAGCTGAGCCCTGATGCCCAATTCGCTACTGATTACCGGCTTGCTCCAAACTTCTCTGTTTTTAATAGCAAAAATCGGTTTCATGATTCTTTCGCCATCTCTTTCTAATATTCTCAAAGTAGCTTGAGCCGCCACATCACCTTGTTGCAACGGTAAACCGTCCAATTCATTCACAGGGGAAACGTTATCGAGAATCGCCACGAAATCGTTCAAAAAGAAAGTGTCTTTTATGGCTACTGAATAGTTTTCAGGAACGCTCCATTCTTTGTCTTCATTGGTAGTTACGTAATTTACGTGCGAATAAATGTCTTTGTTCCAATATTTTTTTATGTGAGGCGATGCCACATTTCCCATTTTTTGATTGATCTGATATCTAGGGTAAAAATTAAAATCTTTCTCGCCTTTTTTCTGATAATTCACCTGATAGTAAGTGTTTTCGGCTTCATATTCTACGGTGTCACCACGTTTTACATATAGTTTTTCACCATCCATAATATCTGCTTTTGCCACTCCTTGGAAGTCACTTTCAGGAATAGGCTGAATAAACTTCTTTTCTATATATCCTGGAACGTTCCTGACATCTACAAATTCACCACGATAATCAAGCGTGAAGTCATTGATTTGTGTTGGTCTGTTGTAATAGAGTAACACATTTTCCTTGTTGTCTTTGTCGGTTTTGAATATCTTTTCATTGGCCAAATTCACAGAAATAACCTTTTCGTAAGCTGACGAATACATAATACCGACCAACATCAATGCTACTCCAATGTGAGTAATAGCCCCACCAGCAACTTTAAAATTGCCTTTGATTATATCCAAAAGAATTGTTGCATTGGCTGTTATTGAGAAAATACCTGCAGTTAATAATATAATGTACTGCCATTTATTTACACCTGTAACTGTTATGGCAATCGCTGAAAGTAATAGTGTGATAATCAACGGATTCAAAAGTTTTTTTATCGAAGATTTATCAACTCTTCTCCACCAAAAAAACTGAGCAATGCCTGTCAAAGTGATTACACCAATAAACAACCACATTTGAAATGTATTGTAATGCTTCAACGGATCCGTCGGCATAGCCATGTTTAATTTATAATTAAACAATTCAGCTATGCTGTTATAAACTGGTATTGAAGTTGTTACGGTGATTTGGAAGGCTGCTAGTGTTAATGTTGTTACACCCAAAAATATCCAGAATTCTGTTGAATATGTCGAGATTTCTTTGTTGTCTTTTGGTAAGTATTTCCACCTAAAGGTCATTAATAAAATTGCTCCGATTACAAAAAATAATAGATATATGAGTAACTGTCCAGAGAGGCCCAAGTCAGTAAATGAGTGAACAGAAGAAGTTCCTAAAATTCCGCTCCTTGTCAGAAACGTACTATAAAGTATTAAAATGAATTGTGTAATGCTTAATATGAATGTGATTTTTAGAGCGGAAGAACTTTTACGAGCTATGAGCATGGTATGGATGCTGGCCACCAAGACTAACCAAGGTACATAAACCGCATTTTCTACTGGATCCCAGCTCCAATAACTGCCAAAGTTCAGCGTTTCATAAGCCCAAATGGCTCCCATCATAATACCAGTTCCCAAAATAACACCTGAAACTAAAGACCATGGCAAGGCTACTTTTGTCCAGTCGCTGTAGTCTTTTTTCCAAAGGGCAGCTAACGCAAATGCAAAAGGAATTAAGGTAGTTGCAAAACCTAAGAAAAGTGTTGGAGGGTGAATAACCATCCAATAGTTCTGTAAAAGCGGGTTTAAACCGTTGCCATCTTTGGGTACAAAATCTGGATTTGTAGCCCAAATTGGCAGATTGGGCATAGATTCTTTCAAAAGTAAAAAGGGAGAACTGCCCAACTTGAAATCGCCAAAAAGAACAGCACCCACAATCATACTCGTCAAAAAAGCTTGAACAGCGGAGAAAATTGCCATCATTGGACTTTCGAAATGCAAAAAACTCTTCTTCTTTGCTCTAAACCAAAAAATAAGAATAACGCCCAATATAACATTCCAAAACATCCAAAGCAGAAAACTGCCCTCTTGGTCTTGCCAAAAACATGAAATGGCGTAGCCCAACGGCAAACTCAACGAGGCGTTGTCCCATGCATAATGATATTCGAAGTATTTGTTGAAAATGATACTAAAAAGCACCAATACTACCCCAATTACAAAAAAAGTATGGAGAAAGAATGATTTACGGGCCACTGAACGCCAGAAATCGGAATCTTTTGAACTATCTTTTGCACTATCTTTTGCACTAATATAATAGGTATAAGTAGCAATGAGTGAAGAAATAAAAGCAAGTATAACCAATATATGGCCAATTTGACCTAAGTATGCTCTAAGCATTTCCGAAATATTTGTTTTGTATAATGATTACAAAATTACCCTAAAAAAGGTTTTAAAATGAGGTTTTATTAACAATTATTACCAGTTTTGTTAGATAAATTTTCATTAATGATTTTTTTAAAAAGCAAAATTACTTTTTTGTTGATATTTATGGCTGGCTTAAGCAAAGTCCGAGGTCAGCAAATGAATTTCTTGAAAATGCAGGAAATTGGTTTTGAACAAGTGTTGAAAAAAGCAAAGTCCGAAAATAAAATGGTTTTTATGGATGTTTATGCCGTTTGGTGTGGGCCATGTAAATTGATGGATAAAACTACTTTTTCTGATAGCTTGGTTGCGAAAAAGTTCAATGCAGAATTTATATCGTACAAAGTAAATGCAGAGGATGTGCCAGGAAGAGTAATTGTTCAAAAATATATGGTAAATGCATTTCCAACTTATCTGTTTTTTAGTCCAGCTGGTGATTTAGTAAACAGATTGGAAGGTGTATTTCCTCCAAAACTATTGATGGACGAAGCCGATTATTCCAAAGGATTACTGAAAAAGTAGAGCGATTTTCCTAAATCGGAACAATGACAACCGATACGAAAAGCAATTCTCCAAATCGCCTTAACAAAAGCAATGAATTTAAATTCCAAAGGCTTGATTTGAAAAAACTAGTTAAACTAAAACAAATCCTCAGCTCTTTCCAAAAGCAAAATGGAGGCTTGCGGAACTATCACATATTTCTCCCCTTCATATTGAATCTCGATGGCATGACGTTGTAAATAAATGGCTAAATCGCCCTCTTCAGCTTGCAATGGCATATATTTTACTTTTTCTTCGGTGGCTTTCCAAGGTTCTTCCTCAGCGGTGTTGGGCAGTGGATAGCCAGGACCAACTTTTACCACATAGCCAGATTGGACGTCTTCTTTTTCAGTAATTGTTGGGGGCAAATATAGTCCGGAGTTTGTCTTATCTTTTGGGTTTTTGGGCTTGATCAAAACCTTATCGCCCACTACCATCAATTTCTTCAGTTTGTTGTCTTTTGATACGCCTATCATATTGTTATTTTCCTTTTTCTAGCTTCTATTTTCCAAGTGTCTATCCACTTATCGTTTTCTATTATGTGTGCTTCGTCGTAAAGATTTACTGTTGGACAAACGTGATACGGAACACCTAAAAGTATATCTCCGACTTTATAATCATCCCAGTTTGAGGTTTCTATGACACCATGTTCTTCACTCTGTGAAACCAATTTGAGGTCGTCATGGTTCAAAAATCTGATGCGTTTGTCAATCGGATTCTCAGAAGAAATGGCTTTGTGGCCCATATCTGTGGTCAAAATCCCTCGTTTTGGTTTTGAAATGATTCTACTCATCACCAAAGCTGCAAACTCAAAGTTTTGTTCGGCAAATTTATCTCCATAGCCCCAATCCCATAACACGCAAGTGCCAGGGCTGAGCGTGCGAGAAATTTCAAAAGCATGTGATGTAAACGCTGGAGTTCCACCGGCGATGATTTCTAAATTACCAACTTCCGGTTTTATTTCAGCCAATATCTCATAAATTTTCTGCATTCCTTCCTCAATTTTAGCCTTTCTTTCTTCAAAGTCATCATCCCGAATGTGGCCATCATAAACGTGTAATCCTGAAAGTTTTATGTGAGATTTTGACGCTGCGTATTTTAAATCATCGGCCAATTGAC
>JAIPAJ010000033.1 GCA_021740125.1 Leadbetterella sp. | reverse complement strand
ATAGGTTTATATCGGAAATGTCGCTTTATGTGTTAGGGTTACACTTTAATAATCTCTTTAAAAATTTGAATAGCATGGACTCATTTAATAACCAAAATTTAATATTACATTAACCTTAATTGAGAAAAGCGGTGTAAGTTTTTTTCTGAAAGTTCAGCTATGAATCTTTGGAAACTGAATTATGCTGGTTTTTTCTGAAGGCTTTGGGGTTTTGTTTGGTAAGTTTCAAAAACTGCCTATTAAAATTCGATAAGTTATTAAAGCCCGACTCGTAACAAACTTCCAGAACACTCAGGTCAGTTTCTTTCAAAAGCTTACACGCGTGGTTGATTCGGACTTGCATGAGATATTCCACAAAGGTCTTTTGTGTGCGGGCTTTGAAATATCTGCAAAAGGCCGCTTTGGTTAAATTTACTTTTTGGGCCAAGTCCTCCACCGACACCGGTTCTTTGAAGTTTTTCAAAATTTGATCAAAAATAATGCTCATTCTATCTGAATCTTTCCTGCTAATGCCCTCCATGCCTATCTCTGAAAGCGTCTGGTGCTCTTTACTTTCAGCCATCAATTGCAATATTTCAAATAGGCTCAGGAACTTTTCTAAACTACTTTTATGAATGTTTTCTTTAATTATTTTATTTATTAGCTCCTTTTCGTGGCCCTTAAATTCCAGCCCAAATTTTGCTTTCTCCAATAATAACCTCACTGGGGTCATTTCTACTAGGTCAAAGAAAGACTCACCAAAACTATCTGAGCGAAACTGTATAACGATAGAAGCCGGTCGCGGAAAAGCCGCATGAATATAAAACGTTTCATCTGCACTAAACCAATGAGGTAGTTTGCTGCCTATCAATATTAAATCGCCCTCCTTATATTCTGAAGTATGGTTGCCAATTACTTTTTTCCCAAACCCACCATCACAAAGGACGATTTCGAACTCGTCATGATAATGCCAAGGCGTTTCGAAAAAGGGAGATTCATAACGCTCATAGATATAGGAGAGGTCTTTGCTGAGTGGTAATCTTTGGAGAATGGGTTCCATTTAATATCAATATAGTATTGGTTGAACAATAAATATAGGTGGAAATTTAAATTTTAGTTATATATTTTTGTATATTATTGATATGTTTTCAATAAATGGTGTAAATTATGCTCGAAGGCAAAAATATTGTTATCATAGGAGGAACCACTGGCTTGGGATTTTCGGCAGCAAAAGCATTTGTAAAAAATGGGGCAAATGTGGTGGTAGTTGGAAGAAATTCTGAAAATTGCATTTCTGCCGAATTAGCACTCGGTGAAAATGCACGAGCTGTAAAAGGTGATGCTTCAGATCCCCAAACGGCTTATAAAGCCATCGAAATCTGTATGTCTGAATTCGGAAATTTTGATGGTTTGTATCATGTGGCTGGCGGAAGTGGAAGGAAATTTGGCGATGGGCCACTGCATGAGCTTACCCTAGAAGGCTGGCAAAAAACGTTTGACTTGAATCTTACAAGTTTGATGCTTTCTAACCAAGCCGCAGTAAGAAAATTTTTAGAACTCGGGAAATCAGGAAGTATTTTAAATATGAGTTCTGTTTTGGGGTTTTCACCCTCTCCGCAATTTTTTGTGACCCATGCCTATGCTGCAGCCAAATCTGCAGTGATTGGTTTTACAAAAGCTTTGGCGGCTTATTATGCCAAAGACAATTTGCGTATAAATATACTTGCTCCAGCTTTGGTTGAAACGCCCATGTCTGTTAGAGCAAGTACGGATGAATCTATTATGAATTTCGTGAAAACCAAACAACCGCTCGATGGTGGAAGAAACGGAAAACCCGAAGATTTAGACGGTGCGGCGGTATATTTTATGTCTGATGCCTCAAAGTTTACAACGGGCCAAACACTATATGTAGATGGTGGATGGGAGGTTTCTGAAGGACAATACTAATGTGATAATGTGTCAATTGGCTAATTAGCAAATGTTGATTCGTTGAAATTGGAATGGGTTTAATATTGGATTGAAATAAAAGCTAATAGCTATTTGCTAAAAGCCAAAAGCTAAGAAATGAAAGTAGCAATACTAATGTGTTAATGTGTCAATTAGTTAATTAGCAAATGTTGATTTGTTGAAATAGGAATGGGTTTAATAATAGATTGAAATAAAAGCTAATAGCTATTTGCTAAAAGCCAACAGCTAAGAAATGAAAGTAGCAATAGGAATAGACTTAGGCGGAACAAATGTGAAAGGGATTTTGCTCAATGAAATGGGTGAGGTCCTTCAGAAACATTATATCCCTACCAGTGATGAGGGAGATGAAAGTTGGAAGGTGAATGTTTTGGAAATGGTAAACTATCTTAAAGCGAAAAGCCAAAATCAAGTTGAAATCATTGGTATGTCTGCTCCAGGTTTAGCAAATGCAGAGAATTCTTGTATTGCTCATTTGCCCAATAGACTTTTTGGATTAGAGAATTTTGTGTGGGCAGATTATTTCGGAACGCATACATTGGTATTAAACGACGCCCACGCGGCATTGATGGCCGAAGCTAAATTTGGGGCAGTAAAAGGATATAAAAATGCGATTTTGCTTACTTTAGGAACAGGTGTTGGAGGTGGTATTTTGATTAATGGAGAATTGTACCAAGGCTTAAGTCAGATGGCCGGGCATTTAGGTCATATATCTATCAATATATCAGACGATGAGCGAAGTATTTTGGGAATTCCCGGTAGTCTAGAATATGCCTTGGGTAATTATTCTATCGAAAAACGCTCTATGGGGAAATTTAAATCTACCCATGAGCTTTTAAAGGCCTACAGTAACAACGATAGTTTTGGAACCTGGCTTTGGTTGGATGCTGTTCGTAAATTGGCCATTACGTTGGCTTCCTTAATTAATGTTTTTTCACCTGAAATCATCGTTTTGAGTGGAGGTATCACATTAGCTGGCAATTTACTTTTTGAGCCCTTGCAAACTTTTATTGACCTTTATGAATTTAGACCTAAAGGCAAAAAAACAAAAATAGAAAAGGCTCATTTCGATGATCTCTCGGGAGCTATTGGAGCGGCAGCTTTTGCTTTAAATCAAACAAAACAATATTGAAATGACCTATATAAAACAATACTTGGCCAAGTGCCAGCAGATGATTGAAACAGTAACCTCCCAAGAAAAACAGATCCTTGAAGTGGCTAGTATATTTGCTGATTCTATTTTGGCAGGAAGAATGGTACATGTTTTTGGCAGCGGGCACAGTCGCATAATGGTAGAAGAAATGTGGCCAAGATATGGTTCATTCCCTGGTTTCAATCCCATTGTGGAGCTTTCGCTAACTTTTCATAATTTGGTGGTAGGAGCCAACGGCCAACGGCAAGCTATGTTTTTGGAAAATGTTACGGGTCTAGCCGAACAAATCATTCGAAATTTTGATGTTTCAGATCAAGACAGTGCTTTGATTATTTCATCTTCAGGCTGCAATGTGGTGCCTATAGAAATGGCAGAAATATTTAAGTCAAAAGGATTGAAAGTGGTTGGCCTAAATACCAAACTGCATTCTGAAGCCAGTACTTCGAAAAGAAAAGACGGTAAGAAACTCCAAGATTTTTGTGATATCGTTTTGGATTCAGGTGCACCGCTGGGCGACGCCATGATAAAAATTGAGAACTTAGAAACGCCAGTTGCACCAGGTTCTACCGTGGGTTCTTGTATGCTCATCAATTCTATTAAAGCCGAAGTTGCCAATCTTTTAACACTGGCTGGCCGCCCACCAAAAGTATTGACAGCCGGAGCCATAGTGGGAGCGGAAAAAGCAGCTGAACTATTCCAGAGTGCTTATGATGAACATGCCCACCGTATTTCGAAAATGTACAAATCTGTGGGTATAGAAAGTTACGTTTCGAAAGAGAATATTTAGATCTGAAAATTAATTTAAATATGAAAAGAAGAGAATTTGTATCGAAAATGACTGCTTTAGGCTTGGCTATGCCTCTGCATAACTCTCCTTTGCAGTCCACGATATTTAAGGTCAATAAATTGGGTGCGTGTGATTGGTCCTTGGGCAAAAGTTCAGACCCACTTTCTTTTGAGGTAGCCAAAGCCATTGGCCTAGCTGGGGTTCAAGTGAATATGGGCAATTTATCCAATGACCTACATTTGAGACAAAAATCTGTACAAGAAATTTTCCTAAAAAAATCAAAAGAAACGAAGATAAGCATCACCAGTTTGGCCATTGGTGAGCTCAATAACATTCCTTACAAATCGGATGATAGAACCACCCCATGGGTAGCTGATAGCATAGCTGTGGCTAAAAATATGGGTGTAGAAGTAGTATTGCTAGCGTTTTTCTCTAAAAATGACCTTAGAAATGATCCAAAAGGCGTACAGAATGTAATCGCAAAACTTAAGGAGATCGCCCCTGACGCTGAAAAGAAAGGCATTACTTTAGGCATAGAATCCTATTTAACTGCAGAAGAACATTTAGATATCATGGAAAAAGTGGGTTCAAAAGCCATAAAAGTCTATTATGATTTTAGAAACGCAAAAGACGCCGGCAATGATATTTTTCACGAAATTAAGCTTTTGGGAAACCAAAATATCTGTGAAATTCATTTGAAAGAAAACGGAAAATTTCTCGGAACTGGCGATATAGATTGGCAAAAAGTAAGTAATGCTATGCAAGAGATA
Organism: Leadbetterella sp.; assembly: GCA_021740125.1. GTDB lineage: Bacteria > Bacteroidota > Bacteroidia > Cytophagales > Spirosomataceae > Leadbetterella. The sequence goes on along the minus strand of JAIPAJ010000033.1, from coordinate 18,306 downwards.
GGATATTCCAACAAAAAATGGCAGCAATTAGAATGGTCTTTACCTGATAAGTATGATTTTGTTTCTGGACATCAAAAGAATCTGGACTTCATCCAATCGCTAAACTAGATTTACATGAAAAACAAAATCCTTCCATCTGCCTTGATTGTCACCAGCTTCCTTTTTTTAGGGTTTGTAATGAATCCCAATCCTGAGGTGGGAAATCTTAAATTTTATCTGCCAGATGACCTTCAAATTGAACTTTGGGCAGAGTCACCTATGCTTTACAATCCCACCAATATGGACACCGACCTCCAAGGAAGGATTTGGGTGACCGAAGGAGTAAACTATAGAAATTTCAACAACGATTCAACTGCTTTTTATCACCACGAAAAAGGGGATAGAATAGTAATACTCAGCGATACCAATCAAGATGGCAAAGCCGATAAATCACAAGTTTTTGTACAAGACAAAGATTTGGTGGCTCCACTAGGAATTGCGGTTTTTGGCAAAGACATCATCGTTTCTTGTGCTCCTTATTTGATAAAATATACTGACGAGAATGGCGATGACATACCCGACTCCAAAGAAATTCTCTTGAAAGGATTTGGTGGCTTTAATCATGACCATTCTCTTCATTCGGTGGTTGCAGGCCCCGACGGCAACTGGCACTTTAGTGTCGGAAATGCCGGGCCACATGTGGTGACTGATAGAAATGGTTTTACCCTTCGTTCTGGTAGTATTTATACCGGAGGCTCTCCTTATAATGAAAAAAACCAAGGAAATATGCTAAGCGATGACGGCAAAACTTGGGTGGGTGGTCTACAAATGCGTATAAATCCCGATATAACTGGTCTAAAAGTACAGGCACATAATTTTCGAAACTCGTATGAAACCTATGTAGATGGCCACGGTGATATGTGGCAAAACGATAACGACGACCAAGTGGTAACGTGCCGAGTTTCATGGCTAGCAGAAGGTGGAGACGCAGGTTTCTTCAGTAAAGACGGCACCAGATATTGGAATGCCGATCAAAGACCCGGCCAAAGCATGTTTACGGCACATTGGCACCAAGAAGACCCCGCTGTAATGCCCGCAGGAGACAATTCAGGTGCAGGATCGCCCACTGGAATGCTCAGAATTGAAGGGAATAGTTTGGGACAAAAATACCAAGGAATGGTACTCAGTGCCGATGCGGGTAGAAATGTTTTATTCGGGTATTATCCTCAAAGAAAAAGCTCAGGATACGAATTACAGGGAAAAAAACAGATGCTGATTTCCTCCAATTTTACGGATGACCCTGCATATCAATGGAACAATGCAAATTTTCAAAATGACCTATCGAAATGGTTTAGACCTTCAGATATATTGATGGGGACCGATGGTGCCCTTTACATTGCAGATTGGTATGATGCCGTGGTGGGTGGCCATAGAATTCAAGACCAAAAAGCACACGGAAGGATTTACAGGGTAACACCTAAAAACCGTAATTTAAAAAGCCCTAAACTGACTTTGAATACCCAGAAGGATCTTTTAGAATGTTTTAAAAACCCAGCAATACACGTAAAATATCAGGCCTATTTGAAGTTAAAAGAAAATCCTGTGGCAAATTTTACATCAGTTATAAAATTGTTACAAGACCCCAATCCATTCATAAAATCAAGAGCGATTTGGCTTTTAGCATCTTTGGAATCCAAGGGAAAAACTATGGTTAAGGAAATCTTGAAAAAAGGAAATGAACAAGAAAAAGTGGTGGCATTGAGGGCATTGCGACAAAATTTAGGTCTAGAAGACCTATTTGGACTTTTACAAAATCTCCACAACGACCCTTCTCCATTTGTAAGACGCGAAGCCATTCAAGCTTTCCAAAGCTACCCTTTTGAAAAAACCAAAGTCTTACTTAAGAAATATGCCGAAAAAAATCCTGTTGGTGATCTTTTCTATACAAATGCCATTGCTTTGGTTTTGTCTGGACATGAAAATGATTTTTACAATGAAAACATAACTTGGTTTCAAAAACACTTCGATTTGGCATTTGCCCTTCATCCCTCATCGGCAGTTGATTATTTTCAGCAAATTGCTACCAATACCAATGAACCATTCGAAAAAAGAAAGAAATCTGTAACTGCCATCGGCTTTATAAAATCAAAAGAGGCCGTAACTTCGATGTTAAAATTAGGTGAATTAAATGATCCAAAAATAGCCGAATTAGCGAAATATTGGGTCTCTTTCAGAAGCACCAACGATTGGTATGACCTGCACGATTGGACAAGTCTGTCTAATGATTTAGATCAACTAAAACGCCTCAGCAAACTTCAAAATCAGAAAGAAATTGTCTTGAACCAAAACATTGCTTTCGGAGACAGAAGGTACGCTATTTCTGAAATGATGAAAACTACGCAAGGCAGTCAAATGATATTAGAGCTGATTCAAAACGACAAACTTAGTACAGACTTGTTGGAGTTCAGCACGCCAGTTCTAAGCAATCATGCTGAGCCCACCATAAAGTTTCAGGCTAAAAACTTGCTGAACACCACAGTAAATTTATACAACACCGATGCGATCCTAAAAACCAATGGAGATTCTGAAAAAGGACGAAAAGTTTTTAATACCTATTGTATTTCATGTCATAAAATTGGTAATGTTGGAAGAGAAATAGGCCCAGAGCTGACAAAAATCGGTGGAAAATTAGAGAAAAAAGGCCTCTATGAGGCTTTGGTTTATCCTTCGGCTTCTATAGTTTTTGGATATGAAACTTCTACTATTCAGACCAAAACTAACAGTACTTATTATGGGTTTTTAATATCTGAAAACGATAAAACCTTAACCATCAAAGATCTTTCAGGTAACCTAACGACTATTCCTCAAAAAGAAATAAAATCCAAAACCAAAGAAAAGAAAAGCGTGATGCCAACTGCGTATTCTCTGGCCATAAGTGAGTCCGAAATAACTGATTTAATTGAATATTTAACAAAACAGAATCAATAATGCAACCAATACCCATAAAAACCACTGTAGTAGGCTCTTGGCCTTTTCCTAGCTGGCTTGAATTTGCCTCTCAAAATCTCGATAAATTTGGCCCAGCCGATGTCAACGAAATGATAGAAGATGCCGTGGTCAATGCCATTCACGACCAAGTTTCGAGTGGATTGGACGTAATTACCGATGGTGAGCAAACAAGGCTAGATTTCAACCTTTCGTTTTATGGTTTCATAAAAGGCATACAGGCCAACCACGAAGAAACACGAAAGTATGGCCCGCCTGCTCACGACCAAAGGGGAAAACATACGGTTGTCGAAAAGCTAACTGCTCCAAAGGGTTTGGGCGTCGTTGAAGAATACAACCGTTTGAAAAGATTAGCCCCCGAAGGGAAAATCCTGAAAGCTTCTATCCCAGGTCCATATACCTTATCAGGAAGAATGTTGCCGGGCGAAATCTACAAAGACCGCTGGGAAATTACCGAAGCATTGATGCCTTTAGTGTCTTTGGAGTTAGAAAAATTGGTAGAAGCCGGTGCAAAAGAAATTTGTATAGATGAGCCATCCATGTCTTGCTATGCTTACAAAGAGGATACCAAGCGTTTTGTTGACATTTTCAATAGAACGGTTAAGGGGATTGTGGGTAAAACCCGAATCGGCACCCATTTGTGTTTTGGGAATTTCAAAGGCCGCTCAATTGGCAAGAAAACGATTGCTCCCATGTTGCCTGATTTCTTGGATATGACTGTAGATGAGCTACACACCGAGATGTGTGTTCTTAATTTCGCTGAGGTGCATCTTTTAGAACGTTTTGCTGAGAAAATGGATGTAGCGGTAGGTGTTATTGATGTGAAAAGTTATTATATCGAAACCGTTGAAGACGTAAAGGAGCGGATCCAAAAATGTCTGAAATATGTGCCTGCAGAAAAATTAGCGGTGGCTCCAGATTGTGGACTTTCACAAACCGCCCGATGGGCCTCAAAACTAAAAATTGAAAGCATGTGCAAAGCTGCGGCAGAGTTACGTTGAAAATAAACATGATAAAACCGAAACAGCAAAACGAGCAACTCATTGAGGATATTAATTCCTTTTCTTCCGAAACTACCTTCAAAGTTTGGTGGCTTGGGCAGAGTGGTTTTTTGTTGAAATATCGAAATGAAACCTTGTTATTTGACCCTTATTTATCAGATTCGCTTTCTGTAAAATACCAAAATACAGATAAACCTCATGTAAGAATGAGCGAATTGGTGGTTTTTCCATCGCTCCTAAAAAACATAGATGTGGTTACCTCAAGCCACAACCACACCGATCATTTAGATGCTGAAACCCTGGGTACCATTTTTGAAAATAATCCTAACGCAAAATTCATCATTCCTGAGGCTAACCGAGCTTTTGTAGTTGATAGACTAAAATGTAAAATTGATTTCCCATTCGGTCTAAATGAAAATGAAAGTCTAAAAATTGGCCATTTTGAAATAATTGGCCTTCCTGCTGCACATAATACTATAGAACGAGACGAAATAGGTCAATGCAAGTTTATGAGCTACATTGTAAAATTTGGAGATTTTGTGGTTTACCATTCCGGTGATACGCTATGGTATGAAGGTTTGGAGGAAACCCTCAAAAGTTACCATTTGGATTTGGCGTTTTTACCCATAAATGGAAACAAGCCTGAAAGAAAAGTAGCTGGAAATTTAAGTTTTCAAGAAGCTGCTGATTTAAGTAAAATAACGGATATCAAATGTGCTATACCTCATCATTATAACCTATTTGAATTTAACACCGAAGACCCAGAAAACTTTAGAATTGCTTGTGAAAAAATTGAAACTCCCCACAAAATTTTAGAACTTGGAGAAGGATTTGAATTTATAAAGACTTCTTAGAAAATAGTTTATTTTAGAATTTCAATCGAAAAGACATAACCAAATGGATAATATGAAAACAGGTAGAGTCACAATTAATAAGTATTTAAAAACCAGTGTTTATCTGTTCAATCTGTGTTCAAATAATAGACCATGAAACGAAGAAATTTCATAGCTACTGTACCCGCTTTAGGCTTGCTTCAAAAATTCGAAGTAGCCAAAGAATCATTTCCGATTAGTAGCAATTCCTACAACTGGGGTACTTTTTACGGAAGAGAAAACAAGAATTGGGGAGAAAACCCAGATGCTGATTTTGCAGAATATGCCAAAACAGGTCTTCAAGCTTACGAACCAAGTCTTGGAAGTGCCGAGGAAGCTACCAAACTTATCGCAGTTTTGAAAAAACACAAAATCAAAATGCCCTCTATTTACATTGGTAGCGTTTTGCATGAAAAAGACCAAATTGAAGCGTCTATCAAAAAGATTCTCGAGATAGCCGAAGTGGTGAAAAACTATGGTACCAAAATTATCGTGACCAATCCAAACCCAATAGCCTGGAGAAGCGATAAACTCAAATCTGATGAGCAATTGGTTTTGCAAGCAAATGCTTTGGAAAAGATCGGTAGATCCTTAAAGGTAATGGGTTTGAAGCTCGCCTATCATACCCATGATGTAGAATTGAAGGCTGGAGCAAGAGAGTTTCATCATATGCTTCAAAACACCTCACCCGAGAATCTATATTTTTGTATGGATGTCCATTGGGTTTTTAGAGGTTCTCAAAATTCACAATTAGCAGTTTTTGATATACTTAAAATGTACGGCAATCGCATTATTGAATTACACATTCGGCAATCAAAAAATGGAATTTGGCAGGAAGTTTTTTCGGGCGATGGAGATATTGATTACAAACAATTTGCGGTAGAATTAATAAAGAAAAAATTGAAACCACATATTGTAATTGAACAATGTTTGGAAAAAGATTCGCCTAATACTATGAACGCCGTTCAAGCTCATACCATTGATTTGAAAGAAATAAAAGATACATTTAAACTTGTTTTACAGCCTTAAGTTATGATAAAATTATGTATACTAGGTGGCGGCTTCATTGGCCGTTTCTATGCCGAATCACTCATTGGTCGCCGCGGAAAAGATGAGGTCAAAGTGATTTATGCTCGAAGAGAAGAGACTGCCATTCGTTTCGCCAAAGATTATAATGTGCCTCATTATTTTACAGACATGGAGGCCGCCATTGCACATCCTGAGACAGAAATGGTCATCATAGCCCTTCCAAATTATGTGCATGAGGAGGCGGTCCACCTTTGTGTAAAACACAAAAAGGCCGTGCTTTGCACAAAGCCACTGGGCAGAACAGCAGAGGAGGCACTTCGGATGACGCAAGCTTGTGAAGAGGCAGGAATTTTTGCTGGGTATCTAGAAGATCTTTGTTATACACCAAAATTCTCAAAATCACTGGCAAGTGTAAAAGCAGGAGCGATTGGCAGAGTTCTGTGGGCAAAATCTCGAGAAACGCACCCCGGACCTCATTCTGACTGGTTTTGGGATATGGAAAAAGCTGGTGGCGGGGCCATAGTGGACATGGGCTGTCATTGCATCGAAATCTCCCGAAATTTTATAGGAAAGGACATTTTACCTGTAGAAGTAATGTGTTGGGCAGATACACAAGTAAAACCCATTGATGCAGAAGATCACGCGATAGGTCTAGTAAAATATGAAAATGGAGCCATCGGCCAATTTGAAGTTTCGTGGACTTTCCGTGGAGGTATGGACCTACGAGATGAAGTGATGGGCACCGAGGGAACAATTTGGGTGAATTCTTGGCTAAGGACTGGTTTTGAGATGTTTACGAGTGGAAACACAGATGGATATTTGGTAGAAAAAGCAGAAAGCTCTTCAGGCTGGCAGTTCCCAGTTGGCGACGAAGCCCACGAGTTGGGCTATACGAGTATGTTTATTGACATGTTTGAGGCTTATGAAAAAGGATCCCTACCACAAGAGACATTTTATGATGGATATGTGGTTAATGCCATTATAGATGCAGCTTATAAATCAGCTAAAAGCAAAATTTGGGAACCGGTAAGCCTACCAGAATGGCGAGGACAAACAGGAATTACGAAGCCATCAGTTTATACCGAATATGATGCAGAACATTGGCTTATAAAAGAAGAACTTTTGCCTAATGGAGACAAAAAAGTGATTTTGAAAAATAAGGTAAGTAATGAGATTTTGGAGAAAGTAACCCTGAAATAAAGGATATGAAAAACCGCAGAAATTTCTTAAAAAAACTAGGTGGAACAGCCGCTGGATTAGCCATTGGAGGAAGTGTTGAGGCTTCTTCAGGGACTATTATTGAGAAAAAAGTACTTAATTCTCAAATAAAAGTAAGTGCCAATGACAAAATCAGGATTGGCCTAATCGGCAGTGGAATTATTGGTCATTACGATACCGACACAGCTTTGAAAGTTGCTGGTGTTGAGTTGGTTGCTGTTTGTGACCTATACGACGGACGACTTGAAAGGGCAAAAGAAAAATGGGGAAAACAGATTTTTACCACAAGAGATTATCGAGAACTTTTGGCCAAAAAAGATATAGATGCAGTATTGATATGTACCCCTGATCATTGGCACCAGAAAATATCGATTGATGCCATGAATGCTGGCAAGCATGTGTATTGTGAAAAACCCATGGTTCAGAAAATTTCTGAAGGCATGGCTATTGTCAATACCCAAAAAGCAACTGGAAAAGTTTTCCAGGTGGGAAGTCAAAGGGCGAGTAGTGTAGCCATTTGGGAAGCTAAAAAGGTATTAGATAGTGGTGCCATTGGTGAATTGACTTATGTTGATGCATTTTGCGACCGCTCAGACGCTCGAGGTGCTTGGAACTACTCTATACCTTTAGATGCCTCTCCATCCACTATTGATTTCGATAAATTTTTAGGTCATGCACCAAAAGTTCCTTTTAGTGCTGAGCGATTTTTTCGTTGGCGTAATTTTAAAGATTATGGAACAGGTGCAGCTGGCGATTTGATTGTGCATTTGTTGACTGGTATTCATACCATTACCGAATCAAAAGGACCTAACAGAATATTTTCATTGGCAGAACTCAATTTTTGGAAAGATGGTCGCGACGCATATGATTTAATAAATGCCGTAATGGATTACCCTAAAGCCAAAACACATCCCGCTTTTCAAGTAATTACCCGTGTAAACTTGGCTGATGGTTCAGGAAAAGGTGGTTTCGGAATAAAACTGATTGGTACGGAAGGCGTAATTGATATAGGTTGGAATGAATTTAAAGTAAAAACCTTAAAAAGACATACGGCACCTGGATTTGGAGGGTACGACTCATTTGATAGTTTTTCTGAAAAACAGAAAGTGGAATTTAAAAAATGGTATGAGGCAAAATATGGAAATGCCGAAGTAGGATACACCATGAACAAAGAGACCAATTATGAACCTCAGAAAGGTTATGATGATAGGTTAGACCATATGATTGTATTTTTTAATGGAATCAGAACTGGCAGCAAAATAGTGGAAGATGCAAGTTTTGGCCTAAGAGCCGCCGCTCCATCAATTGCATGCAATTTGAGCACAGAAAGAAAAGCACCAATACTTTGGGATCCAGAAAAGATGGTTTTGAAAAGTTAAATACCCCGAAAGCAGGATTTACCTAAGACTCAAATTTTATAAATATCACTTTGGACAAGAGATCATTTTGTCGAAATAATATCGAATATGGACTGAAGTTGTTAGAAAAGCATCATTTCCATTTTCTCCCCTTTTTGGTGATTCATTTGGATAGCCAATTATCGGAAAATATTTGTCTCCTGTGCCTGTAAAAATAGGGAAGCCCTGCCGTAATGCTACTAAATTAAACAATTCGTTTCGGTCCTTACCATTAATGGCCGAATATCTCTCCTGACTTCGGTTGGAATAAGGATTTGTAGAGTTGGGATATGATTCGGATATGATATCATCGAGGTGGTCAGTAAATGTTAATCGGTAGCAAATTTCTGCTGAAACATCCATTTTGGCACTAATTTTTTTTCTAATACCAAAACCTATCGGAATGCTCAAGTTTAAAGTTTTACTGTTATTGGTGGAATTTATGGTCTCCCAAGGGGCTAGATTATTATTGACTGCATCATATACCCCACGTGCTTGAGGAGCATGTTGGTAAAGGCCGAAACCAGCCATAAAATAAGGCATCACAGAAGTTCTATTTTCATTTCTGACGCTGTAGAACCCATTTTTTAGATTAATTAAAGATACTAAAGATATTTCTTTTAGGTCGTTTCTGAAATGAGAATTTCTAAGAAATTGATTATCGAATTTATTAGAAAACCCATCCACTTTATTTTGGGTGCTTAGAAAGTAATCGGCCATTATTCTGGCATAAGTAGCTAAAATCCGAAGCGAGTAATAAGGATTTAAATGCCTCGTGAATGATATATTGGTATTCCATCTTGTTGTAGAAGTGTATGCAAAGCGATTGTTATATGTATGAATATCTCCAAAATATTGACTGCTTCCTATACCAAGTCCTATTTCGCTTGATTTAAAATGCCTTTCATAGGGAGGACGCTTAATTTTTTGAGCGTAATTGTTTATAAAAGAAAAAAAAACTAAAGAAAAAATAATGCTTTTTTTTAGAATGCACATATAAGTGGAATTAGTTTTAAATTTTTATTAATGACACCAAAAGCTGAAGTTAATATCTTACTATTTCAGCTTATCTACCTGCAATTAGAATGGTTTTAGGTCAACAAATATAATAATCTTCAATGTTTAAATAAATTATAGCTTATAATTAATGAAACTTCATATAAGATTGTAGTCTATTTAGGTTACAAATAGATTTTCTTAAAATAACGGGTTTTTGAAATTAGGATTTTTGGTTAATTACTTCAATAAGGTGTTTTATTTTTAAATTGGTTGGACTAAAAACCGATTTCATTTTATTTAATTAGATGTTTATTTAATACAAGTTAAGTGTACTTTTTTTTTATCTAGACTGCAATTAGTTTTGTTCTGTAGTTACGAAATTATATAACCTTTTTTATTAAATTATTTTTAGCAAAGAGTCAAATTTGGCATCACAATAATATTAAACTTATAAGCGATTCACTCGTATTAATTTTTGATAGTATCTTATAAAAAGGTGCATTTCTTTTTCATACTAATAGACCTGTTACCTTAATAATTTAACCCGTTGTGAGGTTTATATAAACAGAAAAGATAATACATGTGACTGAAAATCAGTAATATAAAAAATAAAGACAAATCTTTAATATTTACCATCTGAAAACAAATTGTGACAAAATTTCACCACTAGTCAAATCAGCATTGACTGATTTATTATCACCCGATGGTAATTTTAAGACCTAAAATGGTAAGTCAGAATTGTTTGATATAGAAGTATTTACGTTGTTTGAAACTATTATTTTGGATTCTGAGAATAGGATGTTTTCAGAATACAAAGACGATTTATTATTGATTTTTCTAGAATGGATAGATTGGCCGAATTATAATCGTAGGAAAATGTGGTTGAATGGTTATTTAAATTCTATTTCTGAATATATGGCACATCAGATTGATGGGGAAAATAGAAAAGTAATTTCAGACGCAAATCCTCTACAAATTTGTATGGATCCTAGGATTCTTAGAAGTGAAATTTGGAAAGAAGATAGCATTAAACAACCTTCTACAAGTTATAATCCATCCATAAAGATCCATTATTATAGATTTAAAATGCAGTTGATTATTTCATAAAAATGTCTAACGATTTCTGCTGGATTAAATCAGTCAATGATCATGATCTGAATTATCTTGGCATGTTAGATACAATAGAAAAAGGTTCTGATTATGAGAAAATTGCAGGTAAGGAATGTCACTCATTTGGATATCTGACATCTCTTTTTGAGGAAGACATAATAATACTAATAACCCCTTATCGAGGCAATATGCAAGAAAGAGTAGATTTTTCGAATAGATCATAGAGATATATTCGAAAAAAAATTGTAACCCATTTTTGGCAGCTCTGTGGTCGAATGAAGTATAAAAGAAACTATTCAAAATCATTGGATGGCCTGCTACTAAGAGTTGTTGAAAAGGTTAATGCTGTGGCTGTTTTGTAATTCTAAAATGTCACAAATAACAGACCAATCAATCAGCTAAAGCATCTTATGTTTTTGTAAACCAACAATAGGTTAATAAAATTTATCATTTTCCAAAAAAGAGAATTTAATATAATAAATAAAGAAAATTTTGTCAATATTATTATTTCAATAAGTATCATTATTTAAGTTTTTCACTAATAATATTTCACATGAATTATATGTAAAATATTAAAAATCAACAAAATGATGATCTTCTGAATAATTTGATTGTGTTAAATATCCTGTGTATAAAGCTTCATGAAAAACAAATAATATTGGATGAGATTATTATTTATAACCCACCAAAAATTATGTCTTAAGACAGCTTGTTGTTGTTCTTCTGAGCTAATTATCAAGATAATTAATAACAGAATAATTTAAAAAATTATAGTTACAGATTAATGCTTTATTGGATTGCCAAATAAATATTATAAAAGTCCCAGCCATTTTAATTATGAAAAAAGTAATCTAAAAAGGGGAACTGTGATTCATATTCACAAATTAAGCTAAAAATTATTTTATACATCCATATACACTCGGTCAATACAATTAAAATTTTAAATTAATGAGAGCAAGTCCACCGTGCGTATTAAATAAAATTGGAATATTAAGACGCAAACAGAGAATTTTTTTACTACACCAATATCTTATTTTTACTATTGTAATAATCTTAGGTTTATTATCTTCTAATAGATTGAATGCCCAATGTTCCACGGGAAGTACCCCTTTTTCCGCTAACTGTAATGGTTGTCCAACCTCCGTTTCTTACACATTAGGGCCAACTACAACAGGGTTTATGTTAGATGTATTGACATTAGATAATTCCTTTAATATATCTGTAAATGGCACTAAGATAAACACTAGAGAATTAGAATTTGAATACTATACAAGCCAAGGTACCACTGTTACACTACCTGAGTTTGTTTCTGATGGAGCTATTTATAATTCTACGGGTACAGTGAGCACACCAGAGACTGCCAATGCTATTTGGGAAATGAATGGTACAACTGCCAATCCATTGATAAGAATAATTATAGATGGAAATGGAAATACAACGCTTTATGGTAGTAGAGTTTCAGGCGGGCCTTTATTCCCTATGAGAATCAGGGGCGGCTATCAAGCTTTTAATCCCGTTACCTGGAATACAAGCTCTAATAATACAGTTTCAATAACCCAAGCTGGAAGAGGGCCAACAAAAATGACAGGTTTATTTATACCTATTGGAATAAATAGGCCTACTTTATCAACAAACAATATTAATAATGCATGCAATGCTAACACCAATACACTTAGTTTATCAGGCTTAGTAACCAATACTTGTACACCAGGATCTGTTTTACAATGGCATACTGTTTCTACTAATTTTTCTAATAGTACTTTGGTTCCAAATTCTACAGCAGTTGGTAACGGAACTTATTTTCCTGTATGTTTTAGTAGTGGTAGTAATTGTTATGGTTTAGCGGCTAACCCTGGGGTTACTGCTACAATTATATTACCACCAGCAGCTCCTAGCTATACGTATTGCCAAGGAGCAACGGCGTCTCAACTTACAGCCACTGCTACAAGCGGGTCTGCCCTTAGGTGGTATACTGTGGCCACTGGTGGAACTTTTTCAACTACTGCTCCTACACCATCAACAGCAACGCCAGGTTCTATCACTTATTATGTTTCACAGAGATGGGGGACATCCTGCGAAACCAGTCGTACACCCGTAACGGTAACAGTTAATGCAAAGCCAAGTGCTCCTGTTGTAAATGGGGTAACATATTGTCAAAGAGCCACGGCATCTCCGCTTTCGGCTGCGGGTACCAATTTGTTGTGGTACTCCACTGCCACTGGAGGTACAGGCTCCACAACTGCTCCTACACCATCAACACTTTCGGCGGGCACTACTAATTATTATGTTTCACAGTCAGTAAATGGATGTGAAAGTAACCGCACCACTATTGCTGTATTGGTGAAACCAACACCAGATGCTCCAGTTGCCAATTCTGTTGAATATTGTCATGGAGCTACCGCATCGCCACTTATGGCCACTGCGACAGGTGGAGCCACATTGCAATGGTACACTGTTGCAACAAATGGAACGGCCTCTGGGTCAGCTCTAACACCCTCAACAACATCGGTAGGAAGTACAACTTATTATGTTTCTCAAATTTTAAATGGTTGTGAGAGTATCCGAACAGCCATAGGTGTTCTGGTTAATCCTAGTCCTAGTTTAAGTTTGAGTACGAATACGACTATTTGTCCTGGATCAAAAACGGCGATTACAGCTATAGCTTCAGGAGGAACACCTGCCTATACTTATTCAATAAATAATGGGGCTTTTCAATCTGGTAATGTATTTTCGGGGATTGGTCAAGGCACTTATGCCATTACAGTTAAAGACAATAAAGGCTGTTCAAGTTCTCAAAGCATAACCATTACTGAAAATAATAGTCTATCACTTGTTACGGAAGTTTCATATTTGTGTACTGCAATAAATAATGGAGTAATAACTGCCTACGGAGCAAGTACGATAGGAGGCGGAGCTGTGACCTATAATATTAACGGAGGGACTTTCGGCTCAAATAGTATTTTTTCTAACCTTGCACCAGGTACTTATACTATAGGTGTTAAAGATAACAACTGTACCCTCACAAATAGTGTAACTGTGAACACTGTGATGGATCTTACCTTAAGTTTAACAAGTCAAAATAATTGTATTATAGGTAGCACTGGAACGATAACTGTTTCAGCAAGCGGGGGCTTATCTCCTTATTCGTATAATATTGATGGCGGAGCATTTGGAGCTGCGGCTACTTTTAATGGTTTGACGGCAGGACCACATACTATTAAAGTAAAGGATGCTAGAGATTGCTTACAAAGCCTAATAGTAACGATAGTAGAAAAACCTTCTGCCCCAACTGTTACTTCACCTACTATATGTTTAGGAAGTAATACTGTTTTGTCGGCTACTTGTGTAAGTGGGTCTCCCATTTGGTATAGCAATATTGGACTAACAGCAGTATTGCCTTCTACTACAGTTAGTCCCACCTCTACCACAACTTATTATTCAACGTGCGAAATCACGTCATTAAATTGTAAAAGTACCCCCACTAGCTCTCTTGTAACCATAAATCCCGTGCCAACAGTAAATGCCGTTTCCAACCAGCTTTTATGTAAAGGCACAAATACAAGTTCGGTAACATTTACGGGTTCAGTAGCTGGAACTATTTATAATTGGACAAATTCAAATCCGGGAATTGGTTTAACAAGTACCGGGAGTGGAGACATTCTTTCTTTTTCAGCAGAAAATGAAGGCAATAGTCCTAGAATCAGTACAATAACCGTTACACCTTCTTTTACCAACAATGGTGTAGTTTGTAATGGAACGCCTCTAAGTTTTACAATAACAGTAAATCCAACACCATTTATAGATAATATTGATAACCAGATTGTTTGTAATGGACAAAACACTACGCTTGCTATTACAGGAGCTTCTACAACATACAATTGGAGTTATAATTCAACAAATATTGGATTAGCTTCTACAGGGACACTTACATCAAGCGGATCAAATAGCTCTGCAAGTACTTCTTTTACTGCTATCAATAACAATAACGATCCAATTGATGCAACGGTTATGGTTTCTCCAAATTTCACGAGTGGTGGGTTAAATTGCATTGGAACACCAAAAATATTTACAATTACAGTTAATCATACACCCACGGTTGATAATGTAACCAGTCAAGTAAAGTGTAATAATACATCTAATGATGCTATTAATTTTTCGGGCAATAATGCTTCAAATATTTATGATTGGTCGCATACCAATACTACCATCGGACTACCCGGTTCTGGTAATGGAAATATTCCTTTTTTTTCGGCTACAAATACTGGGTCTAGCCCCAATTTATCTACTTTTACAGTTACACCAAAATATATAAATGGCGGCACAACCTGTATTGGAACTGCCAAAACCTTTAATTTTACAGTCAATCATACGCCTTCAGTGGATTTTGTAGGAGATCAATTAAATTGCAATAATACCTTCACTGAAGCTATTAATTTTTCTGGCAACAATCCTTCAAATATATTTACTTGGTCACACTCAAATGCAAATATTGGTTTAGGTAGTTTTGGTTTGGGCAATATTGGTGCTTTTTCAGCGACCAATTCAGGGTCAAATCCTATTACTTCTACCTTTACTGTTACGCCAAGTTATTCAAATGGTGGAATAACTTGTAATGGTCCTAACAAATCATTTAGAATTACTGTAAATCAAACTCCTACTTTAAATTCAATTAGTGATCAAGCAAAATGTAATACCAATCCTATAAATGCTATTAATTTTTCTGGAAATAATTCTTCAAACGTATATTCTTGGTCGCAGACAAATACTTCTATTGGTTTAGGTGCAAGTACTGGTTCTGGTAATATTTCTTCTTTTGCCGCAGCCAATACCGGTGCAACTCCTATTGTTTCTACGTTTACGGTTACACCTAGTTTTACAAACGCTGGACTAACTTGCTTTGGGTCAGCCAAAAATTTTGCAATTACAGTTCACCCAACACCTCAATCTACTATTACTCCACCATCTTTAAATATTTGTAGTGGTGACAATATCAGTATGCTCATTAGCGATGCTAAATCTGTCCCTGGTACAACATCATTTTCTTGGAATAGAAATAATACTTCGAATATTACTGGGCTAATTAGTGGTACCAACAATACTATTAATGGGTTTTTAAATAATATCACAACCAGTTCCCAAACTTCTATATTTACTGGTATTGTAATCTCTCAATTTGGGTGTGAAAATAGCACATCAGCCTCTGTTAAGGTTACACCGCCCTTGAGTGTAACTATTTCTGGAAATGAGTATTTTTGTGGAACAGGTGGCTTGAACAATACTACCTTATTGACAGCGGTGCCATTAGGTGGCATAGGAACCTATAGTTATCAATGGAATTTGAATGGTTTGCCGATCAGTGGAGCAACGAATTCGACCTATTCAGCAGGAGTTGTTGGGGAATATAGTGTATCTGTTACTTCCGAATATTGTACAAAAACATCAACTAAAAAAAACGTACAGTCTTATAATTTGATTGCTACTCCTACTGTAACACCAAATCCTGTGACTCTTTGCGGTGGTGGAACAGTTACTTTTAAAGCTAGCAGTACATCGACTTTAGGTACATTCAATTGGTATGCCGATACAACGAGTACTACAGCTTTGGGTACTGGCTCTTCTTTTACAACACCAACCATTAGTAGTACAACTACTTTTTACGCATCAAGGTCTTTTATTATTGTAGGGTCAAATCCTTTGGTAACTTGCGAAACATCAAGAACCCCTGCAGAAGTAATAATTAATTCATCGATACCCACTCCAAAAATTAGTGCTAGTTCTAACATTATTTGTTCGGGTTCGAGCTCAATATTGACCAATTCGTCCAGTTGCACAGGTACAGTTACATGGAGAAATAGTAGTTCCGCATCACTTGGTACAGGTAACTCAATAACTGTAAGTCCACTTTCAACAACTACTTATACATCTTCATGCACGGAAGGCTTGTGTTCAAGTACTTCAACACCTCTTCAGGTAACTGTTAATACTATTTCAGCAGGAACTATTCAAAAAGGACTCACAAATCCGACTGGGTGTTCACCATTAGATCCGAACATAACTGGCATTTCAACTGCGGCTGTAGGAGCTGGTGCTTTAAGTTATGTATGGCAACAAAGTGTAGATGGAGGAGTTAATTGGACTGCCGCGATTGGACAATTAAACCCAGACGGTAGTCAATTCAATCCAAATCCATTTACCACAACTACTCGTTTCAGAAGAATAGTTACGTCAACCTTAAATGGCGTTTCATGTTCAGCCATCTCAAATGTATTGGATTATGTAGTTGATCCTAACCCTGTATTAAGTACTATTTCAACTAGTCCTTCAGCATCTGTTTGTGTTGGTACAAGCATTACATTAAGTGCTATTGCTTCTGGAGGTACACCTAATTATACTTATAAATGGGAGAAAGAAACTTCAAGTGTTGGAGGAAATGCCAATTCATTTATGATTGCAAGCACATCTGTTTCAGATGCTGGTACTTATTTTTTGACAGTTACAGATAGTAAAGGGTGCAAAGATACTGCACTAAGAACGATTAATATTATTTCTTCTGTTGGTGGTGTTGTCTCATCCAATACAACAGTACTTTGTAATGGTTCAAATAGTGGTTCTGTAACCTTATCGGGCCAAACTGGAAGTGTAGTTAATTGGCAATATTCAATAAATAATGGTGCAACGTGGACAGATATTGTTAATACTAGTATGACTCAGTCCTATACTAATTTGACAAGTACAACTCAATTTAGAGCTGTAGTGAAAAATGGCTCTTGTAGTTCTGTTACCTCATCGGAAGCCACAATTACAGTACCTGCCTCTTTAACCTTGACCGCGGCTTCATCAAATCTAAGTTGTAACAACAATGTCTCAGGAAGTGTAAGTTTAACAGCTTCGGGTGGAGTTCCTTCTTACCAATTTGCTTTAAATGGAGGTGTTAAACAAGCATCAAATACCTTCTCTGGATTATCAGCAGGGACATTTTCATTTTCTGTTACAGATGCTAATGGCTGTGTAAAATCAATTAATAATGTGGTTGTAGCACAACCAGCTGATTTGATGGCAACTTTTTCATCCATAAAACCTTCGTGTCCGGGTGGGAATAATGGATCAATTAGGTTAGAAACTTTAGTAGGTGGAACAACTACTTATCAATTCAATATTAATGGAGGAAGTAATCAATCAATAAGCTCAATCCCAGGTGTGCTTTCAGGTTCGTTAACTTCAGGAAATTATACCGTTAATATTGTTGATAGCAAATCTTGTGTGAAGTCGTATAATATAACTATTCCAAATGGTGCCGACGTAACACCACCAACAATTGTCTGCCCGGCTAATACAACAGTGAGTTGTTCAAGTATTCCACTTACAAAACCAACAGTTAGCGACGACTGTGACAATAATCCTTCGATATCGATGGAAGAAGTCAGAACAAACGGACCCTGTGCAAACACTTATTCCTTAACGAGAACATGGATCGCAACAGACGTTTCTGGAAATAAAAGTAATTGTATCCAAGTGATCACGGTAGAAGACAAAACCGCACCGGTATTAAGCACAGCACCAGCAAACATCACGGTAAGTTGCGAAGCGGTTCCGACAGCAGCAGTCTTAACAGCGACAGACAATTGTGACTCGGCACCAGTGGTAACTTATGCAGAAGTCAGAACGAACGGAACTTGTGCAAACAGCTATACCTTA
>JAIPAJ010000032.1 GCA_021740125.1 Leadbetterella sp. | reverse complement strand
GTAAAAAGGGACCCAACCATCATTGCACCAGTATTACCAGCACTACAGAAAGCTGAAACTTGACCTTCTTTTAAAAGTTTAAACCCAACTCCTATAGAAGAATTGGGTTTTTGACTAAATGCTCTTGTAGGATGCTCGTGCATTTCGATGACATCATTGCAGAAAATCATCTCCACAGCACCTTTTCTATACTCGAGGTCGTGTAAAACCTCCAGCATGGCATCTTGTTTTCCGATTAAAACAATTTGATAGTTTTCGGGCAATTCCGAAGCCGCCATTATAGCACCTTCAATTACTGCCTTGGGAGCAAAATCTCCTCCCATTGCGTCAACTGCAATTTTCTTCATCGGTTAAAATTATTATGTTAGAAACTAAAAATACTACGTATTAGTTGTAATTTTCTACAACCAATTTTCCTTTGTAGTAAAGGTTTCCTTCGCTTACATGTGCATGATGACGAAGGTGAACTTCGCCTGTTGTAATGTCCACTGACAATTGTTTTGCTGACAATGCGTCATGAGTTCTACGTTTGTCTCTTCTTGTTTTCGAAATCTTCCGCTTTGGATGTGCCATATCTGTCTAAAAATTATTATTACTATTATTCTTCTAAATTTTTCAAATTCAAAAGTGCTGCCCATCTTGGGTCAGTACTTGTATCTGTTTCAGGTTTTTCAGCATTAGGGTCAACATACACTAATATCCCATCCTCATCTTCATCATATTCGGTTCTAAACTTAGGATGCAAATTTTTCATTGGCACACTAAGTAAAATATAGTCTGAAATCAACTCTGCCACATTTATTTTAGGCGTTCCAAATGGAATCACTTCCATCTCATCGCTCATTTCTTGGGCAGTTTCGCCAAACTTATAAATGTGTGTTTCTTTTATTATAAATTTCTCCGTAAACCCCTCTAAGCTTCTGTCGCAAATCAATCTGAGGTCTGCATCGATATCAAAGCGTAATCTCATTAAAGTAGCGGTCTTTTCCAAGATCAAATGTACCTTAAAATCTCCACCTTCTACAATGTCCTGATCGAAGTGCTCAAAAAAAGAATTTGAACCTTCAAATTGGTATTCATAGTTTTTGTCTTCTAAACCATGAATGTTAATGTCAAAATCCGAAATTGCTTTGTTCACTTTTTTACAGAAAGGCTGCAAATTTACAGCCTTTTTTTCAGAACAAAAAGTTTTGTTTGAATAAAATACTAGATACACAATAATTTAAAAGAGTTTTTCCTGTTTTTCATGATTTATTCCTATTTTGCATCAAATAAAACAAGTATATGATTGTTTTTGACATAGGTAACACCGATACCGTAATTGGTTTTTTTGAGGGAGAATATATTATTAATAAGTTAAGAATTAGGTCTTTGAAAAATGAGAATTCTATATATTTTGAGTATAGGATTTTGAACTTTATGTTGGAAAATAACATCCAAAAGAGGGGATTAAACACCGCTGTAATCAGCAGCGTAGTACCCATTTTGACGCCTTTTTTTGTTAATTTTTGTGAAAAATTCCTTTATTTAAAGCCCATAATAGTAAGCCCAGCCCATTCCAATTTATTAATGGTAAATATCGACATGCCTGAAGAGTTAGGTTCTGATTTATTTGTCAATGCCTTAGCTGCTTTTGAATTGGTTAAGTCAAACTGTTTAGTGGTAGATTTTGGTACAGCTTTGACCTTTACCTTAGTAAGTCAAAAGGGTAGGATAGAAGGTGTTACCATACTCCCAGGTATTAAAACTGCCATCAAATCTTTGTTTTCTCAAACCTCATTGTTGCCAGAAGTAAAGCTAGAAAAACCCGATTCTATAATAGGCAAAAACTCAATGCACGCCATACAATCCGGTATAATTTACGGCTACGAAAGTATGGTTTTGGGTATTGTGAAAAAGATAAAAGAGGAAATTGATAAACCAATGTTTGTCATAGGCACGGGTGGTCTATCTGCTGTTTTGAAAGATATTTCCGACGAGTTTGACAAAATAGACATAGATCTCACACTCAGAGGGCTGTATTTGTATGGAAAAAATACTCAGATATAAAACTTTTTAAGTTTAATGTAGGCCTCTACGGGATCTGTGACTAGGTATTTGATGTTTTTGTTCCCTTGTAAGCGTTTTCTAATATAGGTGGCTGAAATATCGAGTAAAGGAGCTTCTACGAATTTTACTGAATTGTGGTGACTATAATTGTGCTGCGGGGTATTTGGTCTAGGATAAACATATATTTTATAAAACTCTAGGATTTTTTCGAAGTTTTTCCAATTTTCAAACTGTACCAAATTATCTTCTCCCATTATCAAAACAAATTCATGTTCTGGGTATTTATCAGCCAAAACTGTCAGGGTATCAATGGTGTAGCTGGGTTTTGGAAGGCTAAATTCTACATCGCTCACCTTGAGTTTATGGTTGTCGGCTATAGCCCTTTCGACCATGGTGTAGCGGTCAAATTCGTGTAATAGAGAGTTGTTTTTTTTGAAAGGATTTTGTGGGGATACGATAAACCAAACTTGTTCGAGGTCGGTGCTGGTTGCCATGGTATTGGCTATTATCAAATGACCAATGTGAATCGGATTGAAAGATCCAAAAAATAGTCCAATCTTCATTAAATATAAACTGGTTTGTTTTCTAATGAAATTATTTCATTGCAAAAATCTTCATAAAGAACTTTGGTTTTTTGATAAGAAGTTTCCAAATCATCATTGAGCAAAACGACGTCGAATTGATCTTGAAAAGCCATTTCAAATTTAACCTTATAAAGTCTTTTGGATAGGCTTTCTTCAGTTTCTGTTCCTCTACCCACCAATCTTTTTTCAAGTTCTTCCATAGAGGGTACTTTTACGAAAATTGCTATCGCGGTATCTCCAAAGTACTCTTTTAGTTTTAGTCCACCTTTTACATCTACATCAAAAATCACGTTTTTCCCCGAGTCCCAAAGTCTTTCAATTTCGGTTTTTAGGGTTCCGTAATATCCTCCTGGGTAAACTTCTTCCCATTCTACAAACTCTTTATTTTTTATTTTTTCTTTAAATTCATCAATAGATAGAAAATAATAATCTTTCCCATGAATTTCATTTCTGCCTCTTCTGTCTCGTGTACAGGCTGAAATTGAAAACCCCAAGTTGTCATGTGTGTCGAGAAGATGTTTGACTAAAGTGGTTTTACCTGAGCCTGAAGGTGCACAAAATATAATTGCCTTGCCTTTTTTCATAATAAAATAAAAAAGCCACTGAAAACAGAGTTTTCAGTGGATAATTATAATGGTAAATGATTTTTATGATAAAAATATCTCTTGAATAACTTTAAGTTTGATTAAAAAACCACCTAAAAGCAAAAGTCCAATTCCTATTTTGGCTTTTAATTGATCAACAGTGTTCTGTGGACAGTACTTTTTTTCGACTTTGGTTTGTAAGCAATCTTTTATAGATTTTTCTAGCTGATATCCGTCAAAACATGGTTTGCATACATCTATGTTTGATTTGAAATGCTCGATTTCTTCTTTTGAAGCAGAGCCATCTAAAACTGCTTGAATCATCTTCATGCATTTTTCATGATTTTCACACTCTTCTTTCATCAATACATTATTGGAGCATCCAGCCATCCTAAAAAAAGTTTAAAATATTTTACTAGTTAACGTAATTCCTTGTAGCCCATAGACTTTGCATAAGAACGTAATTTCTCCTTCAATAAGTTCCTTGCCCTGTGTAATCTTGATCTTACTGTTCCAATGGGTATATCTAAAATCTTAGCCATTTCCTCGTAAGTAAAGCCTTCAATGTCACAAAGAATAATTACAGTCCTAAAATCTACAGGTAAGCCATTGAGAGCCATAGCAACTTCGTCACCAATCATGTCTTGAACTGCTTCAATCCTTAAATCTGAAGTGCTCTCAAATTCGGCGTCTTCAGTAGAGTTGTAAACAGTTTCAACTTCCTGATAGTCTACTTTTGATGGTTCTTTGCTTTTTTTACGGTAGTCGTTTATGAAACTATTTTTGAGGATACGGAACAACCATGCTTTAGCGTTGGTACCTTCCTGAAATGAATTAATGAATCTAAAGGCCTTCATGTAAGTGTCTTGCACTAAATCGTTGGCATCGTCCTCGTCGTTGGTAAGTCTAAACGCAAAGTTATACATGGAGTCTATGTGGGGCATAAATTCCTTGTCAAAAATTCGATACTTTTCGGTTTCCGAATATCGTGGCTTACTTTCTACAAATTCTTCTTCTTCTTCGAACTCCATGCCTTAATTGCGTTTGTGCAAAATTACCTTATTTTTTTAATTTTCGTACAAGTTAGTGGCTATTGCTACAAAAATTTTAAAATAGTGATTAATGGACAAAATTCATAAAGATTGGTTGAATTCGAGTGGTGAATTTATTTTTTAATTACTTTTGTAGGTAAATATTATCTGCAAAATGACTAGAAATAAAATCGGTGACTTACCAAATTTTTTCGATAGATACATACTTTTATCTGCCGAAAATCAAGAATTGTTAGAGGGCTTAGAGGGTTTTGCTCCTGAGAAACTTTTTAGTGATTTAGAAAAATATAATGCCATTGGCGATAAAATATATGCCCCCGGCAAATGGTCCATTAAGGATATATTGCAGCACTGTATTGATACAGAGAGGATAATGTCCTACAGGGCATTGTGTTTTGCAAGAAATGATGATAACGTACTTCCTGGATTTGAGGAAGGATTATATGCCAATAATACCAATCTGAAAGACCGAAGCATTGAAAGTTTGATAGAAGAGTTTTCGGTTTTAAGGAAATCTACCATCCTTTTGTTTTCGTACATGGATAAAACTATGTTGCTAAGAAAAGGAACAGCCAATATGACACGAATTTCTCCCTTATCATTGGGCTTCGTAATTATTGGTCATGCCAAACACCATGAAAATATAATTAAAGAGAGGTATTATTCTTTAGGATGATGAGAAGTTTCTGGGTTATTGTTCTGCTAATTGCTTCTAATACTTTTATGACCTTAGCTTGGTATGGTCATTTGCAGTTTGCTCAATGGAAATGGTTTAATAAGCTCGGGTTGTTTGGGGTAGTGGTGGTGAGTTGGGGATTGGCTTTTTTTGAACATATGCTTCAAGTATCAGCTAACAAATATGGTTATAAAAATAATGGAGGCAATTTTAGTATCATTCAATTGAAAGTAATTTAGGAGGTTATTACACTTTTAGTTTTTATTATTTTTTCAATCCTGTTTTTCAAAAACGAATCATTACATTGGAACCATAATTTGGCGTTTGTGTTCTTGATTAGTGCTGTTTACCTGGTATTTCTATAAAAATTAATATACATTTTGAATAAACTATTGCTTTTCTTGGTCATTCTTTTTACCGGGTATTTTAGCTTTAGTCAATCCCTCACCAGGGGGCCATTTTTGCAGATGGGATATCACGATGCTATGACTGTCAGATGGAATACGTCTGAAATTGGAGTGGGTAAAATTAAATTCGGCGAGTCATTTTCAAATAAAAACAAATCGGTCAGTGTGCCTTTAGAAACGCTATCTCATGAAGTTAGGGTGACCAATCTTAAGCCGCGAACAAAATATTACTACGGTATTTACCATAATGAGATTTTGCTTCAAGGCGATACCTCAAATTACTTTTTTACCTCTCCTTTGCCTGGAAATTCATCAGAACCCGTTAGGATGGTTGCATTTGGAGACTGTGGAACTTTACAACCTGCTCAAGTTGAAGTTGCCAAACGTGTTTCAGAATATTTTGGTGGAAAGCCGATAGATGGAATGTTATTATTAGGAGATAATGCTTATGATTATGGCTTTGAAAGAGAATATCAATCCAATTTTTTTAATATTTATCAAAATTTCTTTCTTAAAAATACTGTCCTTTGGCCAAGCCCCGGGAATCACGATTATTCAGACAGAACCTGGCCTAATGATATTGGAGAGCGGCCAGATTACTACAAAATTTTTAGTCTGCCTACTAAAGGGGAGTCTGGTGGTATTGCTTCTGGAAATGCGGCATATTATTCTTATGATTACGCCAATGTGCATTTTGTTTCATTAGACTCCTATGGTGTCGAAGATTCTAAGAAAATGGCTGACACACTAAGTAGACAAGTGCAATGGTTAAAAAAAGACTTAACAGCAAATAAACTCCCTTGGACAGTTGTGTATTTTCATCATCCACCTTACACAAAAGGTTCACATGATTCTGATACAGAGTTAGATTTAGTTGCGATTCGTGAGAACTTGGTAAAAGTATTAGATTATTATAAAGTTGACGTGGTATTAAATGGCCACAGTCACAATTATGAGCGGTCTTTTATGTTGAATAAGTATTATGCAAATGAAACCAGTTTTAATGTAAACACGCATGCTTCAAGTAATTCTACAGGTAAATATGACGGATCTCCAAGTTCTTGTCCATACATAAAATCGGGTTCTGGAACTGTATATATAGTTGCTGGTGCATCCGGTTGGGTAAGGGGAACTAAACCGGGTTATCCTCACAATGCAATGGTAACTTCAAATTCTGAAACAACGGGAGCTATGATTCTGGAGGTAAATGATAATAGATTCGTAGCTAAGTATTTAACAGCCAACGGGTCTATCTTTGACCAATTTACAATATTTAAAGATGTTAATAAAAAACATCAAAAAACTATTGAATGCGGTGAAATTGTAACTTTTGGAAGTTCTTGGAAAGGAGATATTCAAAGTGCCATAGGAAAAGTAGAAAATGGTTTATTGAAAATCGATAGTTTAAACAAGAGCGTCCAATTTACAATTTCTGATAAAAAGAATTGTCTGCATGATACTATTCAAGTTAATGTTAATCCATATAAAATACCGAGGGCAAGTTCTAATTCCCCAATTATGGAATCTGAAACTTTACTATTAGATGGGAAATTTGATGGAAAAGGTCTTTTGAGTTGGAAAGGACCTGATAACTTTATGGCCAATGGTGAAAAACAGCGTATTGAAAAAGTAAACCTAAATAAAGGGGGTAAGTATTTTTTGAGGGCAAATTATAAAAACTGCTTTTCACAAGACAGTATTGATGTCATGATTTTGAAAATATTGGCCAATGAAATGCCCAACTCTAAGCTTGTAAGGGTTAGCCCAAATCCTAGTGAAGGTGTATTTGAATTAGAGGTCAATGTTGCCCAAGAAGGATATTATGATTGTTTTTTGGTAGATTTTAAGGGTAGAGTTTTAAACAACTATGACACTGAAAATCTGCAAATGGGTCTTAAGAGTTTTGTGTTGGATTTGTCGAATAGAGAAAGTGGTCTCTATTATTTTGTATTAAGAAATAACCAAGAAATCATTTCTACCAAATTATTAAAAAAATAGCCCCGAAACTTTCGAGGCTATTCTTGAAATTAAAATAACATTCTGAATTTTATTGTCTCTTCTATTCCTTTTATGTCTTGTACAAATTCCCTAGAATAAGACTTTTCTATATCTACAATTACATACCCCAGCGTTTCATCAGTTTTTAGATATTGACCTGTGATATTGATATTATGTTTGGCAAATATATTGTTTAGCTTAGCCAAAATACCAGGTACATTTTTGTGAACATGTAACAATCTATGCGAGTTTTGTAACAACGGAAGCGTCAACTCAGGGAAATTTACACTTCCCGTGGTACTGCCATTGTTTATATATTCTAGCAATCTCTCTGGAACATAAGTGCCTATTCCTTGTTGGGCTTCTTCGGTGCTTCCACCAATGTGTGGAGTAAGAATGACATTGTCTAAGCCCATAAGCTCAGAAACAAATGGGTCATTGTTGGTTTTGGGTTCTTCTGGGAAAACATCCACACCAGCTCCATGTATTTTGCCGCTTTTTATAGCATTCACCAAGGCTGGAATTTCCACCACCGAGCCTCTTGCAAGGTTAAGGAATATTACGCCATCTTTCATTTGGGCAAATTCTTTTTCCCCAATAAGGTTGGTATTTTCTTTTCTACCATCTATGTGCATGCTCACTACATCGGCTATTCTGAAAACTTCTTCCATTGAGCGGCATTTTTTTGCATTGCCGATGGGCATTTTATCTACTAAGTCGTAAAAATAAATCTCCATGCCAAGTGCTTCTCCTATAACCGAGAGTTGTGTTCCGATATGACCATAGCCAATCATTCCCAATTTCTTGCCTCTCACCTCAAAACTATGATTAGCAGATTTGTCCCAAATGCCTTTGTGCATACCTGAGCTTTTCGGGAAAACTTTGCGAATTAACATCACCATCTCACCGATTACCAATTCAACAACTGATCTAGTATTGCTATAAGGAGCATTAAAAACCGCTATTCCTCTTTCGCTAGCAGTTTTTATGTCTATTTGGTTGGTACCTATGCAAAAAGCACCGATGGCCAATAATTTGTCAGCGTTTTCGAGTACTTTTTTTGTTAGTGTAGTTTTGGATCTTATTCCGATTATAGAGACATCTTTTATTTTTTCGATAAGCTCATCTTCATCCATAGCACCTTTGTGAAACTCCACATCAAATCCTTGACTTTCGAAAGCTTCGACAGCTGCCGGATGAACATTTTCGAGTAAAAGTACCTTAATTAAGCTTTTGGGATAAGATTGACCTCTAGGAAGCTGATTGTAAAACAAAAACTCATCAAGTGACTTTATTGTAAAATCTGCTACATCCACCACTTTTTGTCTTTCTACATTCTCGACAAAAGCATAAAACCTATCAGCCAGTCCATGTTGTTTTATTTCGTAGTCGGTGAAACCATCACCAATAACCGAAACATGAGCATCAAGATTCAAAGACTTTACAAGTTCTATCTTTCCACCAGTTTGTGAAAGAACATTGGAATTGTCCACACCAATGATATCGCCATTATCCTTGTAAATGAATGTATTGGCGTATACATTTTCAGCCTTCAAGCCTAGGTATTCAACAACAGGAATTATGAAATCTTTGAAGCCACTAGATACAACCAATATTTGGTTGGCATATTCTTGTAAGAATTTTTTATTTCTTTCAAATGAATCAGAAATGTTTTCTAAAAGAAATTCAACCAAAGCATCAACATGCCTTTTGTTTGCATTCAGTAGAGACATTCGTTTTGAAAGAGATTCTGAAAGAGATAATTCTCCATTCATTCCTGCATCAGTCAGCTCTTTTATTTGTTGTACCACCTTAGCTCCATCAGGGCTTTGGGCAAGAGCGATTGCTGCTAGTTGATCTAAGCCTTCAACTTTGGTAATAGTGCTATCAAAATCGATTATAAAGATTTTCTTTTCCTTGATTGCGGTCACAATTTTTTGTTATTTTATTGTATGTGCAAATTTAACAATTTGACTTTTGGTTTCATTTCGTTTTATTAGAAAAGTATTTCTTTTTATGCAAATAGTGCAATAAAATTTTGTTTATGTACTTAAAAGACAAATTATTAGTTGGTCAAAGGCCTTAAATGCAAAAGGAGTTTGAAGACATCTCCAAACTCCCTGAACGTTTCTTTGAAAAAACAATTAATTAAACAAACATACTTTCTTTTCCAAATTTTTTGGCCAATAAAGCATAAACTACTGCTCTTTGCTTGTTTTTATTACTTGAACCTAATTGTTCTAAAACCTCAGCAATAGCGGCATCCAAAGCTGGACTGTCATCTAAACCAAGTTTTTTAATTAAAAAATTGTTTTTTACTGTTTCAATTTCTTTGCTGTCTGAACCAGAAACTTTGGAAGAATCTGCGTTGTAAATAGATGGACCTAGAGCTTTTGCTACTCCTGTTAACAGTGCTTCATCAAGACCTAAGCCTAGCTCAGAGCTTTGGCTTTTATAAAGTTCAACACATTCGTTAAATTTACTCATTGTTTTATAATTAAAAAGGTTAATATTTGATTTAAAATTAAGTTTTTTTTATTTATGCTCAAAGAAATATTTTTTTTTATTTGAGTACTTTAATCGACCCTGCTTTTGTATTGATAATATTTTGGGGAATTGAATTTGGCTTGTAGCCCAAATAAAATCGAAATAGGTTTTTCATAATTCCCAAATTCTTTGAAACTGCCATCAACATAAGTAAATGAAAACTGATTATTCAAGTATTTATTGTTTCTGAAAAAAGCCTTTCCGAAAACAGATATTTCTAATCTTTCTGAAACTTTTCCTCTAACTTCTGTCATTAATTCAAATGCTATGGGTTGATTGGAGGATGCAATCCTAAAATTGAGAGAAGTGTAATCTCGCGGTTCAGGAATTGGCCTTTGCCCAAATGTTATTTTACCTTCCTCTAATGGTATATTATTACTATTGATCAAATACGAAACACCAACACCAATGTTTAAAAATGCGTTCCTGCTGACTTTGTCCAAGGTTAATATTTTTTTCTTAACTCTGAATGGTGCATAGTATTGTTCTATTTCATTGGTAAATACCAATGGTGTTCTACTAAGTTCCAAAAAGCTGGTCTTGATTCGGCTGTTGAATTTTGTAATTCCGAATTCATAAATCCAATTGTCATTTCGATTTTGGCCAAAAGCGATTTCCCAAAAACCACTAGCGGGTGCTTCAAAACTGGTAGAAGAAGGTGAAATTCCATTTTGTTGAATGAATGGCTTTCTAATTCCGGCAGATGCGGATAAGAAGTAAGTTATTGTAAAAGCATCTAAATTAGGCATTACGATCATTTCATGATTTTGTTTTCGGTTTTTAGGGAGTTGATAATAAGGAGTTTCTTGTGAGAAGCTTAAAATCGTTGTGAAAGTAAACATGATAATCAACATTAACATGGCCTTGAAAGACTTCAAGTCCTTTGATTTATTTTGAATTAAATAACTTTTTATCATATCTTAAAATTACCTCTTTTTTTATTTTGGTCAAATAGAATAAAATATTATTTTTGCAAAAAAAAGATTTGAATATGGCTCAAGCAATTGATAAAATACCTACTTGGTTGATGATTACCGTTTATGTTTTGATTTTGACAATTTTGGGTGTTTTTACTGATTTGTTTACTTTTTTAGTAGGCACTGTTATAATCACACTGATATTTGCTGGAGGATACGACAGAGAAAACTTACACGGTCATTGATTCAAAATAGATATTATGAAATATATTTTAGCCCACATTTCTGAAATGTGGGCTTTTTTATGAATTAAAAATTAACATTAAAAACTCACACTTTGTAGTCGTTTTATTTGCTAATATTGTGTTTTGGGTATTCTCTAAACATTTTTTGCATCTGTAATCGTCATTTTGCTTATGAAAAACCTACTCTTTTTTCTATTATTTTCTGTTTCAGCCCTAGGACAAAGCCAAGATTCCATTTTTATTAAAAAAATTTACGATGAAACACTGCTGAACGGTGAGTCTTACCAAAACCTAAGGTATCTATGCAAAAATGTAGGGCCAAGACTAAGTGGTTCGTTAGGAGCACAAAAGGCTGTAGATTACACTAAAAAACTGATGGAATCTTACGGATTCGATAAGGTTTTTCTTCAAGATGTTATGGTACCTCATTGGGAAAGAGGTGCAAAGGAAGAAGCCTATTTTTTAGATAATGGGAAAAAATATAAAGTTAATATCGCTGCTTTGGGAGGTTCGGTAGCAACTTCTAAAGCTGGGTTAATGGCAGAGATAGTTGAATTTCAGAATTTTAAAGAACTGAAAGAAGCCGGGGTAGAGAAGGTAAAAGGGAAAATTGTGTTTTTTAATAGGCCCATGGATCCTACCAAAATAAATACTTTTGAAGCTTATGGAGGTGCTGTGGATCAGAGAGGCGGCGGAGCTTCACAGGCAGCTCAGTATGGAGCTGTGGGCGTTATAGTTCGCTCAATGAATTTGAGAGAAGACGAATATCCTCACACCGGTTCTATGCGTTACTCAGGCGGTGGAATGATTCCTGCAGCTGCTATTTCTACAAAATCAGCCAATGATTTAAGTAAATCTTTAAAAAATAATCCCAAGCTTAAGTTTTACTTCAAACAAAATTGTGAAACCTTGGCAGATGCCCCCTCTCATAATGTAATTGGAGAAATAGTGGGCTCAGAAAAGCCTGATGAAATAATTGTAGTCGGTGGTCATTTGGATTCATGGGATTTGGCTGAAGGTGCACATGACGATGGCACTGGATGTATGCAATCCATTGAAGTTTTGAGGATTTTGAAAGCACTGGGCTACAAACCTAAGAGGACAATCAGGGCAGTAATGTTTATGAACGAAGAAAATGGGCTCAAAGGCGGAACAACCTATGCCGATGTTGCTGTACAAAAAAAAGAGAAGCATGTTTATGCCATCGAGTCAGATTCGGGTGGATTTACACCAAGAGGATTTGGGGTTGTTGGAAATGATAGCCAAATAAGTAAGCTTACGAGTTTTAAGGCTCTGCTGTCTCCATATGGTTTGCATGAAATAGGAAAAGGTAGTGGCGGTGCGGATATTGGACCACTAGCCAAAACTGGAACAGTTGTAATAGGTTTCAAACCTGATTCACAGCGATACTTTGATTACCACCATGCCAGTAATGACACGTTTGAGACAGTAAACAAACGTGAATTAGACCTCGGAGCTGGATCTATGGCATCGTTGGTATATTTACTTGATAATCTCAATTAATACTTAAGAATGGTTACGTACAATCCAAAAGATTGGTGGAAATTAATATTTGCTTTTCATAAAAGTGATACTTTTAGACAGTTGTTGCCTGGTATTTTAGGAGTTGCTGCTTTTACTGCTATGATTGCATTTCTAGAGAATGATTACTTTCACGCAACCTTTAAAAACACCACGGTTATTCATTCATTGGTGGGTTTTGTACTTTCGATGTTGTTGGTTTTTAGAACAAACTCGGCCTATGACAGGTGGTGGGAAGGTAGAAAACTTTGGGGAGCCATGGTAAATAACTCCAGAAGTTTGATGATGAAAATTAATACTTTTGATGGAGAATCATTAATAAAGGAACAGATAAAACTGTTAATGATTGATTTTGTGTGGGCAACCAAAGAACATTTGCGACACGGCGTGAAAATGATGGATTTGAGTGATGTTACAAGAAATGAATTAAAGGACAATCCAGATAATGTTCCCTTAGCTATCATGAATCTTGTATACACTAAAACTTCCCAGCTACTCCAAAATCATTCTGACAAAAGTACTAAAATGCTCTACCTAAATGAAGACTTGAAATCATTTATGGACATCCTTGGTGGTTGCGAAAGGATTAAGAAAACACCCATTCCGTTTTCATACAGTTTATTTCTAAAAAAAGTAATTTTTTTATACATTTTCACCATGCCGATTGGTTTTGTGAGAGAGTTTGGATATTGGGCTAGTCCAATAGTAGCCCTTATTTTTTATGTCTTTGCAGGCATTGAATTGCTAGCCGAAGAAATAGAGGATCCTTTTGGAACAGATGCCAATGATTTACCGACCGATAATATTTTCAAAACAATAAAACAGAATTTATCTCAAATATTTTGATTAGTTTCTTAATATTTATTTATTTGTCTATTCCTTAAATTAATAAAATATGTTGAATAAACTGAAATTAGACTCTACCGCTGAAAAGAATATTAAAACTTGGTTGAAAGGACGCTACGACCAAACAGTAAAAGACGAAATACAACAATTGATTGATGCTGGAAATACCAATCAACTCACAGATTCATTTTATAAAAATTTAGAATTCGGCACAGGAGGAATGAGAGGGGAGCTTGGTGTAGGATCAAATAGAATGAATAAATACACTGTTGGTGCGGCTACTCAAGGTTTAGCTAATTATCTAAATAAATGTTTTGCAGGAGAAGAAATCAAGGTAGCCATTGCCTACGACAGTAGAAATTTTTCACCTGAATTTGGTCAGATTGCTGCTGATATACTTTCAGCAAACGGAATCACGGTGTATTTGTACAAAGCTTTAAGACCAACCCCTCAATTATCTTTTACGGTTAGAGAGCTGGGTTGTCAATCAGGAATCGTTATAACTGCCTCTCACAATCCTAGAGAGTATAATGGCTATAAAGTTTATTGGGTAGATGGCTCTCAAGTAGTAGCTCCTCACGACAAAAATATCGTTAGCGAAGTAAATGCCATTACCAATGTAAAAGACATAAAATTTAAGGGAGTAAAAAAGAGAATAAAAATGATAGGAGAAGTATTGGACAAAAAATACCTCAAAGCAGTGAAAAGTATTGCTGTTTCTCCTAGAATTATCAAAAAACAAAAAGACCTAAAGATAGTATACAGCTCAATTCATGGCACAGGAATTACAATGGTTCCGCTAGCTTTGGCTCAACTCGGATTCGAGAATGTGACCATCGTTCAGGAGCAAGCCACACCAGATGGTAATTTTCCTACTGTTATCTATCCAAACCCAGAAGAGAAAGAGGCAATGAGCTTATCTCTCAAAAAAGCCCAAGAAATAGATGCTGATTTGGTAATCGCAACTGACCCCGATGCCGATAGAGTGGGTATGGGTGTGAAAAATCCTGAAGGTGAGTGGCAGCTTTTAAACGGGAATCAAGCGGCAAGTTTGATTATTTTCTATCTTTTAAAAGCTTGGAAATCTGCAGGAAAGCTCACTGGTAATGAATTCGTTTGTAAAACAATTGTAACGACTGACTTAATAGATGCTATGGCCGAAATAGCTGGTGTAAAATGTTACAATACCTTAACTGGATTTAAGTATATTGCACAGGTTATCAGAGAATTAGAGGGTAAGCAGACTTTTATTGGTGGAGGAGAAGAAAGTTATGGTTATTTGATTGGAGATAAAGTACGTGACAAGGATGCAATTGCCAGTTGTGCGATGATTGCAGAGTTAACAGCTTACGCAAAACACAAAGGAATTAGTTTGTTTGATTTCTTGGCCGATATGTATAAAACTTTCGGGTTTTATTATGAAGGACTTATTTCTGTCACGAAAAAAGGAAAAACAGGAGCTGAAGAAATTCAGCAGATGATGACTGATTTTAGAAATAATCCTCCAAAAACTTTGGCAGGTTCTAAAGTTATCAAAATGGATGATTTAGGTTTGTTAAAACGTACAAACCTCAAAACTGGTGAGGTGACTGAAATAGAATCGGGTAGAATGGGCATGGAGGCATCAAATGTTTTGCAGTTTTTTACTGAAGATGGTACGAAATTTACTTGTCGACCATCAGGAACTGAGCCTAAAATAAAATTTTATATAGGTGTAAAAGATAAACTAAAAAATAAAAGCGAGTTTGAGGCAACTTTAGAAAAACTTAAGCTCAAAGTTGCTAAAATTGGACAAGAACTAAACTTAAATTGAAAAAAAACAAGCTGTCTATTGGTTTAAAACTGTTGTTATTTCTTTCCTTACAGGTGTTTGTCTCACTTTTCTCCGCAAGGGTGTATGCTGTTTCTTTGCCCAAGTTTAAAGTTAGTAACATAGAGATAGCTGGAAAAGACAATATTTTCAAGGCAAAATATTTGATGAATTACTATGAGAATATCATGGAGGTTCATTTGAAAACTCCTGAAAACATTCAAGACATTCAAAGTTTTGTATATAAAATTGAGAAGAAAAACCTTTTTCATGACTCAACAGTGAGTTGGGTGAATTTTAAAGGGAATAGCTTCAAAGTATCTAATCTAACCTCTGGAGAATATGATGTTTTTATAAAATACATAACCAAAAGTGGTCAAAGCTCGCCTGAAGTTGTTTTTCACTTGAAAGTTGAACGACCTTGGTGGCGGACCTGGTGGTTTTGGGGAGCGAGTTTTATATCTTTGTTCGGACTTTTTTATGGTCGCGAAAGGTTTTTGAAGTTTTGGGCTGATGAAGAGCAAAGGCATACAAAAAAAATTGTTGAACTTGAGCTTAGGACATTACAGTTACAGATGAATCCTCACTTTATTTTCAATGCCTTAAATTCAATTCAATCCTATGTAATGACCCACGATGCCATAACTGCCAACAGTTATTTGTCAAAATTTGCCAATCTCATTAGGATGTTTTTGGATTCTTCAAGGAGCAAGTATATATCACTTCAAGAAGAAATAAAGATGCTAAATCTATATATTGAGATGGAAAGTCTGAGGTTTGAAGATAAGTTCGATTATGTGTTTCATGTAGACCCAGAGGTAAATAAGTACATTGAGATTCCGACGATGATTTTGCAGCCTTTTGTGGAGAATGCAATAAATCATGGGCTGAGATATAAAAGAGTAAAAGGCCTTCTTAAGATATTTTTTTATTATTCTAATGAGTATCTTATCTGTAGAATGGAAGACAATGGAGTAGGAAGAAAGGTGGCAAAGGAAATTCAATCAAAAACAAGAAAGGGTTACAAATCTCAAGGTCTAAAGATTACAGCCGAGCGGTTAGTTACTTACAATAAGATAAATGAATCTAATATTGGATTCTCTATAAATGATTTATATACCAATTTAGGTGAGTCGGAGGATGATATCGGAACTGTTGTAGAAGTTAGATTTCCTCTTAATTGATTAGTCTTTTTTAAAGCCAGTGTTTTCTAATACCTGATGGTTTTTTTATGGATAACATGTATGTCGCTTTAGTAATATTAGTTGTGAGTTCATTTATTTCCTTTCTATTAGGGAAATACGCTGATAAAATTGTCCTTTATTTTAAGCTAAAGATTGCTTCTAAGGCATCGGTCGATTTAAGAACGTTGAGTTTAGACAGGCTCGTTGGGCAAATTGAGGAAGAAATTATCTTGGACCCCACACATTTTAATCATTTTTTAGAACTTTCTAGTTTTGGTATTTGGCAATATCAAATTAATACTGGGCTATTGAAAATCAATGCTACCACAGCATCGCTTTTTGGATTTCAATCTTCAGAGTTAGTTAGTCTTGAAAAGGTAATTAACCAAATGGTCGGAACTTTTGATATTCTAGGCCTCGTTGCTGCTTTTGAAAATACACTTCTAACGCAAACAGTTCAATCAAACATAATTAGAATAAAACGTACAGATGGAAAAGACCTTTTTCTAAATGTCAAAATGGTGAAGGCCAATCATTATAGCCATCAGCCAGTAGTTATTGGTAATATTCAGGTGATTGACCAAAGGCCACCCGATGATTATTTCCAAAAACAATTCTATTTATTAGCAGAAAATACTTCTGATGGCATTTATATTTTCGAGAATGGCGAACTAACTTATGTTAGTGAAAAATTAAAGATGGATTTTAAGGATGGTTTTTTTGAGAATAGAAAGGTATCGGTAGAAGATTTGTTTCAATACATTCATCCTGAAGATGTCGAAAAAGTAAGATTTAATTTGGAAATGGCCTCCCAAAAGAAGCTTCCAAAGTTTCGATTGAAGTTTAGATTTGTGCCTAATAATGAGTCAGTTATATATAGAGAAGATATTTTGCACAATTTTTATGATGAATCTGGGGAACTTCAAAGAACATTGATTGTGGCCAAAGACCACACTGATTTAAGGAAGGCAAAGCAAAGTATAAACTTTGAGGCTATTCTTAGTATTGGACTGATTGATAACTTCCCGGGTTTTATTGCTGTGAAAAATTATGATGGTGAATTTATATTTGCGAATAAGAATTCTGCAAGTATGTTTGGAATAAACCCAGAGGATATTGTGGGTCTGAGTGATAAGGATTACAATTCTGATATTGAACTTATTCAAAAATATCTTGAAGATGATAGAAAAGTTATAGATGAGCAAAAATCAATTATTATACCTAAAGAAAAAGGGATTCGTATAGGAGGTGGATTTGGGTATTTTCAAACCATTAAAATTCCAATTGACATTCCGGGTCAAAGAAAAAAATGTGTGCTCATTTTTTCTATAGATATTACCGATAGAGTCATCCAAGAAAATCTTGAAATTGAAAGGAAAAATAGTTTGGCACTCCAAAACGAGATTTTGTATGATTTGGCCAATAATTCTATTTCATTTGAAAATGATTTTTTAAACAACTGTAAAAAGCTTACCGAAGCCTTAACCAAAGGATTGAATATCGAATATGCGAGTATTTGGGAGGTTAAAGATGATCAAATAGACTGTCTTGATTTTTATTTAAGTTCTTCAAGATTACACCATAATGAAAGCCCACTATTGAAAAAACATTGGCAGCCATATTTAGATGCCTTAAAAGGCAATCTTGAATTAGTTTCCACAAATGTTTTATTTGGGCCTTTTAAAAATGAAAAAGAAATTGTTAATGGTTATTATTTAAAGAATAATATTAAGTCTGCGGTTGATATTCCTTTAAAATTGGGCGATCACTTCAAAGGAATAATATGCTGCGAACATACAGCAATTAAAGAATGGAATGCACACGAATTGGCATTTATTAGACATATTGGAAACATAAGTTTGGCACTTTGGGAACAAGAACTCAGAAAAGATGCTGAGAGAAGACTATTTGAAAGAAGTGAAATACTGAAAGTAACTGCTGAGGTAAGTCAAATACTTCAAAAAACCAATAATCTTGAAAAGTCCCTAGAATTGATTTTACAAAAAATAGGAGATGCATGTAAATCTAGTAGAGCTTATTATTTTACCAATGAAATACATAAGGGTTATTTCAGACAAATTCAAGAATGGGTTCAAGATGGTGTGAAACCTGAAATAGACAATCCCGCTTTACAATCCTTGGAATACGCTAAAATTGGCAAATATTACTTAGAATTGGTAGAAGGACGGCCATTTCAGTTTGTGATTTCAGATATTAAAGATCCAGAACATTATCAAAGGCTTTTTTTGCAAAATATTAAAAGCCAATTGGTTATACCTGTTAAGTCCAAAGGAAATTTGTTGGGATATATAGGATTTGACGACTGCAACACGGAAAGAATTTGGAGCGATAATTATTCTAATCTGCTTTTGTCTATAGGTGCTAATATAGGTTCAGCTATTGAAAAGCTTGAAAATGAAAAGCTAAAGGAGGAAAGTCAAGAAAATTTCAAACAGATTAGTGAAACGCTCGAAGAGGTTTTTTGGCTCTTTGATTTAATAAATGCGAAGTTTTTATTAATCAGTAAGGCTTGTTTTGATATATTTGGTGTGTCTGCCGATGAAGGATATAAAGACTTTCAATTTATTGAGAAACTCATTTTTGAAGAAGATTTTACCATCATTGAAGAACGAAAAAAAGGAATAAGCCAAGGTATTTTCAACGAAATAAATTACAAAATTAAGACGCCTGCAGGTGAAATAAGGGTCATCAATGAAAAAACATCTCCCATATTTAATGAAAGCGGAGAATTAATCAAAATCAGTGGTATAGCTAGAAATGTAACGCAAAAAGTGGCAGTAGACAATGAAGTTAAGCGATTATCCATTGTAGCTCAAAAGATAAATAATGGTGTTTTGATTTCAGATATGGAATCTAGTGCAATATGGGCTAATAATGCCTATTTGAAATTGTTTGAAGTTGAATTGACTGACCTAATAGGGAAAAAACCCTCAGAATTGTTTAAAACTGAAGCGATTGATTTTGTACTAAAAAATGCAAATTTAAATTCTAAAAATAATCCCATTGAATTTAAAGTACAAACGTTTAAAGGAAACTGGATTTGGGTGGAGATGACTTCCACAATCTTATATGACTCTTTAGGAAATGCTAGCCAAATTGTAGAAATAATTAGTGATATTACGGAAAGAAAAAGAACAGAAATAGCTTTAAAAGAAAACGAAAGCCGATTAAGATTCATAACCGATAATACGTCTGATGGTTTTATGATATTCAAAGACAATGAGATAATTTACTATTCTTCGCAATGTGAAAAACTATTTGGCTATACTTGGGGAGAAGTACAATCTCTAAATATTGTTGAGATATTTGAATTTGTTTATAAAGACGATATAGAGGTATTGAATAATGTTATAGGTGACATACCTCAACTTCTTGGTAAAAACATTTTCTTTGAATTGAGAGTCAAACATAAAAATGGACATTATTTTTGGATTGAGGTAGTAGTAAATGTGGTTCTTGGTGATGACAGCTATCCAATTTCGTCGGTGGTGGTAATCAGAAATATTGAGAACCGCAAAAACATGGAAATTGCCCTTAAAGATAGCAAACAGAAATTGAATATAATCTTGAATTCCTTAGATGAAGTAGTTTGGGCCAGAGAATATCCTTCCTTAAAACCCCTTTACATAAGCGAGTCGATTATGAATATCTATGGAATATCTAGTGATGATTGGAAAAATGATAAATTTCGATTAAATGATTTTGCTGTTCAGGAGGATCAGCCCATTCTGGAAGATTTGATTATTTCATTAGAAGAAAGTGGATACTCCAGCGGTACTTTTAGAATCAAAGATAAAAGTGGGAATCTAAAATGGATTTATACTTCAAATAAAAAAGTGAAGGATGATACAATGGATTTCAGCCTAATTTCAGGTATATTGAAAGATGTGACTAAGATAAAAGAAGCTGAAAACGAAACTCAAATTGCAAAGCAGGAAACCGAAATAGCCCAAAATGCATACTCCGAGCTCGAACTGAGGGCTTTGCAAATGCAAATGAATCCCCACTTTATTTTCAATGCCTTAAACTCCATTCAGAGCTATATTATCAATAAAGATGAGCAAATGGCCAATTTTTATTTGACCAAATTTGCAGCTCTTATTCGCCAGTTTTTGGATTCTTCTAGGAGTAAATATATTTCTATAGATGAAGAAATAGCCAATCTTAAATTGTACGTTGAGTTAGAAAAACTTAGGTTCGATAATAAATTTGATTACGTTTTTGAACTTGACCCGAAAATAAATAAGTACAATGAAATTCCGACGATGTTGCTACAGCCATTTATTGAAAATGCCATTAACCATGGACTTCGATATAAAGCCACAAAAGGATTTTTAAGAATTTCTTTCAAAGATATTGATAATCGTATAGTGGTCAGAATAGAAGATAATGGTGTCGGAAGAAAGGCCGCTGAGAAAATCAAATCCCTTTCAAGTCAAGGATATAAGTCTCAAGGGCTTAAAATTACTACGCATAGAATTGAGAATTACAACAAACTTAATTTAGAAAATATTGAATATAAAATTTCTGATTTGTTAGAAAACTCTGAAAATTTAGGTACATTAGTAGAAATTTATTTCCCTAAATTATAAAAAGAATGCATAGCTGTTTGATAATAGATGATGAAAATAGAAGCATAGAGACGCTTTCAAAAATCATTCTTACATACTGTGAAAATCAACTTGAGATTTTGGGAATAGCCAACAATATTGAGGAGGCATACCCGCTAATTTTAAGTAAAAAGCCAGACATCGTTTTCTTGGATATTGAAATGCCGTTTGGGTCTGGTTTTGACCTCCTTGAAAGATTTGATTCAATTAATTTTCAAGTAATTTTCACAACTGGATTTGACCAATATGCCATTACTGCAATCAAATTCAGTGCATTAGATTATTTGTTAAAACCAATAAATATTCAAGAGGTAAAAGATGCTGTAGAGAAAGCAGTCAAAAATATTGCTACCAATAATATCACCAACAATTTTAAGATACTTTTGGAAAGTCTAAAAATGCCAAAAAACACTTCGAATAAAATTCCTCTTCCAGTTCTTAACGGCCTAGAACTTGTTCAGATAGACCAAATAGTCTATTGTGAGGCAGACGAAGATTATACGCATGTATTCCTCAAAGACGGAACTAAAAAAGTGGTTACAAAAAGCATCAAGGATTTTGAAGAACATCTTACCTCCTATGGTTTTTTTAGAATTCATCACTCTTTTTTAGTAAATAAAACTTACATTAAAAAATACACCAAAGGAGAAGGCGGAACCGTAATGACAGAATTGGATGTTGAAATTCCGGTATCGAGGCGTCGAAAAGTAGAGTTTTTACAGTGGCTAAATGAAATTTGAGGTTTTAAATCATCTCAGGAATTGCATTCAATTGAGTAATTGAATTATCATCAAAGTCAATTTTAAAGCAATAGGTCTTAAATCCATTGGTGATACAAACAAATGGGGCTTTGATTTGGAGGTTATATCTACTCGCTTGCTCAATCGTACTTTGTGAAATTGCCACATTTTCTGCTTTACACTCAACAAGTAAAAAAGGCTCCCCAATTTTATCATAAACAAGAATATCTGATCTCTTTTTTAAGGTGTTATATTTTAAAGCCGACTCTAACTTAATCAGGTTTTTTGAATAGTTTTTCTCAAGTATCAGATAGTCCAGAAAATTTTGCCTCACTATTTCCTCAGGTGTTAAGAGAATGTACTTTTTTCTAATTAAATCAAAAATATAAGGCTTCCCCTCAATGTCTTTTATTTTGCGTTTTTCATTTTTAATAAACATATTGCGATGGGAATCTTTTTCTGACAATTTAGGTTTTCTACTTCAAATTTTAAACAAACTAATGATATATGCAAACGAAAGAAGAAATAGTTAAGAACTGGCTTCCCAGATATACTGGAACTCCTCTCGAAGACTTTAAACCTTATATTTTACTTACAAACTTCTCGAATTATGTAAAAATGTTTGCCGACAAATATGGTGTTGAAGTAAAAGGAACCAACAATGCTATGCAAACAGCCTCTGCAGGAAATATTACCATAATAAACTTTGGAATGGGAAGTGCTATGGCGGCCACTGTTATGGATTTATTATCAGCAATCCAACCCAAAGCCGTCTTATTTTTGGGTAAGTGTGGAGGCCTGAAAAAAATAAGTGCTTTGGGAGATTTTATATTGCCAATAGCTGCCATTAGAGGCGAAGGGACCAGCAACGATTACGCCAAACCAGAGATTCCTGCATTGCCATCTTTTAGGTTGCAAAGAGCGGTTTCTGAAATGATCATTAAGCACGAAATGGACTATTGGACTGGAACGGTTTATACAACCAATAGGAGAGTTTGGGAACACGATGTAGCGTTTAAGAACTATTTAAAGGAAATCAGAGCCTTAGGTATTGATATGGAAACAGCCACAATTTTTATTGTTGGTTTTGTGAATTCTATACCCCACGGTGCCTTGTTATTGGTATCGGATAATCCGATGGAGCCTGATGGTGTCAAAACGGAAGAAAGCGATAGAAAAGTTACCTCAAATTTTGTTGAGAAACACCTTCAGATAGGCATAGAATCCTTAGAAGAACTTGCAAATTCTGGAGAGTCTGTTAAGCACATGAGATTTGAAAACTAACAAAAAAAGAGTGGATTTCTCCACTCTTTCATATTCTCTTTCATATTTTTTTATCAATTGCAATAATCTTTGA
>JAIPAJ010000031.1 GCA_021740125.1 Leadbetterella sp. | reverse complement strand
GTTGACTTTGTTTGTTCATTAGAGAATAATAAGAAATTGTATTAAGAGATTTACAATGAAAAATCTATATTTAGATTGTTGATTTTTTAGAATAATTCAAGTTAATTTGATTTTGGTACTTTGACAAAACTGACACTATTGTAAAAGTAATTTTTACGGATTTTAAATATGATTATCTGTGTCAAATCCATAAAGTCCACTTGTTAACAAGTACCAAAAAGCAAAAAAAATGACAGCCTCCCAAATGGAAACTGTCATTAAATATAAATAAAAATGAAATTTATTTTTTCACTGCATCAACCACTGAAATGGCTGTTTGATTGACAATTTCTCTAACTGAGGCACCCAATTGCAATACTTGAACAGGCTTTTTGAGTCCCATCAATAGTGGTCCAATTTTCTCTATTCCTGCTACTTCTTTTAGTAAGTTGTAGGCAATGTTGGCCGAAGATAGATTAGGGAATATCAACGTATTGGCTGGGCCATCAGCAAGGTCTGAGAACGGATGGTTTTCTTTTAAAAGCTCAGTATCAAATGCCAAGTGGGCTTGCATTTCGCCATCTACAATCATTCCTGGGTGTTTTTGCTTTAAAATTTCCACTGCTTTACGCATCTTAATAGGAGCCGGGCCTTCTGGCACAGAGCCAAAGTTGGAGTAGGTTACTAAGGCAATTCTAGGTTTGATATTGAATTTCTCTACTTCTTTAGCGGCTAGTTCAGTAATTTCTACCAACTCGTCTGTCGTTGGGTCAAAATTAATGGTGGCATCTGCCAAGAATAATGGCCCTTTTTTGGTCATGAGGATATACATACTTGATATCTTCTTTACTCCCTTTTCTGGTCCAATAATTTGAAGAGCTGGTCGAATGGTATCAGGGTAGTTTCTTGTTAGACCTCCTATCATGGTATCTGCCAGGCCAGTTTCCACCATCAATGAGGCATAATAGCTTCTACGGGTCACAAAATTCATGGCATCGGGCTTGGTTAATCCCTTTCTTTTTCTCTTATCAAAAAACAAGTCTGAAAATTCAGCCAATCTAATTTTCTCAGATTCGTTTTTGCTCTCTTTAGGGTCTATGATATCAATGTCTTCTGGAAGTGAAATGCTATTTTCTTCTAAAATATTCATTATCAGTTTTCTATTGCCCAAAAGTATCGGATAAGCTATCTTTTCTTGAATCACCTGCTGTATAGCTTTGAGAACGGTAAGGTTTTCTGCATCGGCATAAACCACTCTTTTTGGGTTCTTTTTGGCTTTGGTCATTATTGCCTTCGTGAGGGTATTGTCTAAGCCGAGTCTTTTTGAAAGTTGGTTTTCGTAGGCATCCCAATCGGTAATCGAAAATTTGGCCACTCCTGTTTCCATAGCGGCTTTGGCCACAGCGGGAGCCACTGAGGTTAGCAATCGCGGGTCAACTGGTTTTGGAATAATGTAGTTTCTGCCAAAACTCAAGTTTGCCTCGCTATAAGCCATGTTTACAATATCTGGGACAGGCTTTTTTGCCAAAGCAGCCAAAGCTCTTACTGCGGCTAACTTCATTTCCTCGTTTATTTCACTTGCTCTTACGTCTAAGGCTCCTCTAAAAATGTATGGGAAGCCCAAAACGTTATTCACTTGGTTGGGATAATCCGAACGGCCTGTGGCTACAATGATGTCTTCACGGGCATCCATGGCGTCATCATAAGATATTTCAGGCGTTGGATTGGCCAAGGCAAAAACGATACAATCTTTGGCCATGGTTTTCACCATTTCTTTAGATAATATATTGCCTTTTGAAAGTCCAACAAACACATCGGCTCCATTGATTGCCTGTGTGAGCGTGGTTTCAATTGGCATGTTATTATTGGCGAATTCAATCTTTTTGCCGTCTAGGTTTGTTCTGTCAGGATGTATAAGTCCTTTAGAATCAAACATAAAGATATTTTCCTTTTTGGCACCCAAAGCATTATAAAGTCTTGTACAAGAAATGGCTGAAGCACCAGCACCATTGATGATAATTTTGGCTTTGGTGATGTCTTTTTCTACCAATTCGAGGGCATTGAGTAGGGAGGCCGA
This sequence comes from Leadbetterella sp., assembly GCA_021740125.1. GTDB lineage: Bacteria > Bacteroidota > Bacteroidia > Cytophagales > Spirosomataceae > Leadbetterella. The sequence continues at coordinate 21,313 of JAIPAJ010000031.1, read as the reverse complement.
CGAAATAATGGCTGTTCCATGTTGGTCGTCGTGCATAACTGGAATATTCAACTCTTTTTTGAGCCTTTCTTCTATTTCAAAACATTCAGGAGCTGAAATATCCTCCAGATTTACCCCACCAAAAGTAGGTTCCATTATTTTGACAGTTCGAACGAATTCGTCGACGTCTTTGGTGTTGAGTTCTATATCAAAAACATCAATGTCGGCATAAATTTTAAATAACAAACCCTTGCCTTCCATAACGGGTTTACCAGCCATTGCACCTATGTCACCAAGTCCTAAAACGGCTGTTCCATTACTTATTACTGCAACAAGATTCCCTTTGGCGGTATATTTGTAAGCATCCTCAGGATTGGCTTGAATGGCCAAACATGGCTCTGCCACGCCAGGAGAGTAAGCCAATGATAAATCTCTTTGGTTGGCATACTCTTTTGTTGGCACTACCTCTATTTTTCCAGGCCTGCCTTTGGCATGATATTCAAGGGCTTCTTCGTTAAGCGTTTTTTCATTGTTCATAATAATAGTTCAGTTTTCGGATGCTAAACTAAGCATCAAACAGTGAAATGTATCTATATTTTGATTAAAAATATAGAACGAAAAGTGGAATTGAGCAGAATAATATTTGGTTTTGTAATTTAATTACTATGGATAGCTTGTGTTTTATTAATATTTGTTTTGATATGTTTTGAACTGATAGTTTTTGCCAAATATTATTCTTGTTTATTTTTTTTCTAACAAAATTACTTTTGGGTCAAATACTCCTCCAATTAAAAGATTTTGTTTACCATTCTTTGAATAAAATGGAGCTCCCACACTTGAGCCAGAAATTTGCTGACCGTCATTGAGATAAAGTGTGTTTTGTATTTCAAAATTATCTTTATTGATTTCAATAATGGCGGATGGAGAAATTTTCTTAGCGTCTTTTTTATGGGCCATAAATGCAAAAAGCTTTGGATGACAACCCACTATCATGTTGCCATTTTTATTTATTTCTATATTGTCAGGGGCGTAAGTGGTTGAAAAATAATCTACTGATTTTAGTAAATTGGTTTGAGTTTGAGGTTCAAAAACATGAATTGCTTTTTCTAAAGTAGAAGCCACATAAATTTTACCGCCATCATTCGATAATGCAATTCCATTGGGATAGGTTATTTTTTCACTCACAATCTTAGAAATTTTCCCATCATAAAAAACAACATTTCCAGTAGGTATTCTCAAAAAATCCGAGAACATTACTTTCCATTTGGAGCGATTGCTGTGGTCGTTGGTTACAAAAAACTGGTTTTCAGCTACAGCCAAAATGTCATTTGGAGAAACGAAGTCAGTGCTGGAGTACTTGCTCAAATAGCTTAGACTATCGCCCAAAATCTGGAATTTCAGAATATCATTTTTGTTGTCTTTGTGAGAAATAACAAATAAGAATTTCTTATCTTTTATGCTTAACAAAGAAATTCCGTGTGGGCGAAATTCTCGAATTTTGAAATGATCAGTCAGATTAATTAAGGTTTTGGTTGAATCATTCAAATTTAGAGTAAATATGGCACCTGTGCTTTTTGGGTTTCTACGGTCATGAGCACTCAAATAAGCTATGTTGGTTTGCTGGTCGACGGTGATGTCTTCCATGCCAGGCATACTTGGAAGCGAATTTAATTGATAATCACCAATATCCGCAATGTTATTAAAAACACCTGCTTTGATGGTAGTTTGGACAATAAAATAAATGATGCCTCCAAAAATAATTAGGGAGAGAAGGAATTTCTGTGAACGTTTCATGTTTTTAGCTAAAATTATCTTTTAATATGTCTTCAGTATCCTCCACATGATTTAGTGCATAATGAAGTTTTTTCATGTCCAATTCGTTTTCGTTTCTCGAAATCCATATTGTAGCTACGCCATTACCAATGAAATTAGTTATGGCTCTTGCTTCTGACATAAATCTGTCTACACCAAGTAACAAAGCTAAGCCTTCGATTGGTATAACTTCCACCGCAGATAGTGTGGAGGCTAAAACGACAAATCCGCTACCCGTAACGCCAGCGGCACCTTTTGAAGTTATCATTAAAATGCCTATGATGGTCAAAATTTGTTCAAAAGTAAGATGAACACCGAAAACCTGGGCCAGAAATATTGTAGCCATAGACAAATATATGGTAGTACCATCCAAATTAAACGAATAACCAGCAGGCACGACCAAGCCTACAACTGATTTAGAGCAACCCATTCTTTCCAGCTTTTCCATTAAAGAAGGCAATGCCGCCTCAGAAGATGAGGTTCCCAAAACTATAAGCAATTCTTCACGGATGTATTTCAAGAATTTCCAAATACTTATTTTGTAATATTTAAGGATAAAATAAAGTATTACGAACACAAATATAGCCATGGTTGCGTAAACCGATAACATAAGTTTGCCCAATGGAAACAAGGTTTTTATGCCGTATTTGCCTATGGTGTAGGCCATTCCGCCAAACGCACCTAATGGAGCAAAAAACATTACCCAATGTAGTGCTTTGAATACATATTTAGAAATTTTATTCAAAAATGTTGTGACTATATGTTTTTGCTTCAGTTTGCTCAAAACTACCCCAAACACGATGGAGAAAATCAAAACTTGAATGGTAAGATTATCTTTTAGGAATTTTAACCAACTGAATTCCGCTGACTTTTTGGTGTATTCGGATAAATCGGCTCCATCCAAATTTCCGGTAGTTACTCCTGCTCCTGGCTGTATGATATTGGCTACAATTATACCGACCAATAACGCAAAGGTGGTTACTATCTCAAAATATATAAGTGCCTTTAAACCAACCTTTCCAACTTTTTTGAGGTCGCCCATTCCGCTTATTCCCAAGGATATGGTTAGGAAAATGATGGGGTTTATAAAGAGTTTTACAATATCTATAAATCTTGTGCCAAGCCATTTGAATTCTACAGCTTTGTCAGGTGCAAAATGCCCTAATAATGCCCCGGCAGTAATGGCAGTTAGCACCCAGAAAGTTAGATTGGTTAAGATTTTTTTCATTTTAGGGTCATATTTTGAGAAAATGCGAAAGGTGTTTTTGCTGGAAATTCCGAAATTGAATCCTGTAAAGATTAAACTTTAAATCCATTTCCTTTAGATAATGTTGAATTTAAACTTTATGGATTTTATTTCGAAGTTTATTTTCTTTTATTTAAGCAAACTTTAAATTTTTCATAAATTCAGCATCTTTTTTGATGTCTTCCAATGGTGAAGAATTATCAAATCTTTCCTGCTCGACAATGTAAAATTCCACGCCTTTATCTTTGGCAGTTTTTAAAACTTTGCTGAAATCTATTCTTCCATTTCCCAGAGTAGTGGAGGCTCCTAAAGGCCAGAAAGGATCTTCTTTTTTCTCAGTAGCTTCAATTTCTTTAAGTCGGACTTCCTTGTAAAGGTCTTTAATATGCACCAATTTAAATCGGTTGGCGTAATCTTTTAACCAATTTTCTGGATCTTGGCCAGCTTTAACTACCCAATACAAATCCAGTTCAAAACTAACCAAATCAGCATCGGTGCCTTTCAGCATGATTTCTTCAGGTAAACTCCCATCTGAAGTTGGCAAAAACTCTATGTGGTGGTTGTGGTAGCCCATTTTTATACCTGCAGCTTTGGTTATTTCTCCTTGTCTGTTTAATCCTTCCGTTATCTTTTTCCATTCGTCAGCAGTTTTAATTTCTCCTGGAAAAGGATTTAAAACGTAACTCATGCCAATAGAAGCACAATCATCCACCAATTTTTTGAATTCTTCTTCTGTTTCTTTCTTGATAGTAAAATCTGGATTTATGTGACTGCTTACCATTTGCATACCTAAGTCACCCACATAAGTTTTGAATTCGGAAGGTTTCATGCCCCAAAAAACACCTTTATCTCCTGTGAAACTTTCCAGCTGGGTGTAACCAGACTCAGCAATGGCCTTAAGAGTTGCCTTGGCATCTTTGGCCATGTCTTCTTTTACTGTCCAAAGTTGCAGCCCAAATTTTTCTATAGCAGGAGCATTTGCGGCTGTTTCTGAATTGGTTGTATGATCAGATTTAGACTTACAGCCACCTAAAGTTTGGAGCAATATTGGAGCAGAAACTGCGGCTATTCCATAGTTTTTAAAGAAATCTCTTCTAGAATGTTTCATAGGAAGGGTTTGATTATTGAAATAAAATCTAATTTAATGCTTTATGCTAAGATTCTGAAAACAAATATCTAAAAATGCTGACATTGAGCATATCAACCAGTTCGGCTAGCGACACTGTATCCGTAAAATAAGATTTCAATTTTACAGAATTTTGTGGCATAAAACTTGAAAAACAATTATTACACAACAAAGATTTTTTTTTATGGGTTAAGGTTTATTGTAAACACCGTCGGCACGAGATTGCTACGGTGTTTTTTCTTTTGATCGGTACGAGGCACTTTGAAAACTTATATTAAGTTCAAATCCTAAAATCAAGATAAGTGCAATAAGATATATCCACACCATGATAGCTATAAGCGTACCAATTGACCCATAAAGTCTGTTATATGAGCCAAAATTTTCTAGGTAAAAAGAGAATAAATTAGTGGCCAAAATGCTCAAAATAGATGCGAATAATGCACCAAAGTTAAAGAATTTGAGTTTTTTGTGGATTGCTGGAGCGAAATAATAGATACAAGATATTCCAATAAAGAATATGACGAATATAAAAGCATAACCAAAAATATTTATGCCCCAAATGTCAATGTTTTGGATTATGAAGTTTTTGCTGGTGATGTAATTAAGGGTAATTTTTCCAATAATTAGCACCACAATTGCAGCCAATAAAACCACAATAAGTAAGCTAGTCAATAAAAAAGCAATCCATCGAGACTCAAAATAACTGCGTTTATCTCTTTGTTTTAATGCCATGTTAAATGCCCTCATAAGCGACGACATGCCATTTGTGGCGGCAAAAATTGCAAAAAGAAAACCAAAGGAAAGGATATCTAATCGAGGCTGACTGATGATTTCTTGAATGGTATTTCTCACACTCTCATACAATCCCGCTGGCATTACATTTCTCAGGAAATCCATAATCAAAATCTCCAAGTCTTGAATCGGAATATAGGGAATAAGCGTAAATAAAAATATTGTGCCTGGAAAAACGGCCAACATAAAACTAAAGGATACTGCTGCAGCTCTTTGGTCAATGTCGACGTTTAATATTTTCTTGTAAAGTATACTTAGGAAAACATAAAGGGAGACATTTGTATTGAAAATGTAAACATTTTTGAGCCTCAGTGCTATAAAGTTTCCTATGTTCTCAATTAACTTATTCATTTTATTGATAAAAAGGACTTAGTTTGTCTAAAATAACTTGTGGACAGACAGTTATCTTCTGAGTATCGGCTTTGATGAATACTAGGGTAGTTACTCCTTTGTGAATTATTTTGCTACTTTCGTTTATGATTTCTGTGTCAAAAACAATCCTTACTTTTGGCATTTCTTTGAGCATACATCTGATAATAAGCAGTTCATCATATTTGGCTGGCTCTAAATACTTGGAGTTGTTTTCATAAACTGGCATCCAAATTCCACTTTCCTCTAAGTCCTTGTACCTTACACCCAAATTTCGCAATGCTTCTACTCGACCAATTTCAAATAGCTTAGCGTAGTTGCCATAGTACATAAAACCCATTTGGTCTACGTCAGCATATCTTACTCTATAGTTAGACTCAAAAGTGTACATAATTGTTTATTTAATACCTCTTGCATCTAGTGCTGCTTGGTAAATATCGGCATTTTTTAGGTGTTCAGTGTAAGTAGCAGCAAAATTATGATAGCCTGAGAAATCTTCTTTGGCACAGAAATAGGTGTAATTATGCTTTTCATAACCCAAAACAGCATCAAGAGCCACCCGCTCTGGCAAAGCGATAGGTCCTGGAGGCAATCCTGTATTGATGTAGGTGTTGTAAGGAGAAGGAGTCATTAAGTGTTTGGTCAAGATCCTCTTTAGACTGAAGTCTCCTACTGCGAATTTCACTGTTGGGTCGGCTTGAAGAGGTATACCAGTTGCTATTCTATTAACATAAACACCCGCTACTCTTGGCATTTCGTCAGGCTTATTGGTTTCGCTCTGAACAATCGATGCCATAACTCCCACTTGTATCGGAGTCATATTAATTACTTTTGCTTGTGCCAATCTTTTTTCGTTCCAAAATTTTGTGTATTCGGTTTTCATTCTATCCATGAAGTCCTCCACGCTACTATTCCAATAGATAAAGTATGTGTCAGGCAAAAACATACACATGATGGTTTCACTTGTAAATCCATATTTTGCACACGCCTCTTCACTTTTCATTTTTTCCAAAAGCTCATTAGTATCAAAATCTAGTTTAGTTCCGATTTTTTTTATCAAATCCTCTTTGGTTCTTACATTGTTGAAAGTAAGTTTGACAGGATCTTGATTTCCACTTCTGATTTTCGAAATGATCTCTTTGTTGGCCGAATTTGGCTTGATTTCGTATCTTCCTGGTCTTATGTTCTCTTTCAAACCCATTCTTTTGGTCATAAAACCAAAAGCAACTTCATCATTAATGATTTTGTGTTTGTGCAAGGTATCCAACAAACTTTCATAGGTAGCATTTTTTGGTATGTACAAGACGAATTTTTCCTTTCCTTCTACATTGAGGTTCGGACTAAAGGCTACCTGCCAAAAATAGAATGCCATGGTGGCAGCTAAAGTAGATACTATTACCAATAGGTAGGCTAATACTTTTTTGTTCTTAAACATCGAGAGATTCAATTAATTGGTTCAAAGTGAGTTCTTTTTGCTCACCTGTTTTCATGTTTTTTACTAAATATATTTCTTTCATAATTTCGTCGGTTCCGAGAATAACTACAAAAGGAATTTTCTTTTTATCCGCGTATTCAAACTGCTTTTTTATTTTAGAGTCTTCAGGGAAAACCTCAGAATTTATTCCCTTCTGCCTAAATATGGCAACCGTTTCTAAACTTTTAGCTAATGTTTCTTTGCCAAAATTAGTGACCATTACTTTGGTAGATGAAAGTTGCAATTGCTCAGGAAATATTTCAAGCTCTTCCATTACATCATATATTCTGTCCACGCCCAGCGAAATGCCAACACCAGAGAGACCTGGCATACCAAAAGTTCCCGTAAGGTTGTCGTATCTGCCACCACCAGAAATGCTTCCAATGCTAACATTGAGTGCCTTAACTTCAAAAATAGCACCTGTGTAATAACTTAGGCCACGTGCCAAAGAAGGATCAAAGGCTATTTTTGGATTCTTTAATTGCATTTTATCCACCAAAAACCAAATCTCCTCTAATTCTTGTACACCCAATATTCCAATTTCGGACTTTTGAAGCCAGTTTTTGAGCGTTGTAAACATTTCAGTTTGACTGGTTGGCAAACTAAAAAGTGTCTGAAGTTTGGCGATATTTTCTTCGTTGAAACCTCGTTGAAGGAGTTCTTCTTCAACTTTTTCCTTTCCTATTTTGTCTAGCTTGTCTATGGCTACACATAGGTCTACCTCTTTGCCTTTTGCACCAATTAATTCTGTTATTCCACTGAGAATTTTTCTATTATTTATTTTTATGACAAATTCAGAAATGCCTAAGTTTTCGAAGATTTCATGCAACATAGTTACGATTTCAGCTTCACAAATGAGGGATTCTGTACCCACAACGTCGGCATCGCATTGATAAAATTCTCTGTATCTTCCTTTTTGGGGGCGGTCGGCTCTCCAGACAGGTTGTATTTGAAAACGCTTAAAAGGCATGGCCAATTGGTGACGATTCATTACCACATATCTTGCAAAAGGCACTGTCAAGTCATATTTAAGGCCTTTTTCAGATACTTTTTTAAGCATTTCTTTTGAGCCTTTTTCTAGGTCATCCTGTGTAAGCCCGCCTGCAAAATCTCCCGAATTGAGAATTTTGAATAATAACTGATCGCCTTCTTCCCCATATTTACCCATCAAAACAGAAAGATTCTCTATGGCTGGGGTTTCTAAAGGTAAAAATCCGTATTTCTGATATACTTTTTTGATTTGGTCAAAAATGAAGGTTCTTTTAACCATTATTTCCGGGCCGAAGTCTCTTGTTCCTCTAGCTAAGCTCGGTTTCGACATATTGTATTTTTGACGATTAATATTTTTGCAAAAATAAAGATTAAGCACGAAAATACCTTCTCTATTTCGGAATTATCCTGAAAATGGTATGAAAGGTGATATAAATGTTTTGATAATTTATTTTTTGAGAATGTATTAATTTAAATGATAAATTTGTTAACTTTGCACCTCGTTTAAAGCAATAAAGAATCATTAAACATATTTCAGCAATGGGAGTTACTCAATTAAAAAGAAAAAGTCGTAAAAATAGAGCTATATCGAATAATAAAGTGGCATCTGTAAAAAGATTAACGCTTAGACCCAACATCAAGAAAGTTGATATCGAAGTTCTAAAAGCAGAATCATCAAAATAATAAAAGCCCTCACTTTTGAGGGCTTTTATGTATATTTAATTTATCGGTTCCTTTATTTACGAACCTCTTCTTCTTCAGTTCCTTTTGTTTTTGTTTCCAGATTTTCCTTGATCTTATCTCTGTTCTATACATTATTGCATCGCCATAAAATGCCAAACCAAGGTAAAATACAGCCAGACTTAGGAGAATCATAAAACCCCATGTTGCTTTATCAAATCCAATTTGGAGTCTATTCCAAGAAAAAACGAAAAAACTCAGTCCTAAACCAATTATACTGAAACTAAGTACAGAGGTGAGAATCCATTTGGTTCTCAGCGACATCCTTTTTATCATTTTTTGACCTGGGGCTTTTTTCTCTGTTACAATCATTTTTTGTTATGTTTAAGAATCATATTGGTTTTGCAAAAGTATAGCTTTTTGTTTAAAATTGCCTCATAAACCAATGTTTCGAAAATATTAATTGTTAATTTGCCGAAATAAAATCAACAAATAAAAATGAGTAAGAAAAAAGTTGTAATCTCTGGAATAAATTCAGGAATAGGTTACGCGACAGCATTGATTTTTGCCAAAGAAGGCTATGTAGTTTATGGTTTAGATTTGGCTTCAGAAGTTAATCCGTCTTTAGCTCTAAAAATTAAAACCTTGGGTTCTGTCTTGAATTATGCTTCTTGTGATGTGTCTGATAACGAACAAGTTGCTGCATATTTTGGTAGTTTAAATATTGAAATAAATGTTCTTGTGAATAATGCTGGAATATTAGGCCCAAGAATTAAAACAGAAGAATACCCCAAAGACGCATTTGATTCAATAATTGATGTTAATGTGAAAGGTGTATTTTATATGACCAAACATGGATTACCCCATTTAAATAAGCAAGGAGGTAGTTCGATAGTTAATGTAGCCTCGGTAGCTGGATTAATAGGAATGTCTAAACATATAGCTTATTCGGCAAGTAAACATGCAGTTGTTGGAATGACCAAAACCCTTGCTCTTGAATATGCCAAAGTGGGTATTCGTGTAAATGCCGTTTGCCCTGGTTTTACAGATACCTCTATGGTTGAAAATGCTCAACTTGAAATAGACTATATAAATGGTTTGAAATATTCTACGCCCTTGAAACGGTTTGGAGAGGCTGAAGAAATAGCAGCAGGCATTTTTTACTTGGCTTCTTCGAATGCAAGTTTTATTACAGGTCAATGTTTAACAATAGACGGAGGTCTGACAGCTCAATAAGTTATGAAAAAAGACATATTTTCACTAGAGGACAAAGTGGCGATCATAACTGGTGCCAGTAAAGGAATAGGAGAGGCCATAGCCAGAGTATTTGCTCAATATGGGGCCAAAGTGGTCATTAGCAGTAGAAAACAAGCCGACTTAGACATTTTGGCAGAGGAAATTAAGAAAGAACATGGTGTTGAAGTATTGCCAATTGCTGCACATGCAGCAGATATTAATCAGCTCAATGAACTGCTTTCAAAAACGATAGAGACTTTTGGTAAAGTAGATATTTTGGTAAATAATGCAGCAACAAACCCTGTTTTTGGCCCGTCATTGGATTGTAGTGGCGATGCATTTGATAAGATTATGCAAGTCAATGTGAAGTCTCCTTTTGAGTTTGCGAAGTTGGTACATCCTTTTATGAAACAAAACGGATCTGGGAGTATTGTCAATATAAGCAGCATTGCAGGCAGCTCGCCCGATCCAGGTTTAGGAATGTATAGTGTCAGCAAGGCCGCCTTGAATATGCTAACCAAGGTTCTAGCAAAAGAATGGGGGGGAGATGGGATTAGGGTAAATGCTTTGAGTCCGGGATTAATAAAAACCAAGTTTAGTCAGGCACTTTGGGAGAATCCCAAAATGCTAGAACATTTTACTAAGCGATTGCCAATTGCTAGAATGGGTTCTGTGGATGAAATTGCTGCCTTGGTGTTATACTTGGCTTCAGACGCATCGGCTTATACAACTGGGGTTAATTTTCAAGTGGATGGTGGAACAACGATATAATATAAATATGGATTTTGATAAAATAGTAGATAGAAAAAATACCAATAGTTATAAATGGGATAAATATCCTGAAGATGTGCTGCCATTATGGGTGGCGGATATGGATTTTGAAGTTGCTGAGCCAATAAAAAGGGCTTTGAACAAAATTGTTGAACATGGTGTAATAGGCTACAGCCACACGCCAGACGAATTAGTAGAAGTGGTTTTGCAAAGAATGAAAGAAAAGCACAATTGGGAAGTTCAGAAGGATTGGATTGTTTGGCTTCCTGGTTTAGTACCTGGGTTGCACACTTCCGCTAGGTGTATTTCTGATGATTATGTTTCTGTAATGACTTCATCACCAGTTTATAGGCCGTTTTTGGAATCTGCTGAGGTAGGTAATCGGCGATTACAGGATATTCCATTTATTTGGCAAAATGATAGATGGGAAATGGATTTTGTAGAAATGAGGAAATCGGTTAACCCGAGTACCAAATTGTATATGTTATGCAATCCGCATAATCCAAATGGGAGAGTTTTTTCTAAGCAAGAATTAGAACAATTGGCCAATTTCTGTGTGGAAAATGATTTGGTATTGTGTTCAGATGAGATACATTGTGATTTGATTTTAGATGAGTCCAAGCAGCATATTTCTATTGCCTCACTCAATAAAGAAATAGAAGCCAGAAGCATAACTTTATTGGCTCCAAGTAAGACTTTTAATATTGCTGGTTTGGGCTGCTCATTTGCTATAATCCCAGATAAAACGCTTAGAGATAAGTTTGAAAAGACCAAATACGGGATGATGCCTATGTTATCGTCTTTTGCAATGGATTCTGCTTTAGCGGCATACAAGGATTCAGAAGCTTGGAGATTAGAACTATTAAAATATTTAAGGGCAAATCAGGCCTTTCTACTAAAAGAAATAAACGCAATTGAAGGGCTAAAAATGGAGCCTCTTGAAGCTACCTATTTGGCTTGGATAAGTTATGAAGGTACTGGTATTTCAGATTTTGTTACTCATCTAGAAAAACATGGAGTAGGAGTGCAAGACGCTTCCATATTTGGTGGAAAAGGGTATTTTCGACTCAACTTTGCAACGCAAAAAGCAATATTAGTAGAAGCCATAAAAAGAATTAGAGAATCCCTTAATCTGGCTTAATATGCTTTTTGTTGACTGATTCTATAATATATGGAGGCTTTCCGCTTATCATCAAAAAAGTATTTCCAATGTATTCTCCAACAAGTGAAACGGAACACATGAGTACGCCACACATAAAGATTACAATTGGAGAACCCCATTCTGGAATAACTGAAAAAGCATATAAAAGCATATAAATCAATGCAAAAATAATGGATAGTATTCCTGCAAAAAAAGTAAGTCTCAAGGGCAATAATGAATAACCAAATATAATAGTCAATGTGAGGCTAATAAGCTTTTTTAAAGAATAATTGGATTGACCTTCGTCTCTTCTATTGTGTATTACTTTTTGTCGGCCCACATTGTTAGTCACTTGGAATATTAACCCATCAATATACGGATGTGGGCTACGACTTTTTACAATTTCGGCAATAATATCCTTATGTATAAGTTTAAAGCTACTTAAGTACAAATCCTTTGGTTTTTTTAGTAGATAAGTGGTAAGGAAATTTACAGCCCTACTTCCATAATTTCGAAACCAGTGATGTTTTTTAGAGTCGTAATAACTGTAAACGACATCCAATTTTTCTGTTTCTGCTTTGTTAAATAATTTTATAATCTCTGATGGAGGATTTTGAAAGTCATCGTCTATAATGATTCCATATTTTCCTTCTACAAAACTTAAACCACAAATTACAGCATTGAATTCTCCGAAATTCTTTCTAAGATTAATAAACTTTAGATTATCTTTCTCTTGACTTAGACTTAAACAGATCTTAGCGGATTCGTCTTTAGATCCATCATTCACTAAAATTATTTCAAAGTTATATGAATTGAGTTCTCTTTCAGTATCATTTACCAATCGTTCAATCGTTTTGGCAGCGTTGTAAACTGGAATCACTACAGAAAAATCTCTCATTTTAATATGAATTTAATGATGTAATTATATAATCAACCTCTTCTTCTTTTAAGGTCGAATTCAGAGGTAAGCTTAAAATTGTTTGATGAATAGTTTCAGTAATCGGTAACTCTAATTCCTCAAATTCTGCAAGAGCTTTCTGTTTATGCGGTGGAATAGGATAGTGAATATCAAAACCAATTTGCTTATTCAAAAGAAACCTTTTTAAGGAATCTCTATTTTCTGTTCGAACTACAAATAAATGCCACGCATCTTGGTTTGTTTTGTCGGAAGGAGGCAAAATCAATCTATTATTTATTATTTCTGATAAATATCTTCCAGCAATTTCACGTCTTCTCCCAATTTCAAGATCTAGTTGTTTTAATTTAATATCTAAAAATGCTGCTTGAAGTTCACTAAGTCTACTGTTGGTTCCTAAAGAATCAAATTGATACTTTTGTTCTGATCCGTAATTTCTATTTCTTTGAACATTGGAAGCTATTGCTTCATTATTGGTTACAACTGCACCCGCATCAGATAATGCCCCAAGGTTTTTGGTTGGGTAAAAACTGTAAGCTATTGCATCTGCACCAAAACAATCTTTGCTGTTGTCAAATTCTGCACCATGGCTTTGTGCAGCATCAACTATTAATTTTAGATTATTCTTTTGGCATATTTCTGTAATTTTTCGGAAATCACACATGCGACCATATAAATTAACTGCTAAAACGGCAGAAGTATTTTTATTAATTGCTTTTTTTATATTTTCAACGTTTATCAGATAGTCTTTGAGGTTAGGTTCTATCAATATAGGTTTTAAACCTGCAATTTTGATTGCTAAAATGGTTGCAAAATAGGTGTTGGCTGGTACAATTATCTCAGTGTCCTTTGAGAAATTAAAGCTATTCAGAATCATAACAAGAGCATCTAATCCATTTGCAACACCCACACAATATTTAGCTTCACAATATTTAGCAAAATTTGTTTCAAACGATTTTACACTTTGCCCAAGGATATAATTACCAGAATTTAGAAAGTCTTTAAAAGCAGCGTAAAGCGAGTTCTCATGTTTTTCGTTGATGGTTTTAATTGACAAAAAAGGAATCTCCATTTATTATTGGAATTGAGCACTAATAATTTGAGAGAATACATTTTCAGGGTTATAGGCTAAATCAATATAATCACTCGGATCATAATTTTGATTGGCCAAAACAAGTAGAATACTATCTTCTGAGAAGTCAAACATTTGATGCCAATCTGTAGGTTTTAAAAGCAAACATTTGCCTGGGCTATCTAATTCATATATATGGTCAGAATCGTAGCTATCTTGTACATAAACTTTGCAGGTTCCGTTTAAACAAATAAGTCCTTGCCAGGTTTCGTGGTGTCTATGGCCCCCACGAATTTTGTTTTCAGGGACTCCATAGATAAAATATACCCTTTCTATATGTCCAGGCATGAGGTGCTCGAATACAGAAAGGATACCATCCTGGTTCTCTATTGATTTAAGTTTGATGATGTTGGCCATCTATTAATTAGGTATAGGTCCCCAAAAATATAAAAAAAAGCCAAAAACTAACAGCAGTATTGAAAAATATTCAAAGCGTTGAAGGTATTTTTAATAATCTCTAATCGAGAAGTTAAGCATTAACCTCTATTTTATTGAGCGTTTTATTAACTTTTCCATATGCAGGGCAAGGTGTTTTCCTGCAAGAACTAAACATTATCAGTCCAAAAAGGGATAAAAGAGCCAATTTTGATTTCATTGAATGATTTTTTTAGTGGTCTAACGATATTTTTACGGTCTTATTTTAATTTCAATCTTTTTTCTCTTTCAGGAAATTTATATTCTCATCTTGAACTATTAAAGGCTCAGCTTTTTTGCGTTCAGTTCTGTAGCCGAGAATTTTCATCATAGATTCTGCCCCTTGCTCTTTGGCAAAAAGTTCGGTTGTCAAGTTTCCATTTTCATCCAAGTCTATCAGAACATGTTTCGGAGCTGGAATTAAACAGTGTTGAATACCACCGTAGCCGCCCAAGGATTCTTGGTAAGCACCAGTGTGAAAGAATCCAATATATTGTTCTTCGGAAGGATTGTTATCGTCTAGCATCGGCATGTATAGATCTTCTGAGTGCGACTCTGTGTTATAATAATCTGCAGAATCACAAGTCAAACCACCTAAGTTTACTTTTGTATATGGAGCATCCCAATTGTTTATGGGTAGCATAATATACTTTTGTCCAATTCCCCAAGAATCAGGTAGTTGGGTTATAAATGAGCCATCTATCATGTACCAAAGTTCTCTGTCGTTTTGTTGTTTTTGATCGATGATTTTATACAAAATGGCTCCACTTTCTCCAACAGTATAACTTCCAAACTCAGTGAAAATATTGGGTACAGGAACATTGTTTTTGTGACAAATCCACTGGACGTTTTCAATTATTTCGTCCACCATAGCTTGGTAGTCGAAATTGTAAACAATGGAAGTTTGGATAGGCATTCCACCACCAATATCAATAGAATCAAGTTCTGGACAAAGTTTCTTTAGCTCACAATATTTAAACATGAATCTAGTCAACTCTGACCAATAGTATGCGGTATCTTTAATTCCAGAATTTATAAAGAAATGGAGCATTTTTAGCTTAAAATGCGGATTAGGTTTTATTTTATCATTGTACAAATCATCCACATCTTTATATCTAACCCCTAGTCTAGATGTATAAAATGAAAAAGTGGGTTCTTCATCAGTGGCAATTCTTATCCCGATATTAACATTTTCAGCATTAACATGCTCAATGTAATGGTCTATTTCTCGTAAATTGTCTAATACAGGTATGCAATTAACAAAGCCATCATTTAGCATTTCTGAAATATACTCCAGGTAATTTGGCCTTTTGTGTCCGTTACAAATTATATAGGTGTCTTTGGTGATTTTTCCTTCATCAAAAAGAGTTTTTACCAAAGGCATATCAAATGCAGATGATGTTTCTAGATGAATATTGTTTTTAAGTGCTGTTTCTATAATAAATTTGAAATGAGAAGATTTTGTACAATAACAATAAGTGTAACTTCCCTTGTAATTGTATTTTTTCATTGCATTTTTAAAAAGCAACTTGGAATGTTCGATATGCTCGCTGATTTTAGGTAAGTAGGATAGTCTTAGTGGCGTACCATATTTTTTAATAACATCCATCAAAGGGACATTATTGAATTGGAGATTATTTCTAGCATCTACGCCAAATTCACGGGTTGGAAACTCGAACGTCTGCTGAATTAAATCTATGTATCTCTTCATTTATTGTACTAACGAAAATTGTTGAATATTTGAACTAGGAAAAAAATATGGTGCAAAATTGACATAATTTTTAGAACTTTGCAAATAAGGTTTACTTATAAAGCCCATATTCAAGTGTTTATCGACATACGCTCGGTTTTTTTATATAAAAAATGATTAATTCTACAAAAAAGGTACATTTTATTGCTGTTGGTGGTGCAGTCATGCACAATTTAGCATTAGCTCTACACCAAAAAGGATACCAAGTTTCAGGTTCGGATGACGAAATTTACGAACCAGCGAAATCAAGACTAGAAAAAGTGGGAATTTTGCCCAAAGAATTTGGCTGGTTTCCAGATAAAATTAATGCCGAATTGGATGCAATTATATTGGGAATGCACGCAAGAAAGGATAATCCTGAGTTGATCAGGGCCACAGAATTAGGCCTGAAAGTTTATTCATTTCCTGAGTATGTATATGAGCAATCTGTTCAAAAACAGCGAGTTGTGATTGCAGGAAGCCATGGAAAGACGTCAATAACCAGTATTATTCTGCATGTTTTGGCTTTTCACAAAAGGAATTTTGATTATTTGGTAGGAGCTCAAATTGAAGGCTTTGACTTAATGGTGAAATTGACAGAAGATGCTCCTATAATTATTATTGAAGGGGACGAGTATTTGTCATCTGCAATAGAGATGAAATCGAAATTTTTGTTTTACCACCCTCATATTGTGTTGATAAGTGGCGTGGCATGGGATCACTTTAATGTTTTTCCGACTTTTGATAGCTACGTCAAGGCCTTTGAAGAATTGGCTGATGGAATTGACAAAGCAGGAACGCTATTGTTTGACGAGACCGATGATATTGTAAAAGTTATAGGTGAAAAAGACAGGGCTGACGTTCAGAAAATGCCTTACAAAAAGCATCCTTATGAAGTTAAAAATGGGAAGGTATTCTTGAAAACTCCAAATGGGGAGCTTCAAATAGAGTTATTTGGTGAGCACAATATGAAAAATCTTCAAGGTGCAAAGTTGATTTTGGAGAAATTGGGCATCACTGAAGAAATGTTTTACGAAGCCATTCAAACTTTCAAAGGGGCGTCAAAGCGGCTTGAAATGCTTGGAAGTAATTCTAATACGCATATTTATAGAGATTTCGCTCATGCACCGTCTAAGGTTGGTGCTACCACCAACGCTACAAAAGAATTATATCCAAAAAGAAAATTGGTGGCTTGTTATGAGTTACATACTTTTTCCAGTTTGAACAAAGAGTTTTTGCCGCATTATGACCAAAAGTTGGCGGATGCAGATTTGGCCATAGTTTTCTTCTCACCGCATACTTTGGAAATGAAAAAAATGCCTGCCTTGGATAAAGAGGAAATTAAGGCGTTTTTTGGAAGAGAAGATTTGTTAGTATTTACGGATGTTAACGAACTTGAGGACTTTTTGAAATCTCAAAATTGGTTTCAATCAAATCTATTGTTAATGTCTTCAGGAACTTTTGGAGGCATTGACTTCGCAAAGTTTTCTCAGGAAATTTTGGATTTACCTGTTACAGAGGTTTTTCCAGAGTTAAAACCCGAAAAGGAGAAAAAATGGAACGGAATATTAGGAACTATCAAAGATAAATTCAAAAAATAGTTTTAACTTTTTCGAAGACCCTTTCAGGGCTAATCCAATTTAGACAAGCGTAGTCTTTTCTAATACATGGTTTGTTTCCGTAAACTGAGCATGGCCTACAAGCGAGTTCTTCTTTGCTAATCTCAATGGTGTAACTTTTAGGTTGAAACAAAGCTCCAAAACCTGCATAAGTGTGTGTACTACCCCAAATGGAAATTACTGGTATATTTGAGAGGGTTGCGAAGTGCATATTTGAGCTATCTCCGCAAATCATCAAATCGAGCTTCTTGATCAGTGCAAGTTCTTCAGTTAAAGAAAAGAAGCCTACAAGGTTTTCGATTTGTGGAAATCTGTTTTTGAGTGAATCTACAATTTCTTTTTCTTGTTTTCCGCCACCAAAAATTAGTATCTGAATAGTTGGGAGTTTTTCAGAAATAAGTTGAATTAGGCCAGCGTATTTTTCAATTGGCCACATTTTTCCTTTATGTTGGGCAAATGGAGCAATTCCTATCAGTTTTTTTTTGTTAAACTGTTCTTGCCAATTGCCGATTTTAATTTCTGTCTCAGATGGTATTTGAAAGAATTTTGGCAAATTCTCAATTTTTGAATCCTCAGAAATTAACCCAGCCCTCTTGAAAACAGCATAATATCTATCAGTAACATGGCTAAGTTCTTTAAATTCTTCATTTTTCACCAGATTTTTCTTTTCACTTCTGCCTTTATCAAAACCATAAACTTTTGCTTTTGTAAAGAAAAAGAAAAACTTTAAAACTTGAGTTCTGATATTTTGGTGTAAGTCAAAAACATATTCTGGTGAAAGCCTCTTTAATTCTTGAAATAATCTGAACAGGCCTAAAAGACCTTTGTGTTTATTGTTTAAATCTGCAGTAAAAACTTCAATATTGCTGTATCCTTCAAAAAAAGGTTTGAATTTTTCTCGGGTAACAATCGTAATATTTAGGTCAGGGTTTTGTTTTATTACATTCAAAACCACTGGCAGTATCAGGGCCACGTCGCCCATCGCTGAAAACCTAAAAATAATTACTTTCTTCATTTATTTGAGTAAAATACGGGGTTTAAGTTTGGGTCGTTGTACATTTTCATCTGTTTGTAAAGCTTCATGTACTTTTGACCAGCACCCAAATCTTCAATTAGCTCATCATAGCATTTTTCAAGATCTTGTTCCTGAATCTCCAATATCATGAGTTTGTGTTTTACTGAAATTATATGTGTTTCGTCGGCATCATTTCTTTCTAATTGCTCCTTGAAATGATAGATTTTTAGTTGTAAAATCGACATTCTGTCCAAAAGCCAAGCTGGAGTTTCAGAATTCATTCTGGCATTTTCTTGGAAAGTGACATTTTTAAATTTTTCAGATAGTAACTCATCTATTTGTTCCACTGTGTCAGTTCGGTGTTGATTTGAAGTATCAATTCTACGTTTAATGGCAACCAAAAACGACGGTTCGTTCTTTGGGTCACGTATGATATCTTCGAGGTGCCATTGTACCGTATCAATCCAATTTTTTAAATATAATAAATTGCCAAACGGTGAATCTTGGTATTTTTTAGGCATTTCGGCATCCACTTGGTCAGTTTTATGATAATCTAAAATAGATTCCCTAAATATCGCGTTTATTTCTTTTGCTAGCATTTTTGTATTTTTCCAAACACAAATATACCATTTTCATTTTTTAGAATCGATTTCTGTAGGCATCAAAAAAGCCCAAATAAATGTATTTGGGCTTTTAATGTTATAAGAAAAAACTGTTTATTCAAACTTTATCGATTTAAACTTGATGATTTTATCTGTTGGCTTTGATTTTTTGACAGCCACGAAATACAAATCGCAAATTTCAGGTAAATCAATGTCAGTTTTTACCCAATTCATTTTATCCCAACTGCCAGTGGGCGGATAATTTACTTTTGCTACTATCGGGCCAGCAGCTGAGTTTTTCCTGATTTGGATTTCGCCATCTAACGCTTTGGATGCATATTCAAAACTGATGTTTTTGATATTCTTTAGGTCAATTTTTTTGAAAACCAAATATGACTTTGATCCGCCTTCTCTTAGCTGACCCCAGTCAAAAACAAATCCAGGATGCATATCGGCATCCATAGCCCGAAGAATATGGTGCCTCAAAGGGAAAGTTTTAGCATTTTTCTGCATATTTGTTCCTTTGTTTCCTGCCTCAGTATATTCAGCCAAAATATTATAATGACCGCGAGGTTTGTCTTCTAAATGTTTGTCTAAAGGCAGTTTTCCAGCTACGGGGATTGCTTTGAACTCTTTTTTAGGATCAGATAAAGCGAAAATATAGTGAACAATTTCTCTAGCATCAGCTATGTTTAGTTGCGGATGGGCACTCATCACATGTGTTTGTCCCCAATTTCCTCCACCACCATCTATAATTTTCTTTGCCAACATATCCACGCTTCCTGCCTTACCATTATACTTTTGAGCAATTTGTGTTAGCGATGGCCCCACTGATTTTAGGTTTTTGGTATGGCAAGCTTTACAGTCGCTACCATCGTAAAGCGTTTTGCCAATAGAGCCTGATTCCACAGTAGTCAAAGCCGTATTTTGTGTTTCCACGATCGGTCGGTAGGGTTGAGGTATGTAATTTAGCTTGGTAATTATCTTTTCTTTGTTCAAAACCTTGTTGTCTCCATTTTTGAATTTCAATTCATATTCAAAAGGTTTGTCTTCAAAATAAAAAGTCGAATTGTTGTTTGAAACTAATTCTATTTCAGGCTTTTGATTTCCAACTATTATTTTAAGTGATTCTACGGAAGTCTTGCCAGACTTATCTTTTGCTATGCCAGTTAATGTATATGTTCCATTCACAGAAATAGTGGATTCATATTTTCCTCCTTTTCCAACTTCTTTGCCATTCAATAACCAGGATATTTCAGGTCTATCTTCGAAATCTGGATCTGTGGCCCTTGCAAATGCACTAAAACTAAGCGGTGTTTTACCAGCTATTTCTTTGTATTTAGGAAAAGACCTGTTTTCAGAAGTCAAGAAAGATTGGGCATTTATTTTCTTAATTTCGTCATTATTAGCAAAATAGGCATCGATTTTCGGTGATCGATTGCCAGAATTGTATTCTATTTTTACCAATCTAGCGTCCTCATTGTCAGCTCCATAGACTGATCCATACTCTAGCATATACATAATTCCGTCTACCGAAAATGCTAAGTCAATAGGTCTTCTGAAATCTCCTAAATTGGGCATGAATTTTTCATTTCTTAGGTAGTTTTCATTTTCATCAAAACGCAATGCCAATACCCAGTTTCGCATCCAGTCAAAAACAAACAATGAGCCATCATAATGAGCTGGAATAGCTTTTGGAGAAGCATTTGATTTATTAAAAGTATAAAATTCGCCTGCCATCGCACTTCTACCACCTAGTCCGAGTTCTGGAAACTCATCGGAAATTCCGTAAGGGTACCAAATCATAGGGGGAGTTGCTTTTGGTAGATTTTTAAGTCCTGTGTTGTTGGGTGAGTTGTTTATTGGGTTATTTGGGTCAAAATTTGGACCAGCGGTGGAATCGGCAAAATTCCACTCAGAATAAGCATAGTTATTACCTACGAAATATGGCCAACCGTAAAAACCTGGTTTTTTAGCCTGATTAAACTCATCATAACCTTTCGGCCCTCTATTGATGTCAACGCCTGCATCTGGTCCAATTTCGCCCCAATAAATGGTGGATGTTTTGGGATTTATGGCTATTCTGTATGGATTTCTACAACCCATAGCAAAAATTTCAGGAAGAGTTTTGTCCATTCCTCGGTTAAACATATTTCCTTCAGGAATAGTATATTTACCATCTTTTTCAGGATGAATTTTCAGTATTTTACCCTTATAATCGTTGGTATTTGCAGCTGATCTTTGGGCATCCATCGGATAATATTTTTCG
>JAIPAJ010000030.1 GCA_021740125.1 Leadbetterella sp. | reverse complement strand
TAATGCAAAAAATAGTTTTCTTAAACTCTTTTCCTGTAATAATAAAATCTAAAAATATTTTATTACAGTTTTTAGCATAAAAAAAACCCACCGTTGGGTGGGTTTTGTTTATAGATTTTTTAGTTTTAGAATATGCTTAAAGACACAACTAAAACATAATATATAACCCAAACACCTGCACCAACAAGACAACCCAACAAGGCTTTCTTAGTTTGTGCACTGTCTTTGTCGGTCAAAACATAAACCAATATCAAACCTACCCAGCTCAATACACAACCCCACCAAAAAGCAGGAATACCAGCAGGAAGATCAGAAGATGCAACAACAGAAGCTGCATCTGCCTCTATTTTGATATCAGTTAATAATTCAGAGTTTTGTGACTTCAAATTATCCAAAGTAGTACCTTCGTTATTTATAACGAATTTTTCAATTTTATTAAGTTGCTCAAACTCTGAATCGATGTTTTGTGCATCAAAATTTATTGGCTCGGCTGCTGTTGCCACAGTAAAGCTTAATGCCAAAATGGTGATTAGGGAAAGGATTTTTTTCATGATTTTAATTAATTTAGATGTTTAACGTTTTACAATATTAAAGATTAAAAAAATATGAATATTTAAATTTGCATATTTTTTTTCCACAAGGTAGTAAGATTTCAAGAATCAATTAAATTTTAGATAAAAAAATACAATAGGTTTTTTATTTAAAGGTTAAGTGTTTTTAAATACGATAGATAATCAATCTGGTCTATTAATAAATATGTGCTTAGCTTATTTAGGTCGAAAGTTTTTTTTTTGATAATATTTTCAGAAACATAAAAAAAAGCCTCATAACAAACTTGTTCTGAGACTTTTTATATTATATTTTGTAATAGAATTTTAGCCAATTTTAGCCAAAATAGAATTGAAAGTGGCACTTGGACGCATGGCTGCAGAAGCTTTTTCAAAAACTGGTTTGTAGTAGCCGCCTGTATCTTGAGGTTTGCCCTGTGAACCGATCAATTCAGCTGCAATTTTATCTTCATTAGTAGTCAATTCAGCCGCAATCGGCGTAAATATGGCTTTCAAATCTGCATCTTTATCTTGAGCGGCCAATGCCTGAGCCCAATACAATGCCAAGAAGAAATGACTTCCACGGTTATCTATTTGTCCAACTTTACGAGCCGGTGATTTATCGTTATCCAAGAATTTTCCAGTGGCTTCATCCAAAGTATCTGCCAATACTTGGGCCTTCGGATTTCCGAAAGTATTTGACAAATGCTCATAAGAACTCGCCAAAGCTAAAAACTCACCTAAAGAGTCCCAACGTAAATATCCTTCTTCTAAAAACTGCTGAACGTGTTTTGGGGCAGAGCCACCCGCACCAGTTTCAAATAATCCACCGCCATTCATTAAAGGTACGATTGAAAGCATTTTTGCCGAAGTACCTACTTCTAAAATTGGGAAAAGGTCTGTATTGTAGTCACGTAATATATTTCCAGTCACCGAAATGGTATCTAAGCCTTTCACGATTCTTTCTAAAGAAAACAAACATGCATCTGCTGGAGTCATGATTTGAATGTCTAGACCAGAGGTATCATAACTTGGAAGGTACTTGTTTATTTTAGCTATGATGTTGGCATCGTGAGCTCTTTTGCTGTCTAACCAGAAAATGGCAGGTGTACCTGTTGCCTTAGCACGATTTACAGCTAATTTTATCCAATCTTGAATCGGTAAATCTTTGGTTTGACACATTCTGAATATATCGCCAGATTCTACCCCTTGCTCCATCAAAACAGTTCCAGTAGCATCGGTCACAATTACTTTCCCACCAGCAGACATTTGGAATGTTTTATCGTGTGATCCATATTCTTCAGCAGCTTGAGCCATCAAACCTACGTTTGATACACTCCCCATTGTTACAGGGTTAAAAGCTCCATTTTTCTTGCAATAATCTATAACAACTTGGTAAATACTAGAATAACTACGATCAGGAATTACATATTTGGTGTCTTTCCCTTTGCCATCTGGTCCATACATTTGTCCAGATGTACGGAAAGCAGCAGGCATAGATGCGTCTATAATTACGTCGCTAGGTACGTGAAGATTGGTGATGCCTTTGTCAGAATTAACCATAGCTAAGGCAGGATTTTTAGCGTATACAACATCCATGTCAGCCAAAACCTCAGCTTTTTTGGCTGCATCCAATCCTTCTAACTTAATCAACAAATCGCCAACGCCATTGTTAGGATTTACATTTAATTGTTCAAACAAAGCAGCATGTTTTTCGAATACATCTTTGAAAAATACTGAAACCACTGCTCCAAAAATAATAGGATCAGAAACTTTCATCATGGTAGCTTTCAAGTGAACTGAAAACAAAACATCTTCAGCTTTTGCATCAGCTATTTCCTGAGCAATGAAAGTTTTTAGTTTCCCAAGGTTCATGACCGTTGTATCGATGATTTCGCCATCTTTCAACGACGTTTTTTCTTTCAATACTTTTTCAGAGCCATCATTTCCTACAAAAGTGATTTTTACGTCAGTTGCGGTTTCAATCATTACTGATTTTTCACTGCCAAAAAAATCACCTTCGGCCATTGACGAAACGTGTGATTTAGAATCCGCACTCCAAGCCCCCATGCTATGTGGGTGTTTACGGGCATATTCTTTCACAGCTTTAGGAGCTCTACGGTCTGAGTTTCCTTCACGTAAAACCGGATTTACGGCACTTCCTTTTATTTTATCATATTTAGCCTTAGCTGCTTTTTCTTCATCAGTTACAGGCTCATCTGTGTAGTCAGGTATTTTATATCCTTTTTCTTGTAGTTCTTTTACGGCAGCGGTCAACTGCGGAATTGAAGCACTTACATTGGGTAATTTGATAATATTGGCATCTGGGGCAGTAGCCAAAGCACCCAAATAAGCAAGGTCATCAGAAACTTTTTGTTCGTCAGTCAGATATTCTGAAAAAACAGAAAGAATTCTACCAGAAATAGAAATGTCACGGGTTTCGATTACTACATTGGCTGGTTTTGAAAACGCCTCCACTATTGGTAAAAAAGAATAGGTAGCCAATGCTGGAGCTTCGTCTGTAATCGTGTAAATTATCTTTGCTATTTGTGCCATAGAATTAAGGATATTTTGAAGACTAATTTTAAGGAAAAGAAAAAACTAAACTTAAAATTCGGTCGGGTACTTTGTAAAATTAGATAAATGCAAAGTTAATAATTCTCACGAAAATTTTATGATATAGTTTCAGATTCATGTATTAAATTTCGATGAATTTCAAAATACGCCTCAATAATTTCTCGGGCATTAAAAGTTTAATCTGAGTATGAATAAATTACTATTGATTCCATTTTTTATTATTTTAACAATATTTTATAAAAATGGATTTTGTCAAGATTATACCACAGAACTTGCTTCACATCGAGAAAAATACAAATTAGAAACGCAAGGAAGATTTCCAGGTCAATTGCAAGATTTCTATGCAGAAAATACTAAGTTTAGGATTGAGTCTAGCTTTAAAAATCCTCGAAAACCCAAGACGATCTCATTACCAACTTCAGGTGTTAAAATCAAAGATTATACAGAGTTTGCAGTGGTAACTTTCAAAATAGAAGGTAAAAAATATAAAATAACCACTTATCGCCCATCGCCAGTATTACCACTTTACAGAAATCTAGTATTTGTGCCGTTCAAAGATCCAACGGCTCCAAAAGATACGTATGGTGGCGGAAGATATATGGATATGGATGTGAATGATTTCAAAGATGGAAAGGTTATTTTGGACTTTAACAAGGCATATAATCCATATTGTGCATTTTCAGATGGATGGAATTGTCCGATCCCTCCCAAGGAGAATCATCTGAAAGTAAAAATTGAAGCAGGCGAAAAGGTGCCCTTAACTGGACATTAAATTTCTAAAAATCTAACTGAGGTCTATGATGCAATAAGTAAAAAAAAGCTTTCAAATAAAAATTCATAAATTGCAGGCAAAATGAGATTCTAGAAAATGGCCGAAATACTTCAAAACATATCACTAAAACCTTACAATACCTTTGGATTGGAAGCAAAAGCAAAATATTTTGTAGTTTTCAAATCAGTGGAAGAACTAAAGGAAATTCTGTCTAAAGAAAAATTCAAGAATGAAAAAAAGCTTTTTTTGGGTGGAGGAAGCAATATTTTGTTGATGGGGGATTTTGATGGGCTTGTTTTAAAGAATGAAATTTATGGAATTGAAAACATTTTTGAAGATGACTCCAAGGTGATATTGAAATCTGGAGCTGGTGAAGTTTGGCATTCTTTTGTATTAAAAAGTATTGATTTGGGTTTGTCTGGATTGGAGAATCTTTCATTGATTCCGGGGACAGTAGGTGCAGCTCCCATGCAGAATATTGGAGCTTATGGTGTAGAAATTAAAGATGTTTTTGTGAGTTTGGAGGCACTCAATTTGGAGACACTTGAGATAAAACAATTTAACAAATTAGACTGTAATTTTGGCTATCGAGAGAGTTATTTCAAGCATGCTGGAAAAGGGAAGTATGTTATTTTAAATGTAAGTTTTGAGCTTTCTAAAATTGCAGATTTTAATGTTTCTTATGGTGCAATAAAAGAGACCTTAGATCAAATGGGTGTGAAGAATTTAAGTATAAAAGCAATAAGTGAAGCTGTAATTTCGATTCGAAAATCTAAGTTGCCTGACCCCGCAAAGATAGGTAATTCAGGCAGTTTTTTTAAGAACCCTGAAATACCTAAAACGCAATATGATGCTGTTATTGAGGCTTTCCCAAATATGCCTCATTACGTAATTGATGCTGATACTGTGAAGGTGCCTGCTGGCTGGTTGATAGAACAAGCAGGATGGAAAGGTAAGCGTATAGGTGAAATTGGTGTTCATACTAAGCAAGCTTTGGTATTGGTAAATTATGGTGGAGGAAAAGGGCAAGATATAGCTAATTTGGCTTATGAAATTCAAGCATCTGTTCTTGAAAAATTTGGCATCAAAATCACACCTGAAGTGAATTTTATTGATTGATTTTTTTAATAATTCTATTATAATTATTTTTGACAAAATAACCCTTAAAACAATGCAAATAAACCACGTAATTTCAGATTTAATTTTAGCCGCTAGTGGACTTTATGTGTTCTTTGTATATTTATCCAAACTAAATCTCACCAGTACAGTACTTTGGGAGTCATTTGTGCTTTCTGTTACCGCAGCCGCTATTTTTGGAGCTATCACTTTTGCCGGATATCCTGATTCTAATCCAATTTCTTTATTTTTTCAAAAACTCGCTACCATTACTGGAGGAGTAGGACTGGTTGGGGCTACATTTGCCTTAATCTCGGGTAAAGATTTATCCAAAACCGTCTGTTATTCCCTTTTGACTTTGGGTTTTTTATTATACCTCTTATCTGAAGCCTTTGGTATTTTAATAATCGGTAAGTTAACACCAATCATAGCAATGTCCTTAGTAGTTGTTTTGGCTCTTTGGGGCTTTATCAAAGGAAATTCTAGGGTTTCGATTTGGCTTTTATTAGGGGTAATATTTTTTGCATTGGGTACTTTTCGTCAACAAATTTTCGGTAAAGAAGAAATCACCATAGATATTTTTCATTATTTAACTGCAGCGGGCATTTTGAGTCTTGGAATGGCGAATTCAAAAAATACTGCTTGACATTAGAAAAAAAGCTTCTACATTTGCACTTGAAATCTCATAAAAGGGGTGCCTGAAAACAACGGGCTGAGATCATACCCATTGAACCTGATGCGGTTAGTACCGACGAAGGGATTTGAGCTAAAACTTTGCTTTTAATACCGGTTAAACGAGCATTGTGTCTCAGAAATTTCAATAGTAAAATTAAGTTTAACAAGGCCGTATGGCCCGAAGACAGCGTTTTGCTCCTTTATCTGCTTCGTAATAATTTTTTAAAAATTGTTATGAAAAAATTATCATTTTTCTCATTAATTGTATTTTTTCTCCTCTTTTCAAACCTCGCTTTATTTGCTCAAAAGGGCATAGATTCTACAAATGCCGAAACACTCAACGAAGTAGTTGTGAATGCTACTAGGGCCAAAGAGACTTCTGGAATGGCATTTTCGAATGTTTCTCAGAAGGAAATCAAAAAGCAAAATCTCGGGCAGGACATGCCATTTTTACTCAACCAGATGCCTTCGGTGGTAGTAAGTTCTGATGCTGGAGCGGGGGTGGGCTACACAGGTATTCGTATTCGGGGTACTGACCCGACCCGTATCAATGTCACCTTGAACGGTATACCTTACAACGATTCGGAGTCGCAAGGTGTTTATTGGGTAAATATGCCCGACTTCGCATCCTCCGTACAAAGTATTCAGATTCAACGAGGTGTGGGTACTTCTACGAATGGTGCTGGAGCTTTTGGAGGTAGCATAAATGTAAATACTTTACAACTCAATCGGGAAGCTTATGGTGAAGTAAATGTTTCCGCTGGCTCTTTCAATACTTTAAAAACCAACTTTTTGGCATCGACTGGGTTGCTAAACGATAAATTCGTTTTTGACGCTAGACTTTCTAAAATAGTATCGGATGGTTTTGTTGACAGAGCTTCTTCAAATCTACAATCTTACTATTTATCTGGTGGATATTACTTGAAAAACTCCTTTATTAGATTTAATGCGTTTTCAGGTCATGAAAAAACTTTTCAATCTTGGAATGGTATTCCTGAAGCTTTGGCCAAAGGCGATGCGGCTGGTTTAGATGCCTTCATAGAAAGAAATTATTATGATGAAAATTTTAAAATGCAAATATCAGAAGCTGGTCGAAAGTTTAATTTCTATAATTATGAAAACGAGGTAGATGACTATAAACAAGATAATTATCAACTCATTATTTCTTGGAAACTCAGTAAAAACTGGAGATTCAATCCTACTTTGCATTATACCAAAGGGCAAGGATTTTATGAGCAATTCAAATATGGAGAAGATTTGGAAGATTATAACATGAAACCTGTAATTGTGGGTGAAACCGTTATATCCGAAACGGATTTAATTAGAAGAAGGTGGCTCGATAATGACTTTTATGGAGCTGTGTGGTCGTTGGATTACGAAGGAGAAGGCAAAATCAAAGGCAATCTTGGAGGAGGATGGAATCAGTATCTGGGCAATCATTTTGGAGAAGTAATTTGGTCGAAATTTGCTTCAGAAAGCAGTATTAGACATAAATATTATGAAAACGAAAGCGTTAAGACCGATTTCAATATTTATGGAAAATTTTACTATACATTGTCTTCAAAATTGGATTCTTATTTGGATATACAATTTAGAAATATAAATTTTGAAACTAAAGGCTCGCTGGATCCATACCAAACCTTCAATTCTTCCAATAATTACGCGTTTTTTAATCCCAAACTTGGCTTGAATTATGTAATAAATAATTCGGCATCAGCATATATGAGTTATGCAAAAGGAAGCAAAGAGCCTAGTCGCCAAGACTTTGTAGATAACCCAACTAGCTTGCCGAAAGCAGAACATTTGAATGATTTTGAAGGCGGTTTAAAATTAAAACAAGGGAATTGGTTAGGTGAAATCGGACTTTATAATATGATGTATAAAGACCAGTTGGTGTTGACGGGGAAAGTAAATCTTACTGGTGAGGCCATCAGAACCAACGTAGAGAAAAGTTATAGAAGAGGCGTGGAATTGCAAATTTCCGGAAAATTATCGGAAAAATTCTCAGTTGCTGCTAATGCTACTTTTAGCCGAAACAAAATAGCTGAATTTACAGAAGTAGTTCCTAGTTATGACGTCACACCAGAGGAAGTAAACATGCTTGCCAATACCGAAATTTCTTTTTCGCCAAACGTTATCGTGGGCGGTAGTCTTAATTTTCTACCAATCAAAACGCTTGAAATTAGCCTATTGCCCAAATATGTAGGAAGTCAATTTCTAGACAATACTTCTTCAGATGCGAGAAAATTGGATGCTTTTTTTGTAAATGACTTAAGGATAGGTTTCACACCCAGAACCAAACTATTCAAAGAACTAAACTTTAGTCTGTTGATTAACAACATTTTCAACCATGAATATGAATCAAACGGCTACACTTATAGCTACTTATACGGAGGTAAAATCACCGAAAACTTTGTATTCCCTCAGGCAGGGGTAAACTTCTTGACAGGAATGAGACTTAGATTCTAATTTTTTAAAGCTTTAAGTAAACAAACCCTCGCTCTGAGTTTTCAGAGTGGGGGTGTTTATTTTATGACTATTTTTATTAAAACTAATTTTCAGTTTTGGCTATTGTCTGACATATTTGTTGATGACCAGTTTGCCTAAAACTAATTTCCCAATAACAATTTCTTAAAAGACCAACTATCAAACTCTTTCTACACTTTCGAAGCCTAAAAGGCTGATGCTGTTAGGTTCTATATTGGTTATAAGCGTGTTTATTTTTTCCAAAGGACAAATTTGATAGGCTTCTAAAACGCCAATTTTTTCTTCTACTACGCAGCAAATTGTATTTTTTGCGGCCGCCATCATTTGTTGTTTTAGGATCGATTCTTCGTAATTTCTTATCGTCAAGCCTTTTGTTTGGTCTATGCCATTTACTCCCATAAAATAAATGTCGGCGTTGAATCGCTTTAATTGATTGCTCACCTCAGGACCCATGGCTATTTGGTATCTTTTGTAGTATCGACCTCCAAGTAGTATCACTTCCACATTTTCGTGGTCGTTTAGAGCCATGGCCAGTGGAGGTGAGTTGGTTATTACTGTAAGCGTGAGGTTTTTTGGAATTTGTTCCGCCAAAAAGAAGTTTGTGGTTCCACCATCCAAAATGATAATCTGATTGTTTTTCAGAAATTTCACAGCCTTTTTGATGACAATTTCTAAGTCACCACCTTTTTTTACGCCTTTTCGTTGGCCAGACAAAATATTGAGATAGCTGTTAGATACCACCCCGCCATGCACCTTTTTCAAAAGGCCTTTGTCTTCAAGTTCAATAACATCACGCCTGACGCTGTCATAAGAAACTGTAAGCATGTTGCTTAGGTCTCCTAAGTTTATTTTTTTTGCGGTTTTTAAATGCTCTAAAATGAGTTGTTGCCTTTCTTCTTTTAGCATTTGGGGTTTCTTTTCTGAAAATATTGTACTGAATTAG
The DNA here is from genome assembly GCA_021740125.1 of Leadbetterella sp. Taxonomy (GTDB): domain Bacteria; phylum Bacteroidota; class Bacteroidia; order Cytophagales; family Spirosomataceae; genus Leadbetterella. The sequence continues at coordinate 14,293 of JAIPAJ010000030.1, read as the reverse complement.
GTAAAAATAGTTATTTCGTGAAATACTTGCAAATGTTTGCAAAATATTGCACATTAAATTTGCATTATTTAATTAAGTTTGCATAAATTTGCATTACTCAAGTAAGAAAGAAATTTAATAGAACCTATGATGAATCAAAATGACCTCAGCAATGCAGAGGTCTTTTTTGTTTTTAGGGCATAAAAAAGGAGGCTGATTAATCAACCTCCTTTTAAAGCTTCAAGAAAAATTAAATTTAATTCCTTGACATAAGTTTGTTCACCTGTAATTCTGAGTTTGGAATTGGCCAGATATAATTAATAGAGGATGATTCTACACTACCAATTGATGCTTTCGCAGGAATGGTAGCCATTAATCTCATTAAGTCGGTATTTCTTAATCCTTCGCCTAAGAATTCAATTCTTCTTTCCAACAAAATGGCATCAATCAAGGCCTGAGGAGTTGCAAAACTCGCAGCAGTGTAAGTCCTTGAAGCGTCAGAACGACCTCTAATTGAGTTTAAAAGAGCAATTGCCTCAGTATTTACGGTATTAGAAGTTCTTACTTTGGCTTCTGCCAAGTTCAACAATACCTCTGCGTATCTCAATACTGGAGCTTTATCTAAGAATGGAGAAGGTGATGAAAACTTCATCCAATAAGTATCAGTGGCATCTGTTAAGATAAAATCACGTCTTACATCTTTCGGTCCAAAAGCAGTGGTATCAGCTATTATACCCGCTTTGTTTAAACCATATTCACCATTTCCTCCTTTACTTGTTGGCATATAGTAAAAGGCTACTGGATTTTGAGTACCAGGAGCATTTTGAGTACTAAAACCGAAGGCAAAGATATTCTCAGCTGTTTCTTGAGGAAGTGCAAATACTGTTTTCACAGAGGCATCCAATTTATGTGCAATTCCACTTGTAGCAGAGAAAGGAGCTGAAGTTTGAGGCACCAACTTAGCAGCTTCAGTGGCTACATCGTTATAACGTCCCATTGTAAGGTATACTCTAGTTTTTAAAGCAATAGCTGCATTTCTATGAGCTCTTGTTACTTTTGCCTCGTTTGTAGTATATGTAAGCGGAAGGTTAGCCTCGGCAAAGTTCAAGTCTTCCAAAATTTGCGTATAAACTTCAGCAACTGTGCTTCTCGCCAAGTCATTGTTTTCTGAACTTTTCTCACCTTTTAATCTCAAAGGTAAACCTGGCTTGCTACCAGCACCATCTGAATATGGTCTTGCATAATATTGTACAAGCGTTAGGTAAGCCAAAGCACGTAGAAATCTTGCCTCACCTCTGTACTGATTTGCTTTTGTGCTATAGTCAGCAGGAAAAGTTGGAGCTACATACTTAGCGGTGTTATTCTCAAGTCCTTGAAGAAATACATTTATTTGGTTGATAGCTGCATAGCCACTGTTCCACAAGTTAATAACATCGTTGGTTGATGTTTCCGTCAAAGTATGGTTCCAAACTTGAAAACCAGTAACGGAATTACTTGTCCGGTTCAAGAAATCATTCGCTCTGATATCTCCATAAACTTGGCTTCTACCACCCAAGAAGGCACCAACTTTCATGTATTGATACAATCCATTTGCTTGTAATTCGATTCTGGCAGGAGTGTCGAATACAACTTGGTCAGAAAACAAAGTTTCTGGAATTGGATTCAAAAGATCATTTTGACAAGATACTAGAGCTCCTGAAATAGCTACTATTAGCGTAGCTTTTTTCAATATATTTTGATATTTTCTTTTCATTTTTAACATTTTTTAGAAGCCTACATTAAGTCCGATTGTATAAGTTCTTGCTTGACCTACAGAGTTTCTGTCAATACCCATACCTGTGTTACTTTGACCATTTGAAGATATTTCAGGGTCGATACCTGTATATTTGGTAAGAAGAAACGCATTTTGAACCTGGCCATAAAGTCTCAAGTTAGATACTTTGATTTTATTCAAAAGGCTTTTGTTAAATGCATAACCCAAAGCAATATTTCGGATTCTCAAGAAGTCGCCCTTCTCTACGTTTTCAGAAATAACGAGTGCAGAACCATTTGATACATTGTCGCTATATACGATACGTGGAACCGTACCTTCTTTGTTGGTTGGTGTCCATCTGTTCAAAATATCAGTATGGTTATTCCAGAATCTTTGGTCTCTCAAACCTGCTTTTGTACCATTATAGATGTAGTTTCCACCTGAGAATTGCGTAAATATACCCAAATCAAATGCCTTGTAAGTGAAGTTGTTATCCAATCCACCATACCATTTTGGAAGTACTGGTCCGTAAAACTCGCCATCTATCAATTGGTTTGGAGCTGAAACAGTTTTCCCTTCCAAAGTTGTCCAGCCAGCACCTAAGTGGTCATACTGTACTATAGTTCCGTCTTTTTTCTTAGCCAATCTTCTACCATTATCAGGATTTACACCCAGAGTAGGAACTGCAAGGATTTCACCTACCGATCTACCAACTGTGGTATAGTTTGAAGTTTCTAAGCCTGAAGTAGCTGTGCCAATACGCTCACCTTCACTGCCTGTAAGAGCTAATACTTCATTTCTTTGCGTAGTAATATTACCGGTTACTTTCCAAGTGAAATCTTTCTTGGTAATAGCATTGTATGTTAAGCTTAGCTCAACACCCGTATTTTGCATTGAACCTACGTTGGCTAAAATTGAGTTTCCAGGAATACCTTTTGAAGGCGACTGAGGAACGCTCATGATCAAACCATCTACAAGGTTTTTGTAATAGGCAAATTCTCCAGTAAGTTTATCATCCAAGGCTCCGAAAGTGAAACCAATGTCAGTTTTCTTTGATGTTTCCCAGCTTAAAGCCGTGTTACCAGCTCCGCTATAAAAGAGTGTTGCTGTATTTATGTTAAGACCTGATGAATATGATTGAAGCGATGCAAAATCACCCACACCTTGACTATTTCCTAGTTCACCGTAGCTACCAGTAACCTTGAAGAAGTTAATTTTACTTAACAGAGGACTGTTTTTCCAAAATGCTTCCTCAGATACTATGTAACCCAATGATAGTCCATAGAAGTTACCCCATTTCTGAGCCCAAGCTGAGTATCCGTCTCTACGGAAGTTTACCGAAGCAAAGTATTTTCTGCCAAAGTTATAGTTCAATCTACTAAAATAAGACAATAAATAGTTTTCGCCTTGACCGTTACCATCTGGAACGATGTTCGTGAAATTACCTTGGAAAGTAGTAAAGAATGCATCTGCTAGAATGGTTCTGTTTGCTCCCCATCTGTCATAAGTACTGTGTTGCTGCTCAGCTCCGACCAATAATGATAAATTGTGATTATCGGCAATTGTTTTATCATACTGAGCAGTGTTCTGCCAGTTCCAACGTTTGTTGGTTCTGTAGTAGTTACTTGCTGAACCAGTGCTAGAGAATCCGTCACCCGCTATACCAGCATAGAAAATCTGATCTTCAAGTGACATATTATTCAAACCAAACTGTGTTCTAAGGTTTAATCCTTTGAAAAGGTTGAGGTTAGCAAATACGCTACCTTGTACTTCATTACCTTCAGATGAGAATCTGTTCAAATCCAAGATTGGAGCTGGGTTGTAATATCCAGTTACCAACTGACCACCTGTTGAAGGGTTAAGGTTAGCTCCTGGTCCGATACCCGCACCCGCAAGGTTATAAGAACCATCTGCCAACAAAGCTGGTACATTTGGAGGTAGAACCAAAGGTAAACGACCCAAGCCAGCAATTGAGAATCCTGAACCAAATGATCCAGAGTTAGGGGCTGCGTTGAAGTTATTTGAATACCCAAAAGTAACACCTACAGTGAAGTTTTTAAATACTTTGTGGTCAACATTGATTCTGGCGTTTGTTCTAGAGAAGTCATTGTTCACCAACATACCTTTTTGTTTGGTATTACCCAAAGAGAAATAATAAGACGTCTTGTCTGTACCACCAGAAAAACTCATGGCGTTATTGTAAGAGAAACCTGTTCTATAAACATAGTCATACCAGTCAGTATCAACGGTTTGACCATTGATAGTCATTGGCTTGAAGCCTTCAACGTTTGTACCTGCTTTTCCAGTTCTGATTAGCGTATTCTCGTTAAGGTTTTTAACACCTTCATTTTTGATGGTCATATACTCATCAGCATTTAAAACATCAATCAGTCTGAATGCTTGAGTAGCACCTACCCACGAATCAAAGTTAAACTTGCTTTTACCAGCAGAACCTCTTTTCGTAGTTATCAAAATAACACCACCACTAGCTCTTGAGCCGTAAATTGCACTCGCAGATGCATCTTTTAATACCTCAACACTTTGAATATCCTCTGGGTTGATATTACTCAAAGGGTTGTTAGAAGCCTGACTAGCACCGTTGTTTCCTGTAAATGCAGGAATTCCGTCAATTACTATTAATGGATATGAACTCATGTTGATAGAGTTTACCCCACGAATGAAAATTACTGGAGGGTTGTTCAATACACCGTTTGGGGTAGTAATGTTCACCCCTGCAGCTCTACCTTGAAGAGCCTGATCAAAACTCTGAACTGGAGCTTTGGCAATAGATTTTCCGGCAATAGTTGAAATTGACCCCGTCAAATCTTTTCTAGACTGAGTACCATAACCAATTACCACTAACTGCTCCAATTGGTTGTCATCATTTTGTAAAGCTACATCAATGATGCTTTTCGATCCAACAGCGATTTCTTTAGTTTCCATACCTATGAAGGTAAAAACTAGCGTTTGGTTGGAAGCCACTTCGATGGCATAAGAACCGTTGTTGTCGGTTTGAGTACCTTTGTTGGTACCCTTCACTAGTACAGACACTCCTGGTAGGCCTGAACCGTCGTCAGCAGAAGTGACTTTCCCTGTCACTTTGTTTGTTTGGGCAAAAGATTCGGTTAACCCAACCAAAAACAACAGCCCCAAAATAAGTTGGAGAGTTTTCTTCATAATAGAATTATTTAATAGTTTGTTAATAATAAAAACCCTGCAAAGTAAAATGCGAAAGTTTGGCGATACAAGTAAATTTTTATTTTTGACGAAAGTGAGTAGACGAAAAGGTGGTATTTAATAAAATTCTAATCTAGTTTTAATTTGAATGACAAAAAACTATCTTTCTTGTCTAGGCGTTTACAAAATAATTAACTAAAAAACACAAGAAATACTTTTAAAAAAATTGGCATTTCTCACGATTGTATTTACAAATGGAATCCTTTTTAGTAGATTTCAGCATTTTACGAATTCTTATTATAAGACAATCAAATGGTAACATTTCCAAAAAAATTAGCTTAATTTAGCTTGGCTTCAAAGATTTATTACCAATTAATAAAACCACAGAAACAGGTCAGAATGGCATTGATGAAATTCAGTTTTTCAGAAAATGAGCAAATTATGCTTTGGTGAAATATAAAAGGCATTGATTTTATTTTATCTTGCGATAATAAGCATACTATATGACAAACAAACCTTCGAATCAATTACTTAAACTGCTCGGTGTGGGCTTCGGCATAGCTGTGACTATAGGTGGTACCATTGGAACAGGCATTTTAAGAAAGCCTGGAGCCATTGCGGCACAAATTGGAGATCCCACTATCATTATGCTCATTTGGATTGCGGTGAGTATTTACGCGTTTTTGGGTGTTTTGTGTGCTATTGAGTTGGGTGTATCACTGCCACAAGCTGGATCATGGTATGTGTATGCCAGAAGAGCTTTTGGTAATTATTTCGGATTTATAACTGGACTAACAAGTTGGTTAGGAACTGTAGCGGCTTTGGGATTTGGAGCTTACACCATGAGCGAGTACATTATTTTGCTTTTGCCTAACCTCGAATTTTATATTCAAATAATAGCCATTAGTATTTTAGTGGTTTTGACCTCATTTCACTTTTTGGGTACTTGGGCAGGTGGAAAATCACAAGAAATTCTTTCATTTCTAAAAGCCATTGGTTTAATGGTTTTTGTGTTTTTATGTTTTATTTATGGTAAAGACGTGGATTATTCGCTCTTGAAAATCACAGCTGAGAAGACCCAAAAACCAGCATTACTATTTGGAATTATAGCTGCCTTACAATCCATTTTTTACACTTTTGATGGTTGGCATACAGCCTCTTATTTTTCCGAAGAGAACAAAGACCCAGCCAAGAGCTTGCCGAAATCAATGATTTTAGGGGTTTTGTTGGTCATTGTGATATATTTATTGGTAAACGCCGCCATCCTTTATGTTATACCAATTGAACTTTTGGCAAATTCCAAACTCGCTGCAGCTGATGCGGTTTTGCTTATTTTTGGTCCAAATTCAGCCAAAATAGTGACATTCTTTCTTATGCTTTCTATTTTGGGCATGCTCAATGCTCAAACGATGTTTGCTCCAAGAGTGATTTTTTCAATGAGTAGGGATGGATTGTTTCACAAGGCTGTTCAAAAAGTAAACAAATCAGGAACACCTTCTGTGGCTATGCCACTTACTAGTATTGGTTCCATTCTTTTGATCATATCAGGAAAAGAAATCTGTGGTGTACTCTCTGACATTGCAACATTCTTCTTTGTAATGAGTTACGCTTCTGGTTTTGCTTCCTTAATTAGACTTAGACAAACTGAGCCAAATTTAGCCCGACCTTTTAAAGTTCCGGGATTTCCGTTTGTTCCGTATTTCTTGCTGATTTGTTCTGTTTTGTTTTTGATAGGAGCAGTTTTGCAGGATTTGAAAAGTAGCCAGTTTGCCTTAATATTTTTAGTTTTGAGTTATCCTTTGTACAAATTGCAGGTCAGAAGTGTTAAAAATTAAGATTTTTAGGAGGTCTTTTAACAAAATAAGCCATAGCTTTGTTTCTAAAATATAACGTTGAATCTAAAATACGCATAGATGCCCTTTAAATCCTATCTAGAAGCCATAAACAAAGAATTTGAAAATCATTCTTACGGACAAAATCCTGTAGAGCTTTATGAGCCGATAGAATATATAATGTCATTAGGTGGCAAAAGACTCAGACCATTACTTACGCTTATGTCTGCAAACTTGTGGTTGTATAACTGGCAGAAAGCTATTAAGCCTGCCATGGCCGTGGAGGTTTTTCACAACTTCACTTTAATGCACGACGACATCATGGACCAAGCTCCCTTACGTAGAGGCCAACAAACAGTTCATGAAAAATGGAATATTAATACCGCTATTCTTTCTGGAGATGTGATGTTAGTAGCGGCTTACGATTTGCTTTTGCTAGTTGAAGACAGGCATTTCAAACAAGTTGTTCGTCGGTTTAATAAAACAGCAGCGGAAGTATGTGAAGGCCAACAGTTAGATATGGTTTTTGCCAAAAAGAAGGATGTCAAAAAGGAAGATTACATAGAAATGATTCGCCTGAAGACCTCTGTACTTTTGGGTTTTGCCATGGAACTGGGAGGGATTGTGGCTGATGCCGACGCCGAATCAGTTGAATTATTGAACGAAATAGGCGTTAACTTGGGTATTGGTTTTCAACTAAATGATGATATTTTAGATGTATATGCAGATCCAGAGAAGTTTGGCAAGCAAGTAGGAGGAGACATTATAGAAAACAAAAAAACCTGGTTATTACTTGATGCATTAGAAAAATCTGCAGGCACTGAAGAAGCCAAGGCTTTGGAAGGCTGGTTGAAAAAGAAAAAATTTGATTCCAACGAAAAAGTAGAAGCTATTAAAACCATTTATGATAAATTAGAAATAAAGGCTGAGGCCGAAGCAGAAGCCAAAAAGTATTTTGGAAAGGCTACGGAAGCACTCAATAAACTAGCTATAAGTGATGATAAAAAGCAAGTTTTGAGATTATTTACAGAGCAATTAGAAAACAGAGAAAATTAAAAAAATGAGTCTAAGTATAATAATCATACTCGTAACGGTGGTAATAAGTTTAATGGCTTTCAGAGATGGTGGTTTGATGAATAAACTTATCCACAATCCTTATTCAGTAAGCCATAGAAAGGAATATTACCGAGTGCTTACATGCGGATTTATCCATGCAGATTACATGCATTTATTGTTAAATATGTATGCATTGTATCTTTTTGGAGGTGCAGTAGAAAGCTATTTTGAATATCTTTTTGGTGGAAATGCCCATTTATACTTTATGCTCCTATATTTGTTGGGTATCATTATATCTAATATTCCAGATATCATCAAATACAAAAATATGGCTTTTTACAATTCATTGGGTGCTTCAGGAGGGGTAAGTTCAATTGTTTTTGCTAGTATTATTCTGTCACCCATGACCAAACTGATGATGTTCCCTATTCCGATTCCCATGCCAGCATATATTTTTGCGATCATTTATGTGGCGTATTCAGTATACATGGACAAAAGACAGGGCGATAATGTAAATCACATGGCTCACCTTTGGGGTGGACTATGGGGAGTTGTTTTTATGATGGTAGCTTATCCTGATTCTATTAAAGGCTTTTTTAATCAAATATTGGGCTCATTCTGAAAAAAATAGCAAACATATTTTTTCAACCTTATCCGCAAAGAGAAAGGACAAATACACAAGCTCTCATTCATTCTGTGGGTGAGGGTATTTTTTTGTATTTGTTTTTTGTTTTTTTCGAGCCTTTTGATATTTCGGAATGGACAGATCCTAATAAGTATATAGAGTTAGTTGGTTTTGCTTTAGTAACTACCGTTTTTACTTTTCTGCATCGCCAGGTTATGCCGAAGTTTTTCCCTAAGTTTCATGATGAAAAAAACTGGGTTATTTGGAAAGAAATACTTAGCGTATTGATTTTGCTTCTCTTTATAACTACCGGAAATGTGTTATATGGAGCTGTTATTTTTAAGTGGACACTGTCCGTATTTATCTGGATTAACTTTTTTCTATGGGTGATAGGCATAGCGGTATTTCCAACGATTTTTTGGGTTCTTTCAGACTATATTTATCAACTAAAAAAATACTCAAAACCAATTGAAATACATTCAATAGTAGATAAAGCAGGAAATGAGAAGTTAAAGTTGATTGCGGAAAACGAAAAGGACTATATTGAGATAAAAAACATAGACTTGCTCTACATAGAGTCATCAGACAATTACTGTACGGTTTTTTATTTGAAAGAAGAAAAAGAGCAGAAAACTTTACTTAGAAGTAGTTTGAGTAGGTTAGAAACTCAGATACTAGATAAAAATATTGTTAGAACGCATCGTTCATTTATAGCCAACCTAGACCATGTAGTAAAAGTTACGGGAAATGCTCAAGGTTACAAACTCCACCTGAAATTTACAGACTATTTAGTGCCCGTAGCTCGTAAGTTTTCTTTTTTGATAGAAAGATTAAAGTAGTATTTTATTCTATAACCACTATTACAATACTTTCTGGGCTTAAAGATTCAAAATCAAGACATTCGACCATCATAAAACTTGCACTGTCTCTATTGTGCAAGAGCATGCCGTTTGCCTCAAAAGAGCCACTAACTACAAAAAAATAGACATTAGAAATTTCTTCAAAATTAATTAGCAACTCCTTTCTAGCTGTAAATTTACCAAGATATATTTTTGGAGAAAGTAATGTTTCCAATTCAACAAGCCCATTGAGGTTGTCGTCTAAATTAATATTACCTGTTGTGTAGTACTTTTCAAAAGCACAATCAATACAGACTTCTAAGAAGTTAATGTGTTCGGTTTCATAAGGATTTTGAACAAGAAAAGATTGTTTTTCGCTTCTATTTTGTAAATAATATTGTCCTGGTTCTATAAAAATCTGTGTTTCGTTTTTTCTAATTTCCAAACCACCTACCAAAGGAATTATAACATAACAAAAATCAGGAAATTGTTCAATTTTAATACTTTTTGTTGGAGCAATTGTGGTATCTCTATAAAGTTTAAGTTTATCTGCTTTATCTAAACCAGATTCTGTGGAAGAGATTGAGGTAAGTATTCTATAATCAGCCGTTTGAGTTATGCTTCTGCTTTCTGCCAAATGAATAATGTTAGATTTAGTTTTCATGTAAAATGCTGTTAATCATTAAATTATTTTGCAGTTTTATCATGATAGTTTCCATTTTTTTTTCTGAAATAGAATCTGGTATTCCTAGCCAGAGCGTATCTGCAATGGATTCAATGTAAAGAAGAGCAGTGGATATAAAGTCAATTTGAATTACAAAATCTTCTTTTTTATTAAAATTAGCACTCAAAATTTTAAAGTCATATTGAAAAAATGGAACAGATCTTTTGCCCAAAGTATCTACTATATCTGGGAAAAAATTATTTAGACTTTGTATGAGTCCCAAACAACCTAAACTTGTAAGATAATGTAATTTTTGTGACTCTGAATTCGCCAATATTAAATCCTTGAATAATGGAAACTGAATGTCGCTGTCATAAAATTGTGCTTTCATTCGATATTCAAGAATTGATGCCTCCCAAACCTGTCTTTCCCATTCTTTGGTGCTATTTTTATCAATAGTTTTTTTGTAATGGAGTGTAATTTTTTTCATTTTGAGATATTTAATTAAATGGCGAATTTTCGTCGCCATTTATAATTAGGCACTAACCACTATATTATGCGTCAAAATATAACCCTCACTTATATTTCCATTAAGCGAGCCTAGTTCGTTGGCAAAACCATCTCCAAATACATTGTCGCTTGCATTCGTGGTGTCTTGTTTCCCCTTGCTTAAGTAGTCTTTTGCAGTTGTGTAAACAGTGTCACAAATTGTCTTATCAAAAGCTATTTGGGTTACCAATAGTGATTTACCACTTGCGTTATAAATATGTACATGAATATGCGGAGCTCTGCCCGAATACCAGCCAGGGAATATAGAGGTAAAAGTTACCAACCCATTTGCGTCAGTAGTTTGTCTGCCTCTTAACCAATGTACCGATGTCCAATTGGTCGTTTGCATACCTGTTCCACCATACTCTGAGTATTCGCCTTTAGCGTCGCAGTGCCAAACATCAACTATGGTGTTCGCTAGAGCAGCACAGCTGTTGTTTTTGTTTTTAATGTTTATTTTTAATATAAGTTTCACTCCTGGGCGGTCTCCGGTAATGTCGGTTTTTACTAGCGTGGCTGGGTCTTTTATAGGAAATGGGCCAGCTGTTTCACTATTGGTCACTGAGCAATCACTAGCAGTGCTTCCATTTGTCGTGCCAGTAGTTGCACTAGTATCGTTAGTGGCGACTTCAGATTTTTCACAAGCCGAAATAATAGGTAAAGCCGTAAATAATCCTAGACTTGTTAATCCTTTTTTGAGAAATTCTTTGCGTTCCATTAAGTTTAGTGTTTGATATTAATATGAAATTATTTTGTGATATATAGGTTTACGAAATGTAGGAAGGTAATGTTGTCTCATCAAATTCAAAATCTTAATTATTTGCGATAACTTAAATGTCAAACGTCCCAAAAATGCCATCAAGACCCCAAAAACTTGTTTTTTGTCCCTAAGCATTGACAGTAGCCCCTATGTTTTTGATAAATTTTTATTTAATTATACTTTTGAGCATCAAACAAATACAAGATGACAAAAACAATTTTTCAATCTGCATTATTCTTACACGTCATAGCAGGTACTTTGGCATTGGCCTCAGGATTGGTTGCAATGGCATATGGCAAAAAAGGAGGCAAGGTTCATAATTTCTCGGGTCGGATATTTTACTGGGCAATGTTTTTTGTTTTTATTACTACCATTTTGTTTTTTGTTTTGTATCCTGAACAATTAAAATATCAGTTCTTTCTGACCATTGGCATTGTCAGTTTTTATCCCAATTGGTCTGGGAAAAGAATGTTAAGTATGAAGAAAGGCCTCGTACCGATATGGTACGACAAGCTTGGGGCTTTTCTCATAGGCCTGTCTGGTTTGGTGATGATAACTTATGGAGTTTATGGATTGCTTAATCCTCTCAAATTTGGCGGTTTACAATATTTATTTTTAGTATTTGGACTTGTTAGCTTGTTGAATTCCTATGGAGATTTAAATTATTACTTAAATTTCCAAACTGCACCAAAAATGCACTGGTTTTTTGCTCATGGAGGCAAAATGATGGGAGCATATTCTGCAGCTATTACAGCTTTTTGTGTAAATATTGTACCACGCTATTTGCCTGAAAATTTCCCTTTTTATGGGTATTTAATTACTTGGATTGCCCCAGGAATTGTGATAGCTGTAATTTCTACGAGGATTTTAAAGAGGTATAAAGTGAAATTTAAGCTTGTTTGAAAACAATTGTATTATTTTATAAATAAATATAAATATTGTCAGAAAATATTTTTACTTTTGTATGAAAATACACGCTAATGAAAATAAAAATACTGGTCTTGATAGCAATTTTCTCACAAAGTTGCTTAATAAAAGGTCCTATTGTTGTCAATACTTATACAGACCAAAGCTATACCAACTTAAGCAATTTTACCTACACTATGGTGAAAGATGAAAATAGCAATCCGGAAATATGGATTAATATAGAAAATAGTCTTAACAGAAAGGGGTATTTTCAAGATGATAAGAATTTCGATCTTGCGGTTTTTTATAAAGTTTATAATGAAAAAACCAAGCTAACAGACGTCGATTTTGTGAGTAGTGGAAATGTCTTGTCAAAGAAATACACGACAGGCAAAAGTCTGATTGTGCAAATTATGGATGCCAAAACCAAAGAGGTTTTTTATAGGGGCACCTGTAGTAGATTGCCTAATACGCTATCTAAAAGTCAATTGAAATCTATTGTTGGCCAAGCCTTTAGAAATCTTGACGAGGTTTCTAATAGTCAGTTTTCTTTCAGAAAATAGTTTATTCTACCATCGAAATCCATTCTTTAATAATTTGTTGGAAAGCAACTTTCTTTTCTTTAAAATCATCTTGGCTGTAAAACTTTATGAGTTTTCTTCCGTCGGGGTAGTTGCCTTCTAAAATATTATCAATGTTTGTCAATTTTGCTCCTGAGGGAAGTACCAGCAGAATGTGGTCTTTTTGTCTTGTATTAAAGACTATTATATCTCTTTTGTATTCTTTTGGGTCAAATGGTTTCATTTCGCCTTTGTAAAAATAAGCAGGAACATTCCATTTGATAAACTCATCAATAATTTCGTCCGACTCAAGAATAGCTTTTCTTATTAATTCAGCTAAAGCAGCATCCTCAGGTTTCAATTCTGAAATATATTTGCTTACTGCCTCAGAATCATTTTTATAGATATTTTTGGCCATTTTTATAGGTTTATTTATGGTTATTTTACAATCTCGATAGCTGGCGGAGCCCATTCTCCAGAATAAACCATTTCACCTGGCGTATAGACTTTGAATACCAATTCAAAATTTTCAGCAGGCAATGGTACCCAATTGGTTTCCAATCCTTTAGGCGGCTCTACTTGAAAGTAAATAGTAAGTGAACCATCTTTGTTAAATTTCAGACCTTTACTTTTGCTTCCGACTCCATATTTTCCTTTGGCGTTTTCATAAATCTGTTTATCCACCTGAAGTACATTTATCGTCCAAAAAGCTTTAGTTTGTGGCAGTTGAGCCTTTTTCAACGTTAGTTTATATTTTTGAGTCCCAAGTAACTTCTCTTTATTGTTGTCTATAGTTGTTTTGTATTTCATGATTTCTTCAGAAGCAGTTTGACTGAAGCCATTATAGGCAGAGGCTGCATTTTTTGTGTATTTGTTTCCCCATTTTCCTTCATTCACGTTATATGACCAGCCGTTTTTGTTATAATCTTCTTGTCTAGGTGCTTCAGTTTTTAATAATTCTGTGGCATCCGTAAATCCTTGTTTTATGCCTTTTTGTTTTTTGTTGTTCACTTTAGCATCTTCAAATTCTTTCCCTGGGAATATTCCCAAATCTTCAAAGTCTATTGCATATTTTTTCTGAAATTCTGGCAAAGGATTTTCTTTTAGAATTTGACTCATATAAGAAAAGTATGATTTCCAGTCCATTTTTAGAGCTTGTTCAGTTGGGCTTCCGATGGTCTTGAGTTTGGGAAAAGAATGTCTTTCTATCCAAGTTTTTGAGATATCTTTTTTGCCAACCTCAGAAATCTTTATGCTTTCCAAAAGTTTTTTTGATTCGGTCATTTCTAGTTTGTCCAATATAGAGACTTTAACTTCGACCCAAGCTAGGTTTGTTGGAGATTTAATGACTTTTTTTACCCCTTTCGGGATTTCTCCTTTCCAATCTGGCCCAACTACCAAAATTGCCTTCTCTTTACTTATATTTTTTAGAGAACTAAAAACCTCAAAAATGCCACTAAATGCATCTGTAAAAGTAAAAGAATAGTATTTTACACTGTTCAAGGGAAGCGTGATAAGCAAAGGTGTATCTTTTAAATCCAAGTGGCCTTTTGAGTAAAGGATGTCTTCGTTAGAGGTAGTTTTTTGTTTCTT
>JAIPAJ010000029.1 GCA_021740125.1 Leadbetterella sp. | reverse complement strand
GCCGACTCAATGGCATATTTACTATCTAGTCCAATAGACCGTGATTCTCCACCAGAAACAGCGGTGGCTTGGCCAGGATTAAAAGTGTAATAAATGGCTTGACCACCAAATGATATCGTATTTTTAGAATTTAGGTAATAATTAAAATCAGGTTTAATGCTATAATTCAATATGTTAGATTTCCATTCGAAAGAATCTTGGGCATTTTCATTGGATAAATCTGAATCTAAAGAATAGTCATAGTTGGAGTAAAAAACTGTGGTGTTCAGGAATAATTTGTTGTTGAAAACGTGATTCCAGCGAAATGAAGTTGTAGAATTTCCCCAATTGAAACCAAAATCAGCACCAAATACATCCCTACCAAAATATCCAGAAAGGAAAATTGTATTTTTGTCGTTGATTTTGTAGTTGGTTTTGGCCGTAAAATCATAAAAATAAAACCTCGACCCTTTTAGGTCAGCATTTAAAAATGGCTTAGCTAAAATATCGATATAAGATCTCCTTAGGGCGATAATAAAACTTCCTTTTTCTTTTAAAAAAGGTCTTTCGTAAGCAAACCTTGAAAAAATAGTACCCAAGCCTCCAGAGAATTCAGGTTTTTTTGAATTTCCTTCTTTCATTCTAACGTCTAATATAGAAGAAACCCTTCCACCATAGGTAGCTGGTATCCCACCTTTTATCAGTTTTACGTCTTTCACCACATCAGGATTAAATACTGAGAAAAATCCAAACAAGTGAGAAGAATTATAAACAGGAGCTTCATCTAATAGTACCAAGTTTTGGTCGATTCCACCACCTCTAACATTAAAACCTGATGAACCTTCGCCCACAGAACTTACCCCCGGAAGAAACTGAATGCTTCGTATCACGTCTACCTCTCCTAGAAAAGCTGGCATTTTTTTGATGGTTTTCATTTCCACCTTATTTACTGACATTTCAATGTTTTTTATATTATCATCTTCTCTTTTTCCGGTTATTACCACTTCTTCCAAAAGTTTATCATCCTCTATTAGCTCGATGTTCAGTGTTTGATTTTGCTCCAAAACGTATTCTTTAGAGACACCATTGTAGCCAATGTAGCTTGCAGTTAATGTGTAGTTACCTTTTGGAGCAGTGATGGAGTAAAAGCCATAAACATTGGTACTTGTACCAATTTTCAGTTCTTTTAAATATACGTTCACGCCTATCATGCCTTCACCATTCTTTGCATCGCTTATTTTGCCACTTATAGTGTAATTATTTTGGCTAATTGCAATATTAGAAATTCCGATTGCGTAAATTAGTAGGAAATAAAAAAGATTAACGGGAAAATGTTCTTTATAGATGTTTGCCATTATTTGATATTCAGTCTCTTGTATTTTTGGATATGTTATTTTAACGTTTCACTTAGTTAAATAGTTTTTAATCATGTATTTTATGTTTTTGTCACAAGAATATCTGTAAATTATACAATTTAAGGTATTTAATTTTTAAAATATTTTAATAAGTGTGTTCCAAAAGAGAAAATTTATATTATTTTTGTTAAAAAAAATCTAATTGATTCATTATGGGTAATCCTCTTTTCAAAGAACCGATAGCATACGAAAAAATACCGACGCGAATTTTTAATGATCCAAGAGAAGCATCGAAATCGGTGGCACATGAAATTGCTGATTTGATTAAATTAAGGCAAAAAGAAGGGAAAACGTGTGTTTTGGGTCTAGCAACTGGCTCTTCTCCTAAAACGGTCTATGCTGAACTTGTTAGAATGCATAGAGAAGAAGGTTTGAGCTTCAAGAATGTAGTTTCATTCAATCTTGATGAATATTATCCTATGGAGCCAGATGCTATTCAAAGTTACTGGAGATTTATGAAAGAACAATTGTTTGATTTAGTAGATATTCCAAAAGAAAATTATTTTTTACCTTTAGGAGATATTCCTCAAAATCAAATAGATGATTTTTGCAGAAGCTATGAAGCAAAAATAGATGATTTAGGAGGCTTAGATTTTCAACTTTTGGGTATTGGTGGAAACGGACACATTGGATTTAATGAGCCGGGGTCTTTAATTAACTCCAAAACTCGTTTGATGATGTTAGATCATTCCACTAGGGCCGCAGCTGTTATGGATTTTGGTGGAGAACTTATAAAAGTTCCAAAGAAAGCCATCACTATGGGTGTCTCTAAAATACTACAAGCAAAACGTGTAGTACTTTTAGCATGGGGAGAGAGAAAGGCAACTATGATAGCTGATGCTGTTGAGGGTTCAGTATCAGAGCATAATCCGTCATCTTATTTACAGAATCACAATAATGTGTTGTTTGTAGTAGATAGTGCTGCTGCTTCTGACCTTAAGAGGATGAAGTCTCCATGGTTAGTGGAAGATGTTATTTGGGACATCAAGTTGACTAAAAAAGCAGTTTGTAGTTTAGCTTTAGATTTGAAAAAGCCTGTACTCAAACTTACCAACAAAGATTATAACGACAATGGCTTGTCAGATTTACTGGCAGGGTATGGTCAAGCATACGAAATTAACATTGAAATTTTCAATCAACTTCAGCATTCCATCACAGGATGGCCAGGAGGAAAGCCCAATGCCGATGATACAAATCGACCTGAAAGGGCTCTTCCAGAAAGAAAAAGAGTTATAATTTTTAGTCCGCATCCCGACGATGATATTATTTCAATGGGTGGTACTTTTCAAAGATTAGTGGATCAAGGGCATGAAGTACATGTAGCTTATCAAACATCTGGAAATATTGCAGTTTCTGACGATGAAGCAATAAGATTTATTGATTTTGTAGTTGACTTTAACAGGCAGTTTGGAATTAACAATGACGAGACTTCCACGATATTTGAAAATGCAAAATCGTTTCTTCAAAATAAAAAAGACAGTGAACTTGACACATCCGAAGTGAGACATGTAAAAGGTCTAATACGTAAAGGAGAGGCTAAAAATACTTGTAGATTTGTGGGAATTCCTGTAGAAAACGCTCACTTTCTAAATATGCCATTTTATGAGACTGGGCAGGTTCAAAAAGCTCCACTGGGTAAAATGGATATAGAAATTACCAAAGACTTGATTGAGAAAATAAAACCTCATCAAATATATGCCGCTGGTGATTTGGCTGACCCACACGGAACACATAAAGTTTGTCTTGATGCAATTATGGAGGCTGTTTCAGAATTGAAGCATAAAAACTTCATGAAGGATTGTTGGGTTTGGTTATACCGAGGAGCATGGGCTGAGTGGGAAATCCATGAGATTGAGATGGCCGTACCCATGAGTCCAGATCAGGTAATTCAGAAAAGACTGGGTATATTTAAGCATCAATCACAAAAAGATGGTGTCGTGTTTCAAGGATCAGATGCTCGAGAATTTTGGCAAAGAGCGGAGGAGAGAAATGGTACAACGGCCGAACTTTATAATAAACTTGGATTAGCAGAATACGAAGCTATGGAAGCATTTGTAAGATGGAAATATTAATGATTTTTGATTAAGGTATTTTTTAAAATACTTTAATCAAAAATTTGTATTATTCAAATATTTTATTTTACTTTATGCTCAAATGGTACGTTTCTTGCGTCGAAATTTATATCTTTTCGAATAGTCACGTACTTAACCAACCATTATGAAGAAAATAAATTTTTTTATGACAGTTCAGTGGCTAATTTTCATGCCGCTTATACTCCCTTTAGGAATTATCACAGGTGCTTTTGAAGGAGTGAAAAAAATATTTGAACAAGCTTCTTCGGATATACTCGAAAAGCAAGAAGTTATTTCTTAATGTATAAAGCCGAGATTTTCTAATTTGATATCCTCATCGTCGAGACTTAGAAACTCTTCCCAAAATGGCTGCTCTGGCACGGCTGCCCTACATATTATGGGCTCGTTTTTTACTGGATGCATGAAATAAATTCGTCTTGCGTGGAGATTTATCGATCCATCCTGATTACCTCTCGGTGATCCGTATTTTACATCTCCTTTTATTGGGCAACCCAATGATGCTAGTTGTACCCTAATTTGATGCGGTCTCCCAGTGATTGGGCTTACCTCTATCAAATGGTATTTATTGATGTTACCCATGTATCGGTAAGTAAGCTCGGCTTTTTGTGAGTCGAGAACTTCTGTATCATAAGCAGTCACTGTATTTGATGCACTGTCTTTTTTCAGCCAATGTACAAGTCTGCCTGCCTTCTTTTCTGGTTTTTTGTAGGTTATTGCCCAATATGTTTTTTGAACAAGTCTTTTTCTGAAAATCTCGTTCATCCTTGTAAGTGCTTTGGAGGTCTTTGCAAACACCACTATTCCACTTACAGGTCTGTCTAATCTATGAATAGTACCCAAGAAAACATCCCCAGGTTTATTGTGCGTTACTTTAATGTATTCTTTTACGTAATCCTCAAGAGTTTTATCTTTAGTAATATCTTCATGCACCAGCACTCCTGCTGCTTTGTTTACAATTATCAGGTGATTGTCCTCATATATTACGTGAAATGGCTCTTTTTGCTTCATGATTTTGAAATTTTAGTTAAAGCTGCTTGCCTTGTTGATTTATCTGTTTCTATATAATCGTCTATAGTTGGTTTTTCTACAAAAGGAATGGTCTGCATGCAGTAGGATATGATGTCAGACATTTTTAAAAATCCGATTTTATCCTTCAAAAACGCATCCACTGCAATTTCATTGGCAGCATTTAGAATGCAAGGCATATTTCCGCCTTTTTTTAATGCTTCAAAAGCCAAACCAAGGTTTCTAAATGTCTCCAAATCGGGTTTTTCGAAAGTCAGATTTGGGTAATTAATAAAATCAAATCTTGGAAAATCAGACTTTATCCTTTTAGGAAAACCCAAAGCGAATTGAATCGGCAATTTCATGTCAGGCAAACCTAGTTGGGCTTTTATGCTGCCGTCCTCAAACTGCACCAACGAATGCACGATACTTTGAGGATGAACAATCACATCTATTTGCTCAGGTTTAAGGTCAAACAACCACTTAGCTTCAATAACCTCCAACCCTTTGTTCATCATACTGGCGGAATCTATAGTTATTTTGGCTCCCATTTCCCAGTTGGGGTGTTTTAAGGCTTGTTCTTTTTTT
This sequence comes from Leadbetterella sp., assembly GCA_021740125.1. Taxonomy (GTDB): domain Bacteria; phylum Bacteroidota; class Bacteroidia; order Cytophagales; family Spirosomataceae; genus Leadbetterella. The sequence continues at coordinate 19,350 of JAIPAJ010000029.1, read as the reverse complement.
ACATTTTCAATAAAAGCCTTATTTTTTCCTCTAAAAGGGCCACCCGAGGCAGTCAATATAATCTTTTCGATAGGATTAACATATTCGCCTACCAAACATTGGAATATAGCCGAATGCTCAGAATCAACAGGAAGGATATCAACTTTGTTTTCTATTGCTAGCTTTGTAATTATCTCACCAGCAACTACTAATGTTTCTTTATTGGCTAAAGCTATATGTTTACCTGCTTTTATGGCATTGATTGTCGGAATCAGACCAGAATACCCAACTAGAGCTGTTAAAACCGTATGAACATTTTCGTTTTCTACAACTGATGCTAGAGATTTTTGACCACAGTACACTTTAATGTCCAAAGGGTCGAGAGCGGCATTTACTTTGTCATAAAGTGCATCTTGGCCAATAACCACCACATTTGGTTTGAATTGAACCGCCTGTTCTATTAGCAAATCAGCATTGGATTGAGCTGTTAACACCTCCACTTCGAAAAGGTCACTGTTGGAGGCTATTACGTCCAAGGCCTGTGTTCCGATAGAACCCGTAGAACCCAATATGGCTATTTTTTTCTTCATCAAAAATCCTTAAAAACTAAAATGGTTTGCAAAAGTAGTGCTTTTAGAGCTAAAAGTGGCTATTTGCAAGGAATATGTGTGTTTTATATATCTACTAATTTGGATAATAGCCCCCAGATAATATATAAGCAAACAATTCTGATCATCGATTGTACTTTTACTATGGTTTGTTTGTAGCATCAATTTCTGTTAATCTGCAAAATCCATCAAAACAATATTCCAGTTGCTTTTTGTAAAATTGTCGAAAAATGAATGTATTATTTCAAAACCACTTTTTTGGTGTGCTTTTAATGAACGTGGGTTATGCTCGTTTATGTCTGTCACTGCGAATTGGTATTTGGGCTTCAGTTCTTCTTTGTAATATGCATAGAGTTTTTCTACCAAACCTTGACCTCGGTAGTTTTTGTCGATGCAGAGTTGACCTACAAAAATGTATTTGTAACTAGTCATTGGAAGATTTTTGTAAGTTAATCTAGCCACAGTATTAAATAAGTCATCGAAAACGGGCATGTCATTGGCCGCATTTTCGAGCATGGCTATGGCATAAGCTACAACTATACCATTGTCCGTTATTATCAAACTTGGCTCAGCATCATTGATTTTTTTCAATTGCTCAAAAGTGTGTTCAGCTGTTAAGAATCCTTGAGATTCTTTTTCGGCATCTGACAAATGTTTCTTGAGATTTCGTTTTTGCAGATTTAAAATCTGCCTTATACTTTCGTCCGAAGACGCCCTTTCAAATTTCATAATAAACAAAAAACCATCCTCACCAAAAGTAAGGATGGTTGTCTTAAAAAACAATAATGAATATCAATATCTGTACATTTCTGCTTTGAATGGGCCATCTACACTAACTCCAATGTAGTCGGCTTGTTCTTTGCTCAAGATGTCTAATTTAGCACCTACATGAGCCAAGTGGAAAGATGCAACTTTCTCGTCTAATGCTTTAGGCAATACGTAAACTTTTTTCTCATATGCAGCTGTATTGTTCCAAAGTTCCAATTGTGCCAATGTTTGGTTGGAGAACGAGCAAGACATCACGAATGATGGGTGGCCCATGGCACAACCCAAGTTTACCAGTCTACCTTCTGCTAATATGATAATGTCTTTTCCTTCTACGGTGTACATATCTACCTGTGGCTTGATAACGTTTTTGCTACTACCATAGTTTTGATTTAGCCAAGCCATATCAATTTCATTGTCGAAGTGACCGATGTTACATACGATTGCTTTGTCACGCATTTTTAAGAAATGCTCGCTTCTGATGATTTTGTAGTTACCAGTAGCAGTCACAAAGATTTGAGCTCTTGTACAAGCTTCGTCCATAGTTACTACTTCAAAACCGTCCATGGCAGCTTGCAAAGCACATATTGGGTCAATTTCGGTTATCAATACTCTACATCCAGCTCCTTTCAATGATTCAGCAGAACCTTTACCTACGTCGCCATAACCAGCTACTACGGCTACTTTTCCTGCTAACATCAAATCAGTAGCACGACGAATAGCGTCAACTAACGACTCTTTACAGCCATATTTGTTATCAAACTTAGATTTTGTTACTGAGTCATTTACATTGATTGCAGGCAACAACAATGTGCCGTTTTTCATTCTTTCGTAAAGACGGTGAACACCTGTTGTAGTTTCTTCAGAAAGTCCTTTAATTCCGCTTACGAGTTCTGGATAAACATCAAAAACCATGTTGGTTAAATCACCACCATCATCAAGAATCATGTTTAGCGGTTGTTTTTCTTCTCCGAAAAACAATGTTTGTTCAATACACCAGTCAAACTCTTCGGCTGTTTGCCCTTTCCAGGCATAAACCTGAATGCCTGCTGCGGCAATAGCAGCTGCAGCATGATCTTGTGTTGAGAAGATATTACAAGATGACCAGGTAACTTCAGCTCCAAGTTCTACCAAAGTTTCGATCAATACGGCAGTTTGGATAGTCATGTGAAGACAACCAGCTACTCTTGCACCTGCTAATGGCTTCGATGGACCATATTCTTTTCTGATTTCCATCAAACCTGGCATTTCTGCTTCGGCCAATTGTATTTCTTTACGACCCCATTCGGCCAATGAGATGTCCTTAACTTTGTAAGGAACGTATGAATTTTCTGATTTCATAAAAGGTATTTTATCTATAAATACTTGATAATTTGTTGCTATTGTCTAATAACATTGCAAAAATAGTATAAAATATCTACAATTTAAAAGAAATTTAGTAAAAATATCTATTTTTACTTATCGAAAGGTGTTTTTGTTCAAAAAACATCATTTATTGGGTGTCTTAAAACAAAAAAGACCTGGCCTTGCCAAGTCTTTTTTTAATAATTATATGGAAAATTTTTACTATAAACCATTTACAGTTAGAATCTCTATATCAAATATCAATGGAGTAAATGGAGGAATAGAACCACTGCCTTTGCTACCATAACCAATGGACGAGGGAAAAATGATTTTAGCTTTTTCGCCCTTTCTGAGTTTTGAAATACCTTCAGAAAATCCCGGAATGGCTGAAGAAGAACCGATAACTATTCCAAAAGTTCCACTGTCAAAGCTGGTTTCGTTTAAGAACATGCCGTTATATTTTACAGATACATTATCTCCCGTTTTCAGCGAATCATTGGTGGATTTTGCATTAGTTCTAATAAATCGTAAGCCGGAGGCTGTTTTTTCTGTAATTGTCAAACCTTTCTTTTTAACATAATTATTGATTTTGTCATCTTCTGACAGCAAATCTACTAATTCTATTTCAGCAATTATTACAGCATATTTCTCTACACCAGTGGGTGGATTTTCATAATATGCTTGATAAGATGGAATCAAGAATGTTCCCTTTTCTCCTTCTTTGAGCAACAACAAGGCAAATTTGAATCCATCGAATGCCTGAGTTGTATAAAAATTGAACATGGCCGAGTCGGCGGTTGTTTTCTTTACTATTTCTTTACCATCAATTGTTTTTAAAGTGTAGGCAACATGCAAATCATAGGCAGATGAAACTGCAAGACCAGCACTATTGGTTTTTGAAATATTATAGTATATGCCTGTTGCCGCATTTTTTGTGAGCGTTAAAGAATTGGTTTGTCCATATTCTATTATCTTCAACTCTTCATTTTTTGCTAAAAGGTCTAGGTCAGTTTCCACATATTTTCCTAAACAAGAAGACAACAAAATACTCGACACTATTAAAACTGCAAACCTCTTCAATAAAAACATTTCAAATACTATTTAATAAATATAAAACGATAAACTCAAGCTATTATTTCTTGATATCATTTAAGGTAATATCAAAAACTAAAGGAGTATTAGGGGGTATTGGACCACCGCCTTGCTCTCCGTATGCCAATGCCGAAGGGATAATAAATGTACTTTTTCCCCCCTTTTTCATTGTTTTTAAAGCAAATTCCCAACCAGGAATTACTTTGCTTTGACCTAGTGGCACTTCGAAAGGTTGACCATTTGATTGGTCAAATATTTTGCCGTCCATAAACTTGCCAACATATTCTACTACTACGGTCTCACCATCCACTGGCGTTGCCCCGGTGCCCACACTATTTTCAGTGTAGTATATACCTTCGGCAGTTTTTAGTGCGTTTTTCATGCTTTTCGCAGCAAAATCAGCAACTGTTTTAGGCTCAAGAGATTTCTTGTCGGCCAACTCTTTGTCAAATTCAGCTCTTGTTTGCACTTTGTGCATTTTCACGATAAATTTCAAATCGCTTCCTTTAGCAATTCCTGGCGAAAGTGGCTGTCCCATCAACTTAAATAGGGAGTCAGCGTTTACAAGAACAGTTGTACTATCCCCCTCTCCGATATGATAAAGAGCGTTTTCAAAAGAACCTTTAAACGCACCTTTTTGGATCGGAACTATAAAAGCTTGTCCTTCTTTGTAACTGTCCTTAATAACCGAATCAGCGGCCGTTTTAATAATTAAATCAAAAGAAATAATATCGCCGTCTTTACCGACTTTTCCTGATTTTCCTTTTTCATGGATTTGTAATCTGTCACCGTCTTTTGTGGTGGTTACTTTGAACTTATCACAAGAAACCAAGCCCAAAAAAGCAAGGATTGTCAAAACGCTAAATGTAAATTTCATCTGTTTGTATTTTATGATTATAAAAATGTTAATTTGGTTGTAATTCTAATTGAGATTTTAAATAAGGCAGCAAAGTTAAGAATTTTTGGACAGTTTCTTCTAGAGAAAGATTTGACCTTCCACCGGCAGCATTTTTATGTCCCCCGCCTTCGAAGTAATCTCTTGCTAAATCAGCTACCGAAAAGTCATGAACTGAACGAAATGAAATCTTGATAAGCCCTTCTTTTTCGATAAAAATGGCCGACATTACCGAGCCAGCAATGGATAAACCGTAGTTTACAATTCCTTCTGTGTCGCCGTTTTTTGAGTTAAATTTTTTTAATTCTTTTTCTGATATATAAGAGTAGCAAACTCGGTATTCGGGCAAATAGGTCATTTTTTTGCTCAATACATAGCCAAGAAACTGAAGTTTTTCAAAATCATTTTGGTCAAATAGGCTCCTATGAATGGTTGAAGGAACTACGCCTTTTGCCAGTAATTTGCCAGCAATACTGTGTACTTCAGGTGTAGTGGCTGGGTATTTAAATGAACCAGTATCGGTCAAAAGACCTGTATATAAACAGGTGGCAACCTTAAGGTCTATCATAGACTCATGACCTAGTTTAACAATCATTTGGTAAATAAGCTCACATGTGGATGAAGCGTGTTCGTTCCAGTATATTAAATCTCCGAAATCTTCGGGCTGTTCGTGGTGGTCAATAATTATTTTTTTGGCAGAAGAATTCAACACGACATCTTTCATGTCTTTCATCCTTGAACCGGATGAAAAGTCCGTACAATAAATCAAGTCAGCTTCTGCTATTAGCCCGTTAGCTACTGTTTTGTTTTTATTATCGTAAACCACAATAGAAGGAACGCCTGGCATCCATGCTATAAATTCTGCGTATTCAGTAGGGCTGATAAAGGTAACTTTTTCAAAATCAAATTTCTTGAGATAATTCCAAAGTCCCAAAGCTGAGCCAAAGGCATCGCCGTCGGGGTTTTGATGACTTGTAATTACTATATTTCTTGCTTTATTTGTCCAATCTAAATATAAATCCAGCTTGTGTTTGTCGTCTATAAAGTACTCTACCATATTATTTTTCTATTCGTTCGCAATTTACGAAGCTATTTTCTTAAAATCTCTACTTGCTACAAATAATAGAACTTATAGAAACACGGCCAAAATGTATTATTTTTGCAAAAAAATAAATTAACATGCTAAATAATAGAACATACTCTATGGTAAAACCACACGCTGTGGCGGATAATCATGTGGGGGGGATTTTGAAAATGATAGAAGAAGGCGGATTCAGAATTGTAGCTTTAAAAAAGACTCAATTGACCGCTGCTCAGGCCGGAAAATTTTATGAAGTTCATGCTGAGCGTCCTTTTTATGGCGATTTGTGTGAAATGATGTCAGAAGGACCAATTGTAGCCATGATATTAGAAAAAGAAAATGCAGTGGCAGATTTCAGAACACTGATAGGATCTACAGATCCAGCTGAAGCTGCAGATGGTACAGTTAGAAAAGCGTATGCTAAATCTAAGGCTGAAAATGCTGTACATGGATCTGATTCAGATGAAAATGCAGCCATCGAAAGTGCGTTTTTCTTCAGTGGTACTGAGAGTTACTAATTATTAGAAAATAATAGAAAATGGCATCTACCGATATTCGAGATGCCATTTTTTATGCATAAATTGTTCAAAATGAAGGTTTTGTTGTATGTCGGTTTGTTTTTTTTACTTATTTCTTGTGGAGAAACGGTTACTAAAAAAGAGTATCAGTCACCCGATAAAAAATGGGGCGAACTTTTCTTGGAGGTACAAAAACAGAGAATTTTTAATGAACCCAAGGTGTTTGCTGATGCCATCCCAAAGTTTAAAGCAGACTCTATTCTTGTAAGTTTTGAAAAGGCAAAATCAGTAAAAGGGTTTGATTTAAAGAGATTTATAAATGAAAACTTTCACTTACCGAATTATGCAGTGAGTAAAGAAAAGTCAAGCTTGGCCTTTGAAAAATATATAGAAACCACTTTGTTGGCTTTAAAACGCGAACCCAAAGATGATGGTGGCTCATTGATTCCAACTCGAAAAAGCTACTTTGCAGGTGGAGGCAAATTTGAGGAATTAAATTATTTCAGAAGCTATTTTACACTTTTAGCTCTTCAAACCTTAAAACTAGACACATTGGCACTCAATCAAGCTATCAATAGTGCTCAGTTTATTCAAGATTTTGGACACGTACCTGCAGGAAATCGTACCTATTATATGTCAAGAAGTAATCCGCCAGTATTTGCACTGATGATAAATAAACTTGCGGAAAAAGATCCGAAGCAGCTGGAGATTTTTGGTACTCAGCTTGTGCGAGAATACCAATATTGGATGTCTTCGGAGTCAAAAGAGGAGGTTTTGAAGCAAAAAGAAACTCAAGAACGTGGCGAAATAGCTTATCAAAAAGTGGTTTTTTTGCCTAACAATAATCTAATGAATCGGTATTTAGATAATGAAAATGCATCTATGGTAGAAAAGCCATTCACTGTAAAAAGCACAAAAGATTTCTATAAAAACCTTAGAGCTTCGAATGAATCTGAATGGATAGAAGGTAAAAGATGGTCTTCTGATTCTAATGTAGATAGAGCCACAGATATTTTACCTGTTGATTTGAATGCCCTTTTATATTTCATGGAAGTTACGTTGAGCGAGGTCTATAAAGCAAAAGGAAAGGAAGATTATTCTAAAAGTTTTGCTAAGTTAGCTCAGAAAAGAAAAGCTATTTTTAATCAATATTTTTGGAATGATAAACAAGGATTTTATTACGATTTCGATTTTGTGAATAAAAAACAGAGAGAGATGTCTACACTTGGAGCCGTTTTTCCACTTTTGGTAGGTTTGGCAGATCAGAAACAAGCAGATAGAGTTGCAGAAAAATTAGAGAAAGAATTCTTGAAAAATGGTGGTTTATTGAATGAGTTAAATGGTTCTGGAATAGGAACTGCTGAGTTTCAGTTTTTTGCAATAGAATCACTTCAAAAGAATGAAAAATTAGATTTAGCAAAAAAAATTAAAGAAAGGTGGTTAAAGACCAATTTGGAATATTTTGCAAAATTTGGGAAGATTGAAGAAAGTTATAATGTTGCTCAGCCGTTGATTCTACAAAAAAACTCCCATCAAAATAGAATTGAAGGGAGCTTAAGTGTTTTATTAGTTCTTCTGAAAAAGTGATTATCTTAAATCCACAACTTCTACACCAGGATATTTGGCTTTGTCAAAAGTAAACAGAGCATCAGTTGCTGGCACATTTGGAACAAATTTATCGATTTTGAAAACCGTCTTTTTGCCAGATTTATCCCAAACTTTCCAAGTTTTTATACTCTTATCGCTCTTATTTACAGATATTTGTATTTTTGCTACGTTAGATTTTCCTGAGGTAGGAGAGAGTTCAACCACTTCATATGAGGCCGCTCCTTCCTTTTTCTCTTCTTTAAAAATATACTTATAGCCTTTTTTGTAGATGCTATAAATTTTGGTAGGAGAGAAATCACTATCATCATTTGGGTTAAAGTCAGAAATATTAACTTCATTAGTTTCTTTCACATAAGTATAAATGTCCTTGCCATTGTTAAATATCTCTTGACCGGCGGTTTTTAATTTAAATTTATTTCCTTTTACGGTTACATTGCCAGTAAACACATTGGTCAGTTTCATATTAGTACCCTCTACGCCATAAGTAAAATTTGCATTGAAAGTCTTCAGGGCTTTATATTTTGCACTCATGGCATCAAGTATTGCCTCGGCTTTTTTGTCTTGTGCACTAGCATTCCATCCAGAGAACAAAACGGTTAATATAAAAAATCCTTTTTTCATCATTGTTAGTTTGTTTATAGGTTAGACTTCATCTTGAGCTAATAGTTTACCTAAACCTACGTAAATCATTTTAGCTCCGCTGCAAATTTCGTAAAATTTCTTCTAAATGTTCTAAATCTTTAATCAAAACTTCTCTTGCTTTGCTCCCTTCAAAAGGTCCCACAATTCCTGCACCCTCAAGTTGATCAATAATACGTCCGGCACGATTATAACCGAGCTTCATTTTTCTTTGTATCAGAGAAGTACTTCCTTGTTGATGAATAACCAAAAGCCGTGCGGCATCGTCAAAGAGTGGGTCTAATTCTTTCGGATCAAAATCCAGTGTATCAGGTTCGTCATCCCCATAGAATTCTGGCAAAAGATATGCCGACTCAAATGCTCGTTGTTCTCCAATAAATTCACAGATACTTTCGACTTCAGGCGTATCCACAAACGGACATTGAATACGTATAATTTCAGAACCCGTTGAAAGCAACATGTCTCCATTTCCGACCAATTGCTCCGCTCCACCAGTATCCATAATAGTTCTAGAGTCTACTTTGGCTGTAACTTTGAACGAAAGCCTTGCAGGGAAGTTGGCCTTTATCAAACCAGTGATAACGTTTACCGAAGGTCTTTGTGTAGCAACAATCAAGTGAATTCCAATTGCCCTAGCAAGCTGTGCCAAACGTGCAATCGGCTGTTCGACTTCTTTGCCTGCAGTCATCATTAAGTCAGCCAATTCGTCAATAACTAAAACAATATAGGGCAAAAACTTGTGACCTTTCTCAGGATTCAACCGACGTTTGATAAACTTTGCGTTGTATTCTTTTATATTTCTTACCCCAGCATCTTTTAGCAGATTGTAGCGGTTGTCCATTTCAATACAAAGCGAATTAAGTGTATTTATTACTTTTTTAGTGTCGGTAATAATAGCTTCTTCTGCATTGGGCAACATGGCCAAAAAATGTCTTTCTATTTTGTTAAATAGTGTAAGTTCTACTTTTTTAGGGTCTACCAAAATAAATTTTACCTCAGATGGGTGTTTTTTGTAGAGCAAGGAAGTCAAAATTACATTCAAGCCTACAGATTTTCCTTGTCCAGTAGCACCAGCCATCAGCAAGTGAGGCATTTTGGCTAAATCGGCTATGAAAATTTCGTTTGAAATGGTTTTTCCTAAGATAATTGGAAGTTCATAACCCGATTTTTGAAACTTGTCAGATGCCAAAACCGATTTTATGGATACCATTTCACGGTTTTTATTGGGTACTTCTATACCAATTGTACCTTTGCCTGGCATGGGAGCTATTATACGAATGCCCAACGCTGCGAGATTCAAAGCAATATCATCCTCGAGATTTTTGATTTTAGATATTCTAACACCAGCTTCGGGTACAATTTCATAAAGCGTTACCGTAGGTCCGATAGTGGCTTTTATAGAGGCAATACCAATAGCAAAGTTGTTTATAGTTTCTACAATCTTGTTTTTGTTGGCTTCTAGTTCTTCGTTGCTTACTTTTGGACCATTATTGCCATATTCTTGCAAAAGCGATAGCGGTGGATACTGATAGTTTGAAAGGTCGAGCTTGGGGTCATATTCTCCAAACTCCTTCAACAATTCATCAGAATCTTCCTCTATTTGTATTTTGGATAAAACAGTGTCTTTAGTATCTGCATCAGAAGGTTTTTCTTCTTCTGGAGCTTCAACAGTGAAAGCTATATTGCCACCTTTAAAAGGTTCTTTTGCCAAAGAAGATGGCTGAAAAACAACATCTTTTTCAGTAATAGTTGAGCTAGATTCAACTTTTTGATGTGGTTTTATTTTATCCAAGATCATATCTGCTGGCGAGGTGGATTTGGTTTCATCTAGATCATCTTCAACTTCCACAGCGTCTTCTTCTGCCTCATTTCCGAAAGTAAATTTTCGTTTTTTAGGGAAATATCTACTTAATAAATAATCGTCGATTTTGGTAAAACCATGAAAAAAAACCAACCAAATAAATAGAGCCAATAGTATAACAAGTATACCACCATAGCCAAACATGGCAAAAAGGAATTCGTTGGTATGAAAGCCCAAGTTGCCAGTAAGTGTAAGTGTTTTTATTTCAAATACATAAACAAAATAGCCTAGGAAAATAGATATGAAAAACAAGTAAAAAACAGACCCAATTGTGTATCTGTTTAGGTTAAAAGGAAATAGGTCTTCTTTGAAAATAAGTCGAAAACCAGAAAAAAACAGAATTGGAATTAACAAAAAGGAAGAAATGCCAAACCAAATATAAATAAACCAATGAGCTATATTTGCCCCAAACCAACCGAGCGTATTATTGGTCTTTTTGTCAAGTTTTGATAGGACATTTTGTATACTTTCTTGCAGCACATCTTGGTCTGAAGAACCTGTGAAAACATAGGAAAAGAAAGCAATCAATAGAAAAACCGACAACATAACAAGGAATACGCCAGCAATAAAAGGCAATTGGCCATTTTGCGGAATAATGGGTCCCGAACTCAGGGAAGACGGACGCTTTTCAGAGGGCTTGGAAGCCTTCTTTTTTGCTCTGAAAGAATTGGACATCGTAGTATTTTTATGGGAAAGCGAATGTTCAACAAATTTAAAACATTTTAAACGAACATCAGCTAAACTTCATTTTCTTTTTGGATAAAAATTGTCTAAATCTAATGCTAATTTTCAAATTCCCATAGTTTAATAGGAACTAATTGATTAAAAATCAATGATTTATTGCTTTCATGTTTTAATATTGTCCTATAGACAGGATGAACCTTTTTGATGAAATATTTCATGTAAGAAAGTTATTAATTTTTTTTATTAAAACCAAATGACTAAATTTATTCGACAATATTCAACCATAAGAAATGCATAAATTAATCGTACTTTTAGGACTTGTCCTTGTTCTATCTTTTAGCGAAAAATCTTTGGCTCAGAAAAGACCTCTCGTAGTGTTTGTATGTGGTGATCATGAGTACAGCGGAGAGGAAACATTGCCAATTCTGGCGGCCGAATTAGAAAAAAACTACGGTTTTAGCGTAAAAGTGCTTAAATCCTATCCCAATCAAAATGCTGAAAAAAACATTCCAGGTTTAGAAATTCTAAAGGATGCCGATTTAGCCGTATTTTATTTGAGGTGGAGGCAGTTGGCTCCTGAACAACTTGTAATGATAGATGATTATTTGAAATCTGGCAAGCCCATCATAGGTTTCAGAACTACAACCCATGCATTCAACTTTCCTAAAGGTCATGAATCCGAAAAATGGAATGCCTTCGGTGAGTTTGCCCTCAATGCTCCTCCAGGCTGGGGCGGCAAGGCTGCTCACACGCATTATGGACATAATAGCACCACCGATGTTTCTGTAATTCAGGCCGCTAAAAAGCACCCTATTCTCAAAGGCGTATCTCCAAATTTTCATGTCAGTTCGTGGTTGTATAGAGTTTTACCAGACTATCCGACCAAAGGATCTGAGTGGCTTTTGATGGGCAAATCGGTTAACCCTGATAAAGCGGCCATAGATAATCCTGTAGCTTGGGTCGGAAAAAATTCTTTTGGTGCCAAAGTTTTCACTACTACACTTGGACATCCAGAGGATTTCTCTGTAGAGGCATTCCAGCGACTACTCATTAATGCCATTCATTGGGAACTTGGACAAAAAGTGCCTAAGAAATGGAAAGGAAAAATAGAAATCAATGTGCCTTACAGAGGCATGGTCAATTAATTATTAAAACATTATTCCAAAAAAGTCATGGCCTTTAGTATAAAATTTATTCTCCTTTTATTTGTTTTTACTTTTTCAAATTTTGACTCATTCCATTGGTATAAACCAAGCATCATAGAATTGAAAAACGAGAATCATATTTCAATGGTTGGTGGGAATTTGGGCTCTAGAATGATGAATTACAGTCATTTCGAGACAGAAATATATGTTCGAAATCCAGATAAAAACCTCATCATCAGAAACATGTGCGATGGAGGCGATACGCCTGGTTTCAGGCCTCATGCAAGCAGAAATTTACCTTGGGCTTTTCCAGGTGCCGAGAAATTCCAGACCGAATATGCTAAGAATTCGGAGAGCGAAGGTCATTTTGAAACTCCTGATCAATGGCTAAGTCGTTTGAAAACTGACGTAATCATTGGCTTTTTTGGATACAGTGAGTCTTTTCAAGGACCAGCAGGTTTACAAAACTTCAAGAATGAATTGGATTCATTTGTAAAACATACCAAAAGCCAAAAATATAATGGTAAAGAAGCCCCAAAACTGGCCATTGTTTCTCCAATTGCTTTTGAGAATTTATCAGCTCAATTTGATTTACCAAATGGCGTTAAGGAAAACGCAAATTTATGGTTGTACACCCTAGGAATGCAAGAAATATGTGCAAAAAATGATGTCCTATTTGTAGACGCCTTTACCCCATCAAAAAAATGGTATGACACCACAAAGGAAGCTCTAACCATAGATGGCTCGCAATTAAATGAAGAAGGATGTAAAAAATTCTCACTTTTTATTACGGATTCTATTTTTGGAAAAGATGAACCAATGAAGGATCAAAATAGAAGCCTAATTCAAGCCGCAGTGATGGAAAAAAATTGGATGTGGCACAACGATTACAAAATTCCGAACGGAGTGCATGTCTATGGAAGAAGATACAATCCATTTGGGCCAGATAACTATCCTGATGAAATAGCCAAAATCAGAGAAATGACTGACATTAGAGATAGAGCCATTTGGTTAGCTGCATCAAAAGGCGAAAAGCTCGATGTGGCAGCGGAAGATAAAAAAACGAGGGTTTTACCACCAGTAAAAACCAATTTTAATCCTGAAAAGAATGGTAGTCTTGAATACCTGTATGGGCAAGATGCTGTGGATAAATTGAAAGTGCCTGCTGGTTATAAAATTGAACTGTTTGCATCGGAGAAGGAATTTAATGATTTGGCTAACCCAGTTCAAATGTCGTTTGATGGGAAAGGACGTCTATGGGTTGCCACCATGCCGAGCTATCCGCATTACAAACCAGGTGATAGCAAGCCAAGTGATAAAATATTGATATTGGAAGACACAAACAACGACGGGAAAGCGGACAAACAAACGATTTTTGTGGAGGGTTTACATCTTCCATTGGGCTTTGAAATTGCCCCAGAGGGCGTTTATGTTTCTCAAGGCACAAATCTTAAACTATTTACTGATACCAATGGTGACGACAAAGCCGATAAAGTAGAAATATTGCTCAGTGGCTTCGACGACCACGATACGCACCACAACAGTAGTGCATTTTGTGCGGATCCTTCTGGTGCTATTTACACCGGAGAAGGGGTTTTTCTACATACGAACGTTGAAACTTCTTATGGTACAGTTAGAGCTACCAATGGTGGATTTTATAGATACAGTCCACAGTTAAAAAAACTGGAAAGAACAGCTCAGCTGGCCATTCCTAACCCTTGGGGAATTGCTTTTGATCATTGGGGACAACCATTTTTTGCAGAAACATCCAGTCCAGACGTTAGGTGGATGATGCCTGGAACTGTTTTGCCTAGATATGGAGAAGCCACCCATAAGGGATTTCAATTGATAGAAAAAGATCATATGGTGCGTCCAACCTCGGGTTTAGAATTTCTTTGGAGTAGACATTTTCCTGACGAAGTACAGGGAGACATGCTGATAAACAATACGATTGGTTTTTTAGGGACAAAACAGCATAGTATCGTAGATGACGGCACAGGTTATAAAACCAAGCACCGTCAAGATTTGATTGTTAGCGAAGACCGAAATTTCAGACCTGTAGATATGGAAATAGCCCCTGACGGCTCATTGTATGTTATCGACTGGCACAATATTCTCATTGGACACATGCAGCACAACGCCCGTGACCCGTTACGCGACCATGTGCATGGTAGAGTTTACAGAGTCACCTACCCTTCAAGGCCATTGGTTACTCCTGCCAAAATAGACGGAGCAAGTATAGAAACATTGTTAGATAATCTCAAACTACCTGAATATCGCACCAGATACCGTACGCGTAGAGAGCTGAGAGGAAGAAACCCTAAAGAAGTTTTATCAAAAGTGACTGCTTGGGTTGCAGCTTTGGACAAAAATGATTCTAAGTATGAACATCATGTTTTAGAGGCACTTTGGGTTACTTGGGGTTTAGGCAAAGTAGATCAGAAACTCCTTAAACAAATGCTGAAAGCAAAAGATTATCATGCACGTGCAGCAGCGGTGGAGGTATTAAGATTTACAACACATCAAGTGCCAGATCATGTTCTGTTGTTGACACAAGCAGCTCAAGATGAAAATAGTAGGGTGAGATTGGATGCTATTGTTGCCGCTTCATGGATAGGAAAAACGAAGGGTTTACCTGTATTGGCAGCAGCCGAGAAAAAACCTTTAGACGAATGGATGATTCATGCCCACAAAACGTCAGTGGCACATCTCAGTGGAAAAGCTGTAGTAAAAGAAAAGGTTGCTGTGGTCGCTAGTACTTTGAAAGGAAAAGACTTAGAAATGTTTAACTCAGGAAGAGAAATCTATAACAAAGAAGGATACTGCGGAACCTGTCACCAACCAGACGGTAAAGGTCTCCCTGCATCTGGTTTTCCTCCATTGGCCGGGACAAACTGGGTTAAGGGAAGTGAAGAAAGACTCATAAAGATAGTTTTGAATGGTTTGATGGGAGAAATAGAAGTAAATGGTAAAAAATTCCCAGGACAAGTACCTATGACTCCCTATAGCGGTTTACTAAATGACAAAGAGGTAGCAGCTGTAGCCACTTATGTCAGAAATTCGTTCGGAAACCAAGCATCGCCTATTCAAGAAGAAAAAGTGAAGCAGATAAGGGCGGCTACTGCAAAAAAGAAAGATTTTTATAGTCCTAGGCAGCTTTTAGAAATGCATCCAATGGAAAAATAGCGTAATTTTGTGCATGAAGAAATTTAGATTATTTACCTTATGGGGAGTTGTGGCAATTTCAATGGCCTGCGGAACGAAGAAAGTAAAAGAAAATAAAATGCAAGAATCAGAAGAAGTACAGATAGAAAATTATATAAAGAAGAAGGAAATAAAAGTGGATTTCAAGTCTAATAGTGGCTTGAGGTTTATACTTAATCAGGAAGTAAAAGATGGAATGTCTTTAAAACAAGGGCAGTCGGTAAAAGTAAAATATTCGGGAAGGTTGCTCAATGATAAGCAGTTTGATGCAGGTTCTTTTAATTTTATTTTGGGTGTTGGTCAAGTAATAACAGGCTTCGATGAAGGCATAGCTAAACTAAAAGTAGGCGAAAAAGGTACTTTGATTTTTCCTTCTTCTATAGGATATGGAGCGGCTGGAGCAGGAAGTGACATTCCACCAAACGCACCTTTGATTTTCGAAATTGAAGTATTAGCAGCGAGGTAGAACGATTTTCTTAAATTGTTCCACAAAGCGATTTTTGAATATTGTAGTAGATCATAGAGCAATTTAGAAAAATTATTATAATTGCTCTTTTTTGAGCCACTTTTCGGCATATTTGGGTGTGTAGTTTTCCATTTTTACTAAAAGGTGGTCGATATTCTCATCTACTACCAAAAGGTCTCTGTTTTCCTTTTTCAAGAAACCCTCTTCTACCATCACATCCATTTGTTTGAGAAGATGGTCATAAAATCCGTTGACATTCAAAATCCCCACTGGTTTTTGATGAAGGCCCAATTGTCCCCAAGTGAGAATCTCAAAAAGTTCGTCCATACTGCCAAACCCGCCAGGCATAGTGATGATACCATCAGATATTTCCTCCATTTTGGCTTTCCTTTGGTGCATGGTTTCCACTACGATCATTTCTGTAAGGTTGGTATTCGCGACTTCCATTTTTACCAGAAAATCTGGAATTATTCCGATTGCTTTTCCGCCGTTTTCCATGACAGTTCTTGACATAACGCCCATAAGTCCTACATTTCCAGCACCGTATACTAGAGTTATGTTTCTTTTATTGAGTGCCAATCCTAGGTTTTTGGCTGTTTCTACATAAATTTCTTTATTGCCAGAGTTGGCCCCACAATACACTAAAACTGATTTCATTTTTAGGTCTAAATATTTTTAATGAATAAAAAATTGGTTTCTCAAAATTACAGCAATTTTTTGCAAGGTGGTTGTTATTTGAAATTTCCATTTAATCAATATTTGGCGTGTTATTTGCTGTGGAGTATTTATTGAACTAGTTTATTCTAAAAGTAATGAAATCTAAAGTTTTCAATTTCTTGAATCTTAAAAGAATTTTTACTTACTTTTAGATATAATAGTAGCCGATTTAACTAAATTTTAAATATGAAATTTTCGAAACTAAAATCATTCGCCATCGTATCTGTATTAATTATAGGTTTGATAGGCTGTAAAAAAGAGGATGTAGGTCCTAATTCTAAAATTGCGGGCACTTGGAAAATTACGAGTGCAGTTTACAAAGATTCATCAGGTCCTTTAGAATTTTGGGCTTTGTACAATGCTGTCTATGCTTGTACAAAAGAAATCACAATGACGTTTACTGAAGATGGCAAGTATTCAGTTTCGGAACCAGCAAACTGTGTCGATGAGGACGGACTTTCTTTGTTTTTATTCTCCAAAAACGGTACATTCACGCTAACAGACGACATAGCACTTGATATTATAGAAAGCGATTCAACACCTTATAAAGGAAAAGTTGTATTTGGGGAAGGTAAATTTACTTGGACTTATGAAGAGATCTTCCAAGGTGAAAACTCTACACTTACTGTTACTTTTACTCAGGTAAAATAAAAAAAATGTTTGTTTGAAAAGGGAGCTCATTTTGATTTGAGCTCCCTTTTTTATTTTTTCCCTCCGAAGGTTATTTTGAAAATAGTTCCTCCCAAATCATCACTTACATACAAGGCACCGTCGGGCCCTTGTGCTAATCCACATGGGCGATGTTGAATTGGACCAGTAGGCTTCACCAAGTCAGTACCAGCAAAATTATCAGCAAAAATCTCCCATTTGCCAGTTGGTTTCCCATTTATGAAAGGTACAAATGCTACAAAATATCCCTTTTTTAGTTCTGGAGATTGGCCATGAAAAGCAACAAAAGCTCCGTTTCTGTATTTTGCAGGAAACATTTTTCCTGTATAAAATAGCAAATCATTTGGACCTAAATGTGCCGGAAATGTAATTAATGGATTAATAGCTTTTTCACCCCCAGTCATTTTGCCATCACCGCCATATTCAGGTGCTACTATTTTTTTCTTTTGAAATTGGTCATAATAGATATATGGCCAACCAGCATCGTCTCCTTCTTTCAGCTCATATAGCGTTTCGGCAGGAAGTTCTTGACTTTGTTTGGGCGTGTAATATTGCGGATAAAAGTCATGAAACTGTCCACGACCATGAATTGTCGCAAACAAAGTATTCGTTTTGTAATTCCATGCTGTTCCAACAGCATTTTTCACACCTGTTGCATAACGTTTACCGTCAGAATATGCCTGATTGAGTTTAGATGCATTGAATTGCCAAATTCCACCTGCCGAATCTAGAATAGTGCAGGGCATCATACCTTTTCCTGTGCCTTTTTCTCGACAAGGGTCGTTGTAAGAACCCACAGTGACATATAAATTTCCAACATTGTCCAATACAAATGGTTTCGCATTGTCCCGACCTTTATCAACCAAGCCCTCTACAATTTTCTCAGGTGCATCTATGTTGATAATTTCCTCTTTTTCATTGAGTTTATATCTAAAAACACCGGTGTTGGATGATGCATATAGGTAGCCATTTTTTATGATAATACCAGTGCCAGGATAATCGCCAAACATCTCTGTTTTGTCTATTTTACCATCTTTATTTTCATCCCGAAGGATCACAATACCTTTTCCGTCTTTAAGTTTAGAAAGTTTGGCATAGATTACTCCATTTTTCGAAACTGTTAAGTGACGAGTGGCTCCGAGTTCCGTTCCAAGAATTGTTGCTACAAAACCAGCAGGAACAATGATTTCACTTTTGGGAAGCTCTCCTGAATAACTTGACTGAATTAAATCTGATTGCTTTAATGCGATCGTGCTAAATACGGCCAATGAGGCCAAGGTTAATATTTTTTTCATTTTTTATTAAGGTAGAATAAATGTATCTATAAAATTAAAGGGATTTTTTGTAAAAAGTAATGTTTTTGTCGCCAATATGTATGAAAAAGATGTTTTAGAAAAATGATATTCCTTCTAAGTTTTCTTTTACTGTTTTTGGGATTTTTATTTTCAAGAATGTACAAACCGAAGGAAAAATGTCGACAACGGCTAAGCCATTGTTAAATCTCGAATTTTTAGGCTTTTTGTTTGTTGCTATCCACGTTTCACGTTCTCTAAAAGACTGTCCACCATGGTTTTTTCCAGTTTTAGCGTCCCGACCATGATCGGTGGTAATCATTAACAGCCAGTTTTCATTAAAGTTTTTCTCTCGATATTGGATGGCCTCATACATTTTTCCAACAAGTCTGTCCATATTTTCAACAGATTGGTAGAATTCAGGACTGTCTCCAAACTTGTGGCCCATATCATCGGTGTATTCCAAATATACCCACGAAACATCAGGTGCATTTTTTCTGATAGTTTCCACCGCCTTGCTCGTTACATGTTCGTCTATATTTTTAATGTAAAGAGCGTTTTTGTCATGAGGAAAAGCAATGGTATCTTTTTCATAACCATCAAATTTAAAGTCTATATGTAGATTATTTGTGGCCACTAATCCTTCACCCAAGAGTTTTGTGCGGTTGTCAAGCCAAGTTGAAAATATTCCAAGTTTAAGGTTTGGTTTTGCCTCTCGGACCACCTTAAAAAATGTGGGATAATTGTAGTTAGGAGCTTCTATGCCGTTTCCCCAAACATTGT
>JAIPAJ010000028.1 GCA_021740125.1 Leadbetterella sp. | reverse complement strand
CTGCGGCCATCAGTTTGATGCAGGCGAAGCTTTGCAAAAACACTTAGAAATCGAACTCAAGAAAGGTATTGAAGCTCAAGAAAAAATAAATGCCTTAAAAATAGAAGAGTTGAAAACCAAAATGGCTGAGGAAAAGCGGGTTTTTGAACAAGAAGAAAAGAAAAAAATGTGGGCAATTGCTCAAACCGAAGCACAAAAAAGATCTGATGAAAAAAATGCCGCTATGCTGGCCGCACTAAAAGAAGACAACGACCAAAAACAAAAACAAATAATACTTGGGCGAGAAAAAGAAATTGAGCTTTTGAAAAAGGAACAAGAACTGAAGAATCAACAAGAATTGATGAAGATTCAGCTTGAAAAAACCATGCTCGAAAAAACCAAGGACATAGAAGAAGCCGCTAAAAAACGCAAAGACGAAGAGTTTGAACTGGTAAAGAAAGATTTTGAGCAAAAGCTCAAAGCCCAGATGGACCTCGTAAATGAAATGAAGCGAAAAGCAGAGCAAGGCTCCATGCAATTACAAGGTGAGGTGCAGGAATTGGCCATAGAGTCCATCCTGACTCAGGCATTTCCGTATGATCAAATAGAAGAAATAAAAAAAGGTCAGAGAGGAGCGGATGCTGTTCAGACAGTTATCAACGAATTTGGGCAAATTTGTGGTAAAATAATTTTTGAAAGTAAACGTACGCAAAACTTCGGGGGTGATTGGATAGAAAAACTAAAAACTGATCAGCGAGAAACTGGTGCCGAAATCGCTGTATTGGTAACCCAAACCATGCCCAAAGAAATGGATAGGTTTGGGGAAAAAGATGGGGTTTGGGTCTGTGGTTTTCATGAAATCAAGAGCCTGGTGTTTGTCTTGAGAGAGATTTTGATACGCACGCAAATGGCTAAGTCAGTGAATGATAATAAAGCAGATAAGATGAGTGTTTTGTACAATTTTCTTACAAGTAGTCAGTTTAAACAACAGATGGAAGCCATAGTAGATGGTTTTAGCAACCTCAAAAGTGAATTAGACAAAGAAAAACGTGCAATGCAAAGAATCTGGAAAGAACGCGAAATGCAGATTGAAAAAGTGATTGGAAATACGATAGATATGTATGGTAGTATAAAAGGTATTGCTGGTAATGCAATTTCGCCAATTCAATATCTGGAGCTTGGAAGCGGGGATGACTCAGAAAGTGATTGATTTATAGGTTTTTCATGATAATCTGCTATTGAAAATACACATTTATAAAATAATTTAAGGTTTCAATCAATTTAGGCATGAATTTGGATTTCAAATTTTTAGCCAATTTACTATTTTTCTAATATGAAACGAATTACAATATTATTGCTTGTCCTATTTTCGGTAAAAGTCAAAGCTCAAACCGAATGTAACTGCCAGAAAAACTTCGATGAGATTTCCCAGAAAGTAAGAGATAATTACTCTGCTTTTAGTATGAAAGTAAATGCGACCACCAAGCCTGCTTTCGACGCCCTATCTAAAAAAGTTAAGGATAAATCGGCTGGAGTTACTGACCCCAAAGAATGCTACTCTATTTTGAAAGAATGGACTGAGTTTTTTAAAGATGGCCATTTGTTTATAAATACCCAAACACCTTTTGTGGTAGAGGAACCCAAAGACGCAATCATAAAAAGAGCAGCGGCTGCCCCAACTCAAAAATTTGGTTCAGAGCAAATTTTCCAAGCTCATTTAACGGCAAATTTGGCCAAACTATCTTATGTTGAAGGAATTTGGGAAAGTGATGATAAAGTGTATAGAATTGGTATTATAAAAGATGCAACCAATGCAAATAAGTTCTACGGTTTTCTTTTGAACAAAAGGGATAATCTATGGGTAATTGGCAAAACGAAATTTGTTTTGGAGCAATTATCAGAGCTAAAATTCAAAACTACCTATTATTATGCCGATTTTACGCCGGAAATTACCATAACCAATGTGGTAAAGAATCTATTGGTGATGGAAAACATTTATAAGTTCAATAAATTAAGTCCAATTCCAAAAGAGTTTGCTTCGCAAGACGATTTAATTCATAGAATTCCAGATTACAGAGTTGAAAAACTAGATTCGAACAATACTTTACTAAAGCTGCCGCCATTTACAATGCCCAACGTTGAGCTTTATGTAAGTGAGTTGGTTAAGCAAAACGAAGGTCTAATAAGATCAAGTAAAAACTTAATTATTGACTTAAGGAATAATCCTGGAGGAGATGAAAGTGTGTTTGATGCAATTTTTCCATACATAGCCAATGGGCCAATTGTTCGCCGCGGTTCAAAAATAAGGGCATCAATAGAAAACCAAATATTGCTCAATCATGAATTAAAAGCTATTCAGGATTACCCACAATATGCAAAAAACCTCGATCCAAAGCTTAGAGACATCATCAGAAAAATGCAGATGAATCCTGGAACCATAATTACAGGGGCAGACAAAACGTTTAGTTATCCCCAAAGTACCTCCAACCCTCAGAAAGTAGTTATATTGGTGGATAAAAACACGGCCAGCTCTGCCGAAAGTTTAAGTTTGGAAGCCAAACAAAGTTCTAAAACCATATTGATGGGAACCAACACCAAAGGGGCATTTGACTACACCGAAGTGCGAGACTGGGGCCTTCCTTGCTACGCTTGGAGATTGGCCTTACCTTTGGGTTACAGCTACAGATTGCCACTAACACCATTAGAAGGAGTAGGTATCAAACCCGATGTTAGAATTCCAGATACAGAAGTCGATTGGGTGGGTTTTGCGGTAAAATATCTCAATACACTGAAATAATGATTTGTTAATAGAAGCCTCCAATTTTGGAGGTTTTTTTTTATTTTTTATGTTTGATTTTATCTTTTAGCGAAAAACGTATTTAATTAGTGTAAAAATTTCACCAGTCACAATGAAGCCATCCATTTTTTTTGTCTTTCTTTTTCTCGCAATCCAAAGTTTTGCACAAAATTCCTTTTCGAGCAAGCTAATAGGAAACTGGAAAAAGACTGAAATTCGGAGCAAAGACGGCAGTAAATTATACGATCAGACTTATTTAAACGCCACTTTTGATTTAGATGTGTTTTCAAAAGATTCGCTCCGATTGTTCACTAGTGGTAGAAGATTCACTTATCCTTATACGCTTAAAGACAGTATATTAACTTTTAATAAAATAGTATTTAAGGTAAAATCAATCAGTGATAGTGAGTTGATTTTGGATCAAGCAGACTTTACGGATGAAACACAAGCTCTTAGTTTGCGATTTATGCCTAAGAAATTATTTGATTTGACTTATACTCCCACCTCTTACCTTTCCAAAAGCGGTGAAAGGGTATATCAGCAAGTAAACGGAAAATTGGAGCCATACTTTATAGATAAAAATATGGCTGTTATGGACTATGTTTTTGAGAAATTTGGATTCCCTGAATATCGCAAAGGTGGTTTTGTGGTGCGTTTTGTGGTTACCAAAACTGGAGCTGTAAAAGGTATCACCGTGGTAGCTTCTACCAATGATAAATACAATGAAAAACTCATATCCGCCGTAAATAAAACCAAAGGCAAGTGGCAGCCAGCAGAATATATAGGTGAAAAAGTAAATGTGGAGGTAGAATATGACTACAACCTGAGTTATTCGGAAAGAGAAACTAGCTCAATTGTAGACTCACTTGAGTATTCTAAAATGTATTATGATTATGGAAATGATTTCTTTGAGAGGGCCGCATATAAACAAGCTGAGACCTACTATCAGAAGTCTATAAACTACAACCCGCTCAATATCAATTCATATTATCAACATGCAGCATGCTTGATATTACTACGCCGGAAAGATGAAGCCTGCAAAGATTACCAACAATTGGTGTTCCTAGAACAAAAAAAGGCCAAAATACTTCAGGACAAGTATTGTAAGTGACTTATAATGTTTAATGGGATAGTGAGTTAATGTGCTAATAATGAAATCTTTAATTATTAACAAGAGTTTTGATTAACCAATTAACCAATTAACCAATTAACCAATTACCAACTTATCCTGGCATCGTTGGTCTAACTTCTATTTTACTCGGAAGTGTGCGAGCTGGCATTTTGATGAGGTCAATAACCATTTGTCCGATATCTTCCGGTTGGATTTTCCAGGAGTCGGCGTCTGATGGTAAATGTCCGTTGAAATAAGAAGTCACGGAACCTGGCATTATGGTGGTTACTTTAACGCCTTTGCTTCTAACGTCGAGCATAAGTGCTTGTGTAAAACCTACCAAACCAAACTTGCTGGCGTTATAAGCCGTGCCGTTTACGAAGAAATTGGTGCCTGCCAAACTCGCAATGGTAATAATATAACCTTTGCTCTCAATCACCTTTTCCAAACAAGCTTTAACGGTGTTAAAAACGCCAGTTAAGTTGATATCAATGGTTTCGTTCCATTGGTCTGCGGTAAGGTTTTCTATATTTCCGAAATGCCCTACACCCGCATTGGCTAAAACATAATCCAAATTTCCCCACTTAGCTATGATTTCTTTTACGTTTTGCTCTAAATCTTCAGGTTTCCTTACATCAGAAACAAAGCCAATAGCCGAATCTGGATTTATTTTGTTCAAAAGTTCCAAAGCTGAATTTACGCTCTCGGCATTTCTACCCGATATGGCTACTTTTATATTTTCTTTCACCATAGCTTCGGCTATTCCTAAACCAATACCTTTCGAACCACCTGTAATAAAACCTACTTTGTTTTTCATTTTTTTTTGAAGATTATTCGCAAATTTAGTCGGATATTTGCCTAATATATCAATAAATCATGGATATTTCTATCATAGTGGCTGTTGCTGAAAACAGTGTAATTGGCAAAGACAATCAATTGTTGTGGAGGCTTTCAGAAGATTTAAAACTATTCAAAAAACGTACCACCGACCACGCCATCATTATGGGCCGAAAAACGTTTGATTCGATCGGAAAACCACTCCCAAACAGATTGAATATTGTGATTTCTCGAAGTAAAGATTTAGAAATTGAAGGCTGTGTCGTTGTGAATTCTCTAGAAAAAGCAATTGAATTAGGAAGCCAGCAAAGTCATAAAAACGAGATATTTATAATTGGAGGTGAGAAAATATACACTTTGTCTGAAAAGTTGGCCACCAAACTATATCTCACCAAAGTTAACGCCAAACTAGAAGGTGATGCATTTTTTAATCTTAAACCTTACGAAAACTGGACTTTGGTTTCATCAGTTTCATACAAGAAAGATGAGAAAAATGAATATGATTTTGACGTTTTAGAGATGGTTAAACCTTGATTTTTAACATGAAGTAATTAAGAAATCAAGGTTTTTTATAAAAAAAAGGATTAAGAAAATCGAGTTCTCTTAATCCTTTTTAAATATTAGTAATATCTATTACGCAGAATTCCTACTCGCATTAATATTTCCGAAAAGCGACCTTGTTACCATTTTCTCAAAAACTGTTTTGGCATTTTCATCTGTATTCTCTTCCACTTCTTGTAAGGCATATTGCTGAATAGCCAACAATGGTAATACAATATTTTCACGATATTCTACTGACATCATGCTGATAGGGTCAGTTTCCATCAATAATTTTTGACCAGAAACTAAGAGCATATTGTTTATACTTCTCTGTTGTTCTTCATACAAAATATTCCAAAATTCACCATAAATGGGGTCGTTTTTCATATATGAAGTCAATGGAAAATAGGTTTTCGAAAGAGCCATCATGCTATTTTGCATCAAAGTTTTGAAGTACAATGAATTCTCAAAAAGGTCTTTCAAATCCACCAATTTTCCTTCATCTATTTTAGACTGAAGAGCAGTACCAAATCCAAAGAAGCCTGGAACATTTTGTTTTAATTGACTCCATGATCCCACAAAAGGTATAGCTCGTAAGTCGCTCAATTTAAGCTGACTAGAAGTGCTTCTTTTACTTGGTCGGCTTCCGATTTTGGTTTTTCCGTAATATTTGAGTGGGCTTTTATGTTCCAAATAGGATACAAAAAGCGGATGATTTTTTAATTCTAAATACTTCTTGCCACCCACTTCAGCCAGTTCTTCTATAAGGTCACGTTCTTGATTACTTATTAGTGATTTGTCGTCTGTAAAGATGTCGTTTATTACTCCTGCTGATAGCAACTGTTCGAAGTTGAAAATCGCCTGTGGTTTTGACCCATACATCGAGGAGATTGTTTGTCCTTGTATAGTTATCTGGATTTCATTATTAGCAATACTTGGACCCTGTGAAGCATAAAACTGATGCGTTTTTCCACCACCACGAGCAGGAGGGCCGCCTCTGCCGTCAAAAAAGACTACATTTATGCCGTTTTCCATCGATACGGCTGTTAGGTTTTCCTTTGCTTTGTAAATCTCCCAGTTCGCTTTTATATATCCACCATCTTTTGTTCCATCTGAGAAGCCCAACATAATCGTCTGGAAATCAGAACGATACTTGAGTTGTTTTTTGTAATATTCTAAATTGTAAAGTTCACCCATGGATTGTCTGGCAGTATCCAAACCTTCGATGGTTTCGAAAAGGGGTACTATATCAACGTTTATTTCTTCTATTCCACAAAACTTAAACATGGCCAATACTTCCAATACAGAACATGACGAAGTAGAATTAGAAATAATGTATCTGTGGCAGGCCTTTTCACCATTTTTGGTCTGAATTTCTTTTATTGCCTTTATAGTTTTGAAAGTATCTTTTACCAAAGGATCTTCAAATTCGTCCTCATTAACTATAATGTCATTATTGGTCAAGAAAGCAATTTTTTCTTCATGAGACCACTCCGTATAAGGTTTGTTAGAAACATTGTATTTAGTCACAACAGCTTGAAAAACAGCTTCGTGGATACTACTATCTTGTCTAATATCGAGACTGGCAAAGTGCATGCCGAACAATTTCACTCTTCTGATAAACCTGTCCAATTCACTCAAAAACATAGAATTATGCTTGGTAACCATTTTCTCACGGACCTCAGCTAAGGCAGAAAGGAGCTCAGCAGCAGTAAGGTCATTATTTAGACCAAACATATTGGTATAAATGCGGTTGTTTATTTTGTCCAAAAGCGGGATAACGCCTTTGAAAGTAAATCTACGCCTGATATCTTTAAAATGATTGTAATAACACTTTAGTATATTAGTTCTGAGTTCTTGAGCAACTTTCTTACTTATTTCTGCGGTTACAAATGGATTACCGTCTCTGTCGCCTCCCGGCCAAAAACCAAGGTCAATTATAGACCTAAAGGCTTCATCTTCGTCTAAAATATCATTGTATATGAGATCATGAAGTTGACCAATTGCCTCGTAATAAACATGTCTAAGATAGAAAATGATGCTTTGAGCTTCTTGAACAGGTGTGGGTTGTTCGTCATTGATGAACGGCGTTTTACCCAATTGTTGTAGCAAAGCATCTATGGCATTTATATCGTTTACAGCAATGCAAGCTTCTAAATCTTGTATGATTCTGAGTACTGAATTGGGGTAAAATTGGGTTGGGTGTGCGGTGAAAACCACTCTTACCTTAAAGTTTTTTAGTTTTTCTTTAACTTCTTCTATTTTGCCATGCTGGGAAGCCAAGGCAATGATAGAGGTTAAAGTTCCTTTTGTATTGGTAGCATTGAGTTTCTCGAAAGCTGCGTCCTCAACAGAGTCAAAAAGTACAACTTGACGTTCAATATAGGTGATAAATCTAAAAAGCAAATCTATTTTCTCTTTATCAGTTTTGATGTTGGTATATCGCTCAAAAAACGAATTGATAATTTCTTTTGGAGTTTGGCTATCTTCAAATCCCGACTTGGCTTTATCGTGTAAAAAAGGCATAAGTGTGCCAATATTGGTCATCTTGTCATAAGGCAGCCTCGAAAAGAGGGTGTTGAATACCAAATATTTGTTATGTACCTCTTGGGTAAATAAGGTCTCAAGATTTTGTTTAGACATGGTTTTGTTTTTCCAAATGATTATAATTCAAAACAAAGATAATAAAACACAAAAAATAGAAGGGAATTGTGGTGTATAGTTGCCTAAAAGGAAGTAAAATGTTATTTATTCCAAATTAAATATTGGTAAATTGATATTTTTTAGAATAAAACTTTTGAGTGGTTGTTTAAAACAAAGTCAATTGTATGTCTTTTAAAGTTCTGAATGAGCTTTTGTTCAATTCAGGGAAGGTAAAATTCGGAAAGAATTTCTCTTTAGCTATTTTTAAAGATTGTTGAAATGAATCCGCCAATATTCCGCTTCCTTTCATTCTTTCTTTTGGAATTTTGCTACCTAGATTTCCTCCATGTAGATTACGGATTTGGTTGAGGATTTTATCTGCTCGGTCAGGATAATGGGTTTTTGCCCATTGCATAAAAATAGGTTCTACCACATCATTGAGCCGTACCATGGTGGATGAAAATCCGAAAGCTCCATTCAAATAAAATTGCTCAGCCAATGCAAAAATTTCATGGCTGTTGACCGCAGGAATGATGGGAGCAATCATGCCAAAAACAGGTATTCCATTTTCTGAAAGTATTTTCATGGCCTTGAGTTTGTTCATTGCGGATGAGGTACGAGGTTCTAAAATTCTCCTAGTTTCTTCATTCAAAGTAGTGATGGATAAAGCCACTGCCACTAAATTATCTTTTCTGAGCTTCAATAATATATCCAAATCTCTTAGCAAAAGGGCATTTTTTGTAATAATAGTTAGTGGATGTTTATATTTTAGACAAACCTCCAATAGTTGACGTGTTAACTTGAATTTTCTCTCAGCAGGTTGGTAACAATCAGTGTTTCCCGAAAACGATATGGGATTTGGCACATAGTTTTTTTTCTGGAAGTGTTTTTCGAGTAGGGTGGGAGCGTCGGGTTTGTATAGGATTTTTCGCTCAAAATCTACGCCTGCATTCAGCGACCAATACTCGTGTGTAGGTCGTGCATAACAGTAAGAACAACCATGTTCGCAGCCTTGATAAGGGTTAAGCGATTGCACAAAGGGCAAGTCTATGCTTTTGACTTGATTTACAATCGTTTTGGCATGTACTTTTATGAATTCTGTCTTGGTTTTTATTTCTTCATAGTCGTAGTCGTTTTCCCAAAACGGTACGGTTTCCGTTTTGTCAAAGCGATTTTTTACGTTGTTTACAGCTCCTTGTCCTTTCATTTTCCAAAAGTAGGGAGCTGAATCTGAATTAGGAAAAAATGCTAAATTCCTTGGAGGTTTTTGGCTTATTTTTTTGCCAAGGATTCAAGGATTAATTGTCCAAATCTACTCCATCACCTTATTTTTTCTACCAAAAATAAAATATATGAGTCCCCCAAAAGGCACAAAGATGGTCACCAACGCCCAAATGAGTTTATTGTTTCCTTTAAATTTGCTTCTTACGATATCTATAATCGCAAAAATCATGAATAGCCAAAAGGAAAAAACCATGATTTGCCAAAAAACCAAACCGAAAGAAGCGGATAAGTAATTCATGTTTATTTTTTAGATAAAACCCCAAGCATCCAAGCTGCTAAAATACCAACTGCGGTACTTAATGATATGGCATAAATATAGCTCCGAATAAGAAATGCACCGTTGTCTTTACCGAAGATATTGAAGAGGTCTTTGGTAAAAGTAAAGTAGGCTATTTCAAGAAATAAAGGTAGAAGTAATATCCAGAAGTTGATCTGCATGTTTTTGGTGAAATAGTACACCAAGGCAGAGATTAAGAAAAGAGGAATGGCGACAATCAGTTGTATAATTGGCCCTACGCCAACCTCGCTGCCCGGATAACTGCTTTTGGTTATGATAAGTATGTTAGAAACGAAAGCAAGAATTACGATTCCGAGCAGAATAAAGTACATTTTGTCCATGAGCTATTTATAAGGGATTTTGTTTTAATTTTTTAAATTAAACATTGGGTTAGCTATATGCTGTTTCTTTCTAATATTTCAGCAAAAAGCTCCATGTCATTTTCATCATTCCACACATTTATGGATAATCTGATGGCCTTACCACGGTAAGAAACAAACACTTTTTGGTCAGAAAGGGCTTTCTGAATAGTTTCTATTTTGAGGTTTTCTGGCAGTCTTATTCCAAACAAATGGGCTGCTCGAAAGTCTTCATTTTCAATCCAATATCCAGCTTTTCTTAGTCTTTCTATGTAAGGTTTTCCTAAGTTCTTCGCGTATTCTTGAATCTCTGAAGGTTGCCATTCTATTAATAAATCAAGGGCTTTTTCTACCATGGGTAGGTTTATGAAATTACTAAATTCACCCATGTTGTATCTAAATGCACCTTCTTGATAATCAGTCTGATAATTAATTAGATTCTTGAAATCTTGGCTATTTTTTCGTCCAATCCAGGTTTGTTCGAGCGGAAAACCATCATCAAAGTATTTGCCAAAATAGGCCAAAGTAGTACCGTAAGGTCCGAGAAGCCATTTGTAAGTGGCAGCAACTAGAAAATCTGGCTGAATTTTCTGAATATCAAACGCATAAGCTCCCAAGTGTTGAGTGGCATCAATCAGAAATAATATGTTGTTTTGTTGACACTTTTCTTTGATTTTTTCAAGATTAAAGAGCGTACCATCTGCCCAATGTGTAGGTGAAATACAAATTGCCAAAGCTTCAGAATTCAAAGCTTCAATAAGTGAATTATTCCAGTTTTTGCCTTTGTTATTTAATTCTTGAGGTGCTTGGATGGTCTCAATACTTACTTTCGGATTTTCGGAAATAAGTTCTCCCCATGCATAAACGTCACTTGGAAATTCCTCGCCCACCAAAACAACTTTGGTTTTATGATTGGGTATTCCTTTTTTCAAAATGTTTTTTACCACCGTGGCCATTCCATACGAGACGGAAGCCATTATTGCAATATTTTCATATTCAGTACAATTTATAAGTTGAGCAAATCTCTTTCTAACTGTTTCGGCAGTATCGAAAAAATGCTCTTGGCTTATTTCATATGGTTGTGATTTTCTTAATAAACCCTTTATACCAGCCTCTTCCACTTTTTTCGGTAGTGGCGACATTGTGGCACAATTGAGATAATGTATGTTTTCAGGTAAAGAGAAAAACGTTTTTTTTTCTTGCATTCGAATTTTATTTCGGCATTCTTTTGGCGTACCAAGTCATTTGTCCACGGTGGTTGGCAAAATGTTCCGCGACATGAAACCACTTGCAGTAATTATTCCAGTCCCAGTCTTTGGTTTCGCCTGAAAGAAACCATTTATCATCTCTTTTTTTGAATTCGGCTTTAGATTTTTCCCTCACTTCATTCATGGCGTCTTTGTAATAACTGAGCGGATTTCCCTTTATTTGTTTCCGAGCATCCTCTTCCAGATTCATGGCCACATTCCACTTCTCTTTGTTCTCTTTCGTGAAGTCTTCTAGATTAAAGAAGGTAATATCTTGATAAATAACTTCAGTGGCGGCCAAATGCATCATTAAAGAACCAATAGAGTTGGAATCTTTGTCGTGGATATAGTCCAACTGTTCAATGCTTAGTTTATTGTTATAACTAATCACCGAGTTACTCAACCAATCCAACATTGTAATAAGTGTCCCGATTTGAGGGGTGTAGCCTTCAATTGGCCCAATAAGGTTGATGTTTCTGTCGGCAGGAAGAATCTTGCCGTAACCGTTGCGAGGAAGTACCAAGGAACCAGCACCCATGGCAGTTATTCCTAATGAAGTTTCTAGAAAGTTTCTTCGATTAAATTTTACGTTTTTCATAGTGTAGGCGTTTAAGTTTGCATAAATGTATGAAAAATTGGGTTTTAATTTCAAGAGGAATCGCCAAAAAACTTTTAGCAATTATGCAGTCGGAGGTTTTTTCTTGCCAAAAAACTTCTTTTTGAATGGTTTATTGAAGCTACGCTTTTCGACAGAATATGCTGGTGCAGGCCCAAGACCTAAGTTTTCGGTGATATTTTGTTTTTCTACTTCTCTTTCAAGTAGTTTCTCTATGCTGGCTATTTTGCGTTGATCCTTTTCGTTGATAAAAGTGAAGGAAGTTCCAGTAGTTTCAGCACGAGCAGTTCTCCCTATTCGGTGAATGTAATCTTCGGCATCGCGAGGGACGTCATAGTTTATCACCAAGTTGAGATTATTGATGTCAATTCCCCTGGAAAGTACATCTGTAGCTACTAAAATATTGAAATTTTTGTTTTTAAATCCTCTTAAATATTCTTCTCGTTCTTCTTGGCTGTTGTCAGAAGATATGCCTCTGGCCATTATTTTTTCTTTTCCTAAAGCTCTGATAATTTGATTGATCATCGATTTTTGTGAAGAAAAAATTATAATAGTCAGGTCTTTTTTGTCTTTTAATAGGTGAATTAAAAGTGGGAGTTTTTGGTGATCAGCTGCTAAAAAAAACTGTTGGTCAATACCTACGGCTGGCTTAGAAACTGCCAGTTTGATTTCTTCAGGATTTCTTAGAATTTTGTTAGCGAAATCTCTGATTTTCTGAGGCATCGTGGCCGAAAACATCAAATTTTGGCGGTTGACAGGTAAGTGTTTAATAACATATAGAATGTCATCAGAGAATCCCATGTCTAACATTTTGTCGGCTTCGTCAAGCACCAAACATTTCAGGTCATCAAACTTAACATCGCCTGATTTCATGTGTGCCAAAAGACGTCCTGGAGTGGCAATAATTATATCTGCACCATCTACCAAAGCTTTACGTTGTTGGTCCCAGTTTTCACCTTTTCCTCCACCATAAATTGCTAGTGATGTGGCTCTTATGAAATAACTAAACCCTTCTATTTGTTCGTCTATCTGTTTGGCCAGCTCACGTGTTGGCACCAAAATTAAAGCTGTAATGTGCTCGTTTCCGCTTCTAATAATCAAATCCAAAAGCGGTATTAAATAAGCAGCTGTTTTGCCTGTACCCGTTTGAGCGGAGGCTATCAGGTCTTTACCATCAAGTATAATCGGGATGGCCATTTCTTGTATGGGCGAGGCCTGAAGGTAGTTCATGGCATCTATACCGGCCAGTACGTCTTCGTGTATATTGAGTTCGTTGAATTGCAATTGTTTACTATTTATTTTATTAGCCAAAGCTAGAATAGTACAAATATAGTGTTAAGTGTGCAAAGAGCAATATATTAGGCAATTGATGATGGATGAAAAGGGGTTTGATTCAGAGGTTTATCTGAATCAAACTTTCCTAACTTCCGTATTTCCGCCACCATTTAAAGTCAAACTTACAGGTTGGTTGTTTTTCCAAGCACCTCTGGTAAAATCTGGAATATCGACGGTTTTTCCTTTTTTCATCACCGAAAGTTCGCTAGAATGTGCAATAGAACTCCATGCGGCAGCATCATACACATCTTGGTCTAGCGGTAAGCCGTTTCTTAGGCAATCTATCAATCGCCAATCCATTATAAAGTCCATGCCGCCATGTCCACCTACTTTTTTGGCTATTTCGCCAATATGTTTTACCAGCGGTGTGGTATATTTTTCTTCAATTTCTTTCAGCTCTTTTTCGCTCATCCAGTCTTCGCCAAGGGCTATTTTACCTGGCTCGGGCCATTTTTGAGCTACACCTTTTGTTCCACTCAAAAGATGTATTCTTGAGTATGGTCTGGTAGAAGTAACATCGTGTTGAAGCATAATGGTTTTACCTTTTTCGGTTTTTATGATGGTGGTGTTCATATTGCCTCTGAACGGTTTTCCTACATAATCTTCATAAAAAGGGTCATTGGCGGCCAAAGATTTGGCCATTTCACCCATTTGGAAATCATTGGACGAGATGGCTACCAAATGGTTAAATCTATCGCCACGGTTGATGTTAAGGCACTGTGAAATCGGTCCCAAACCATGTGTAGGGTAGAGGTTGCCGTTTCGGTTGGCGTTTTCGTTGAGTCTCCACATGTCTGAGTAGGAGGTTTTTCCGAAATTGGCATTCAAAAGATTATGAATATACGCACCTTCAGCATGAATTAATTCACCGAAAAGGCCATTTCTGGCCATATTCAGGGTCATTTGCTCGAAAAAGTCATAGCAAGTGTTCTCCAACATCATGCAATGTTTTTTGGTTTTTTCAGAGGTTTCTACCAATTGCCAACATTCGTCAATAGTTTTGGCCGCAGGTACTTCGATGGTTGTATGTTTGCCGTTGTTCATGGCATATACTGCCATAGGAGTGTGCAAACTCCATGGAGTACATATATAAACCAAGTCGATATCGTTACTTTCGCAAAGGCCTTTCCAACCATCGACTCCACTATATTCTCTTGCTTTTGGTAGGTTAGCTTTCGATAAAATAGCTTGTTGCTTTTCTACTCTCAATGGATCTTTATCACAAAGTGCCACAATTTCTACTGCTGCTATTTGGCTCATGCGTTTAACCGCTCCAGGTCCTCGGTTACCCAGACCTATGAAACCAATTCTAACTTTGTCTAGCTTAGGAGCCGCAAAACCAGACATGTTAAATGCTTGTTTGGTTTTTGGTTTAGCAATTTCGCTATTTTCTGATTTCACGGCGGCATTAGAAATGCTTGGTAGGCTGAAGACAGCTGCACTTGTACCTATATTTTGGAGAAATTTCCTTCTATTAGATTTCATTTTTGTTTGGGTCGGTTGAATAATTGATTAAACCCAATAACCGTGATAGAGATATTGGGTTTTAAAAACGATTTAGATTACAACTTCCGCATATTCACTGGATCCCAATTGATGGCTTTTTTCTGGAAATAGCTCTCGTTGCAGGCTAAAACCGGAGCTGCTGCTCTGAAACCAAATATAGGGTCTTCTATGGTAGCTTGGCTTCCCTTTCTGATATTTTCGAAGAAATTACCGAAATGATTGGCGTGTTCGTCAGAACCAGCTTCAGGGGTAAATTTAACTTCCTTTACAGGCTCGCCCTTGCGGTCTGCTTCGTTAAATTTGGCATTATATTCTTTCTCGAATTCTTTTTGCTGAGCATCTGAAAAAGTAAAATAACTGTCATAGTTTCCAAATCCAGGTGCTTTTGGAAGTTTTTTCTTACTCAAAGTAAGTCCATTGCCTGAAAAATCTATCTGGCCTTCGGTACCGATTATTCTGGTATTGTTGTTAATGGTTCCAGCATTAGCAAAGTTCACTCTTAATACCATCTGAAATTCCTCATGCGTTGCGGCTTTGGGATAATCCAAAATAGCCACCATCACATCTGGCACATCGCGACCTTCTTTCCAATATCTAAGTCCTCCGGAAGCAAAGATGCGGTTTGGTCCTTTAGAGTCTACTACATAATGTACGCCGGTAATTAAGTGGACAAACAAGTCCCCTGCGACACCAGTACCGTAGTTTTTGTAATTTCTCCAACGGAAAAATCTATTGGCATCAAAAGGCATTTTGGCAGTATCTTTCAAAAATGTATCCCAATCTACTGTAGTAGGTGATGCGTCGGTAGGAATGGAGTAGTTCCAAGCACCTATGGCACTGAATCTGTCGCTGTTGGATTCTACATAATTTATAGCTCCTATATCACCAGCGGCTATGATTCTTTTGGCTTCTTGAAATACACTTCCACTGATCCTCTGGCTGCCTACTTGCATGGTTTTACCAGATTTTTTCCAAGCGTCTATTACTGGTTTCCCTTCATTTATGGCTTGTACCATAGGTTTTTCACAATACACATTTTTGCCAGCGTTGAGGGCATCAATCGTAATTTTATCGTGCCAATGATCGGGCGTGGCTATTATTACAGCATCTATATCTTTTCTACGGAGGATTTCTCTGTAGTCGCGGGTGACAAACATGTCATTGCCGAATGTTTGTTTCACTCTATCTAGTCTGCCTGTATATAAATCCGCTGCAGCCACAAATTCTACTCCAGATGTTTTCAAAGCTGATTTGGTATCATAATGTCCCTGAATCCCCATTCCGATTGTTGCCAACCTGATTTTATCGTTGGGGCTTACAGTCAAACTCTTGATAATATTGAATGGTTTTGCAATTGAACTAACACCAGATAACACAGCCAAACTACCCATGTTTCTGATAAATTTTCTCCTTGAAGGCTTCATATTTTATGAGGGTTGAAATTTTTGAAATCAAATATAGTTGATTTGAGAATCAGTTTTAAAGAAATTAGCTTAGATTTTTGGCAAAAAAAAATACACCTCAAAAACTCAAGGCGTATTATATATTTATATAGGTTTAGGGGTAAAAAACTAACAAAAAATCCTTCAAATTCATGAAGGACTTGTAAATTTTACTCTATGGGTTGAGTACTTGCATAAACTAAAGCTCCACCGGCTATTGCTAAATCTTTTAATAAACTCATCATTGACATTTGTCCACTATCTCCACCTGCCAAAGCCCCAGGTAGGTGTATTGCAAAGACAAAAATGAGTAATAAAACGGCTAAAAGAGTTGAGGCTAATCTGGCTTTTTTCTGAATGATAATACTCACTCCAGCTGCTATGAGAGCTATGCCTGTGACATACACCCATATTGCTCCTCCAGGCAATGGTACCATACCAGCCATAGCGTCAGCAGCCATAAAATGTAGTATTCCGAAAATTGCCATAGGGACGGCTAATAAGAAACGGCCGAGTTTGGTCAATGGACCGATTATTTGCTCCATAATTTAGTGATGTTTAGGTTAGGGTTAAATAGAAATTCTCCGAAAATTAATATTTTTTATGAATATAAAACAAATATTAAAGATTTTTTTTAATCTAGTTTTAATTTTAGTCTGTCTATCGGTGGACTTTTTTTAGCTTAATTAATCCAAAGTTGAATTTATTCGCTCATAGCGTAATAGGTATATAATTTAGAAACAAATTTAATAATACAAAAAGCTCTAATAATTGGGCTTTGAGAGGTTTATAGTTTGAATATCAATGAACTTTCTAATTCTATCTTGTATTGTGTTTATTTGCTCCTAGTTTGATTTCAAAATATATTTTAAAATATTCAAAGAAGAGAATGAGAGAACTGGAGTTGCTTGAATGTTTTTGTTCATATCTGTTTTATTGAAACAACCTACTTTTTACTAAATATGCTTATTTAAGAGATAAATTAATTTGCTATTAAAATTTATAAAGCGTTTTAAGTCAAATTATTATTTCATTATTTTTAAGTATTTAAGATATTTTTTTTGAAAATTAGAAATGAAGAATCCTCATTTTCTAAGAAACTGAGAATTAAAGATTGTTATTTAAACCTAGCGGAACGAATATTTCTTTATTTAGATTTGCAAATCTATTGAAATTAAGACACAAAATAACAATGAAATTAATTTTGACAGTAAGAGGATTACTGGAACGGAAGTCGAGATTTAAAACTGTCCAATCGGAAGTTTTATTTGAACAGTAGTTCCCATGTTTTGAATTGAATTCACCAAAAGTTCGCCTCCATGCATGTGAATGATGTTTCGTGTAAGTGGTAGACCAATGCCATAACCTTCGAAGTTTTGTGTGTTGGAAGCTCTAAAAAATGGGTCATAGATGTGTTCGATTTCGCTTTCAGGAATTCCAATGCCTGAATCTTTCACAACCAGCAAGATGTATGTATCTATTGAACCAAGTGAAACATTTACAGTTTCAAATTTTGAGTATTTGCAAGCATTTAAAATGATATTACTTACAGCCAAATGTAATAACTGATTGTTGCCATTTACTTTGAGTTTCATTGGATTTTCAGGTAAAAGACTCATGTCAATCACTATTTTGCTTTTTGGATTTATCTTTTCAGTTGTCACTTTTACATCCCAAAGCAACTGATCCATTCTTACTTTATCAAACTTAATCGTTTTGCCGTTGAAGCCCGTTTGGGCTAAAAAAAGCAGAGCCTGCGTTTTTTTATCTAGGTTTTCGGCCTCTTCAAGTATCACTTTTATAGTTTCTATGTACTCTTCTACATCTCTGACTTTTGTTAGAGCCACATCAGCTTCGCCTATGATGGCTGTCAGAGGAGTTCTAAGTTCATGCGAGGCATTGCTTATGAAATTATTCTGGGTATTGAAGGAAGTTTCCATGCGGTTCAGCATGTTGTTGAAAGTCATGGCTAATTCATCTAGCTCGTCTTTGTCACCTTTTTGTTCCAGCCTCAAGTGCAGGTTTTTCAGATTTATTTCTTTAACTTTTTGTGTAATCTCAGTAATTGGTCGAAAAATAAATCGCATCAAAAAATAGGAAGTTAGAATAGCTAAAACAGTGGCTACAATGAATGAAACCCACATCGATTTAGTTAGATATTTTTTCTGATGCAAGAGTAGGTGGTTCTCTGCAGAGCTAATAACTAGGTAGTTTTTGTTGTTTATAGCGATTACCTTGCTTTTTGAATAGACTTTTTTGTTGAAATTTTCAGATTGACCATTCGCCAATGTATTTTTAAAAAACGCAATGGGTAAGTGCGTTAAATCTTTCTCAGTTTTAAAATCGTCTGATTTGTCTAGAAGGAAAATGTAATTTTTTTCGTTAGGAAATTCCTCCTCAATATTTTGTAAAAGGCCTTCCTCCAAATTTGGGTTGACTTTTATTTTTTCTTTTAAAAAAGTGTCAATTCTCGCTTCTAATAGTTTATAGAAATCGTCTTTTGAGTAGGTGTTTTCAAAAAAGTATACAAATCCCCCAAAAACCAAGATGATTAAGAAGTAGGAGGTCAATAACAAAAGATTTGCCTTTAATTGAATTTTCATCAGCCTTTTAAATATATTAAACTACCAAAAACAAAATTCTGAATATGGATTTTAAGCACCCAAAAATCTGGGCTTATTAGATTTTTATATAAGTATCTAATGAGAATTTCAGCTAGGTTTTCAACACATATCCCATACCTATGATAGTCTGAATGAGCTTGGTTTCGCTATTGACTTCAATTTTTTTTCTTAGATAATTTACGTAAACGTCCACCACATTAGTACCAAGGTCATAGTTTACACCCCAAACTTCCTCCAAAATATCAAGTCTAGATAAAACTCTTTCTTTGTTTTTAATAAAAAACAATAGAAGACGATACTCAGTGGTGGTCAGAGAAATATCTTGGTAGTTTCGGATGACTGTTTTGTTATAGTCATTCACCACCAAATCATCGATTCTGTAAATGAACTCTTCTTGAGCATCTGGTTTTGGCAATGAGGTATTCTCTGTTCTCCTCAATAAGTTTCTGATTCTGGCAAGAAGTTCAATAAACTTAAATGGCTTTACGACGTAATCATCAGCACGATATTCTAGTCCCATTACAATGTTTTCGGATGTACCCAATGCTGAAAGAAAAATAATAGGTACAGAAAGGTCTTTTTTACGGATTTCCTTACAAACATCATAACCGTTTACTTCGGGTAGCATAATGTCTAATATGATAAGGTCGAAGTTATTTTCAAGGGCCAAATTCAGCCCTGATTTACCATCAAAAGCTACACTAACCACAAAACCTTCCTCAAAAAGGCCTTTTTTTATGAAAGAAACTACATGGGCTTCATCTTCTACCAATAGTATTTTTTTCATGTAAGAATATTATTTTTTTAAGCATCTATTTAGATATAGGCGTGCTTTGATTTAAAAACCAAAAATAGGCTTTTGTGTCTTTCCAAAAAACAATAAAGGGAAATAAATGATGCTTAAACTAAACTATGAAAAACTAAGTAATTGCTTTGAATTTATTCGGAAAAGCAAAGGAATGCATTTAAAGAATTGAAATAGAACACAGATGCGATTTTATAATTCTTAGAACAGCAAAGTCAAATGGCACATAAAGCTATTTCTGAGTTTCAATTCTGTGCCTGAAAGATCTTGAATTATAGGCTTTTGAACTAAAAAACCAGCAGTAATTTTTTTATAGTAAATTTCGCTTCCCAGCATGGCCGTTGTCATATATCCACCCGAAAAACTATTATCAATGCCATTTTGCTTATCGTTTTTGGCATATTCTCCTAAAGCTCCGATGTTGGGCAAAATTACAAAATCTCCAAGAGAAATTTGAGCAAAACCATTCACTATTGCTCTGCTTTTGTTGGCAAATTTGTAATGGTTCTTGTTGGTGCCATTTATTTTGTAGCTCAAGTCCATATTTAACCCAATGTTGTTCTTTCGCACGGTGTAAATGCTATTCACAAGATAATCAACCGAACCAGTACCCAATTGAAAATTTGGATTTGCTACTTCGTCCTCAGTCATGGCGTAGTCGTATTTTCCGGTGGGCAGTTTTATGCCACCCCCTAAAAGCCAAATGTGGTCGAACGTGTGTGCCGTACTATCAAAAAAAGTATTGACCACATTGTAATGTGCCAAAGCAGATACGTCACCAATTCCGGAAAGCGTTTTTCTTTCGCCAGTGGCCATTATGGTTTGGGTGTTAGATTGTACAGAACCCATCAAAATCAGTTGCGTTTTTTTGATTGGGTATAGCCTGAGCCAAGGTTCAATGGACTGAAAATTTTCTTCTGTTCTTAGCAAATTACTGGTAAAATGAGAATCAAAGGTTTTGGTTTGATATCTGAGACCACCAAACTTAAAGTGCGATTGTGGTAAGATTCCAAAAAAAGATGAGCCATTTCCACAACCGCAAACATCACAAGCTGAGGTATTTAGTGAAAACAATATAGAGAATAGAAATAAGAGTTTTTTCATGATAATTACCAACCTATGTAACCGATTGGGGTGATGTTGTTGAGTCTTAAATAACAAATGGCTTGGCCTCTGTGATGAATAATATGATTTTCTAAGGCATAAAATAATCTCCAAACTGGAATTTCCTCACCTGCATAAGGTTCCATTTTCTCTAGTGTTTCGGGTGAAGTTTCGGTAGCTATTTTGCCCACCCAAGCGTAGAATTCTTTAATCTCCTTTTCAAGGTCGGCCTTCGAAAGCGTTTTCCAATAATCCTTTATTTTGCTTTTAGCTTCGGTGGGGTTTTCTATTTTCAGTCTTCCACAAAGTTGGGCCGTGTTGAAAGTGATGCAATGCACAAACTGCGTTCTCCAAGAGAAAGATTCTGGAGTATATTTCCAATCTAACTTATCTTCGGGCATTTGGTTATACAACCGCAAAGTATAGCTTTCCGAACTTTTCCAAGCAGATGCGAACTGCTGAGAAAATTCGTTTTTGACTTTTTTCTTATTGGCCAAACTTGTAAAGCCTAAAGCACTCAATGCCAGTGTCTTTAATGCGGTTTTTCTGTTGATGGTCATTTTATTAAAGTTCAAAAGTCAGATTGCCCCAATAACTTTGGTAGTCGGCCTCCGGGTTGTTTTTAAGTTCTATCATCTGTACTGTACTGATCATCCAGTATCCATTTTTGTCTAGAATCAGGGTCAAAACTCCATTTTTGTCAGTTCTGAGTTTCTGGTGCGTGGTTTTTTGCGTATCGGTTTTGTGCCAAGCCAGTATCATTTTGTTGGCAAGTGGCTGATTTTTATACAAAACTTTTACTTGCATTACTTGACCAACTTTCAGCAGATATGGGTTTTTCAAGGCAATGATTTCCAGAGGCATTCCAGTATTTTTTTTGTACGAATCGTCGGTTTTGTTTCCAACTTGTACTATTGATTTGGCACAACGGCTATAAAATTCCCTCGAAGCTTTATTGAGTTGGCCATTTTTCTTTCTCAGCTCATAAATGTTTTCAATGCCATCTTCTATCAGATAATCATTGAATTTGTCGGCCTCCAAAGCAATAAATGAGTTTTTAGAAGCCATGCTCAAAAGGTGAGTTCCTTCTGTCGTAAATTTTACCGGAATGGGTAGTGAATCACTTTCAATTGCTTGATTCGTTAAATTTCTCACTCCTGATTTGGAGTGAATTTTTAAATTTAAAAGCCTTTTGATTCTATTGGCCCATATTTCACCGGTGAAATCCTCACCTACATACAAGCGTAAGTCTATGGATTCGTTTATAACCAGTCTGAATTTACTAGGCATCAGCCAAAATTCATGTGCGAATAGGCCAGTAAAGAATAATGCAAAAATTAGCGTCAGTTTTTTTCTCATGTTCGTTTGATTTTTCGTCTATACCAAAGCAAAAAGCCAGTAATGGCCAATAAACCAGGGGTAAGACCTAAGATGATGTAAAATATTTTAAGTAAATGTCCGCCAAAATTTCCTACGTGCAGTGGAAAAGCAAAGGCTTCTAGTTTGTCGGTAAAAGCAAGCTGCTCGAAAGTGCCTATCTTAAGCAATTCACCATTTTGGGCATCAAAAACAATCGAATTTCCACCCGCAAACATTTCGTTTTGGCCTTTTATGTTGCCTCTGATGCTAAATTTTCTCTCAGGTTGCGTCGGAAAATATACATAGCCTGGCTCCAAATCGAGATGAATCTGACGAGCTTGTGCAAACATTTTGTCAAATGACATTTTGGCTAAGGTATTCTTAGGTGTAGGAATCGTTTCTTTGTCCCAAGTTTCTTTTTCAAAAGCAAATATATTCATCCAGAAACCCGTAAAAAAAATGATGGCATTGAAAAATAAAGACCACACACCCACAATTCTATGCAAATCAGACGAGAATGTTCTCCAGTTTTTGCCTTTGAGTTTCACCTTGAAAGTCAGAACTTTCCAGATGGATTTTCGGTAAACTATAAAACCCGTAATGATAGATATGATCATAGTTAACCCAAAAATAGCCGAGAGAGCCGCTCCAGGCATACCCAAATGCAAGGAAAAATGCAGTTGGAAAATCCACTCTATCCAGCCCACTTCGAGGTCATCACCTCTACCGTGCCGCAGGATTTCTCCAGTAAATTGGTTCATGGTGAGGGAACCTAGGTCATAGGAAATCAGACGGGCATCGTTGAGGTATAATCTAAAATGATAAGGCAGTTTTTTGTCGGCATTCGGATTTACCCAAGCCAGACCGTCCAGATGGGTATATTTATCCGTTATGATTTTGTAAATGCTATCCAAAGAAAGAGGATTTTTATCCGAAACTATCGGTTTTTGGTAAAAGTACTCTTCCAATTGGTCTTTATACACCAAAATAGAGCCACTAAGGCCATAGATCAACAAGAAAAATCCGGTGAAAAGGCCAAACCATTTGTGGAGGCTATAAATCAGTCTTAATAATTGATTTTTTCTCAATTTTTTACAAATTTATCAGGGTGTTTATCAAAAGATTCTTTGCACATTTTACTGCAAAAACCGTATTGTTTCTCTTTATGGGTCGAAACCAGTTTGGTGCCTTTTTTAACGGTCATTTTGCAAACCGGGTCGGTACCATTTTTGGCCAAAGTTTCAGTTTTCTCTTTTTTGGGTTCTTGCTGAAAAGCTAAAGCTTGAATACTTACAAGAATACTAATGACTAAAATTACTCTTTTCATGTTTATTTGACTTTAAATTTTTTATGGTGCAAATCGCTTATTTTTTAAAAACTCTTCATCTGTGAGTGTTTTTAGAAAGGTAATGATCTGACTTTTCTCTTTTGAGTTAAGTGCAATTCCTCTCTTGGTATTTTTCTTAAAAATAGGATCCAAATTTTCTAAATCCGCCATACCACCATCGGCATAATGATCTAATACGTCTTCAAGACTGTTGAACCTACCATCGTGCATGTAAGGAAAAGTGTACGCTATATTTCTAAGACTTGGCACTTTGAATTTGTACTTATCTCCCGAGATTTCAGTAATTTTAAATCTTCCGAAATCTCTAAAATTTCTAAAAAAATCTGTCGGTAGTCCGTTTGACCTAAAAGACTCATCTGTAAACAATGGCTCAGGGTGGCAGCTGGCACAACCTTTTTCGTTAAAAAGTGTTAGTCCGGCTTTCTCATCTACACTGAAACTGCCTTTGCCCGCTTTGTATTGGTCATACTTAGCGTTGGCAGAGACCAAGGTTAGCATAAACTGTGAGAGCGATTTTAGAAATCTTTCCGTGGTTATGTCCTCAGTTCCAAAAGCCTTTTTGAACATTGGCGGATAACTCTTGTCTTTTCTGAGTTTCTCGAGAACATTTCCTATTTGTTCATCCATTTCAAGAGGATTTTCTATAGGAGCCAATGAAAAAAGGTCTAAGTCAAATACTCCCCCATCCCAAAAGAAGGTCTTCCCCCAAGCCAAATTCTGCAATGCGGGAGCATTTCTTGGACCCACCTGACCATCGATACCGTGGCTTTGTGCATGTCCATGATGCGTAAATGCATACGGTTGATTATGGCATTCGGCACAAGAAATGGTGCCGTCTCGCGAGAGTTTACCGTCGAAAAATATCTTTTTTCCCAATAAGAATCCATCCTCCGTGATGGGGTTGGATTCCATTTTGTAAGAAGTATTAGGAAAAGTACCAGGCTTTTCGAACAATACCAAAGGAGCATCAGGTTCGGTAGTTTCTTCTTTCGAACAACCCCAAATTAATATGGAAACAACAAGTACAATTCCTAATTTCAACTTCATTGCGGTTTACATTTTGTCGTTATGAACGTGTTCTACCGCAAACATGTCTTTGTAGTTGTTAGCCACGGCTATACCCAATGTTGGGTTCATGATTTCGTTTTTGTCGGCAATTTTCAAAGTGCTTTTGAAAACTTTCTGAGCATCTATGGCTAGATGAATCTCTGGTGCTATGTTTTTTCTAACTTTGGCTAAGTCAGCGATGGTTAAAGTAACCGAACGAAGGTTATT
>JAIPAJ010000027.1 GCA_021740125.1 Leadbetterella sp. | reverse complement strand
GCCATAAGAAAAATGGGGGAACGTCATTTTTTTGATGTGGATTGGCAGGAAAATACCATGTTTATCAATGAAAAGAACTTGGAAAAATATCAGGTGATTATTTTCTTGAATACCACATCTGATGTTTTAAACGATGAACAACAAAGAGCTGTTGAGAAGTTTATTCAAGCTGGCAAAGGCTGGGTGGGCATACACTCTGCATCAGACACCGAATATGAATGGCCTTGGTATACAAAAATGGTGGGCATGATGTTCAAAATTCACCCATCAAATCAAACAGCCTATTTGAGAGTACAAGACAGCAATTTCCCAGGTATGGAGCGTTTCCCTAAGAAATTGCTTTGGACCGACGAATGGTATGAATTCCAAACTCCGGCAAAATCAACAGACTTGAAAATTTTGGTAACAGTTGATGAAAAAACATATAACCCAAATACTAAATGGGGACCAAACGAAGGCAAAGGCATGGGGGCAGTTCACCCAATCAGTTGGTATCACCCATACGATGGCGGAAGAGCATTTTATACCGCTTTAGGTCATATTCCTTCTACTTTCTCAGATCAAACGTTCCTTGACCACATCTATGGTGGCATTTACTGGGCAGCCACTGGAAAGGGGATTGAGTGAGGTTTAGGCACAAAGGCACATGGAAGCAGTAATATTCTATGTTAACTATGTGTTTAAAAACCAAACTGTGCGAAGCTAAAACTTTGTGTAATTTAAAATCACAAAGTGAATAAAAAGAATCCTCTTTGACAGAATAAAAAATGGAAATAACTAAGATAGAATTAGACCAAAAAGAAACGCTTGATGAGGTCTTTAAAATTTATCAAAATTCATTTCCAGCAAACGAGCAGCAAACTTTAG
Source organism: Leadbetterella sp. (assembly GCA_021740125.1). Taxonomy (GTDB): domain Bacteria; phylum Bacteroidota; class Bacteroidia; order Cytophagales; family Spirosomataceae; genus Leadbetterella. Next base: position 23,975 of record JAIPAJ010000027.1, on the reverse strand, counting down.
AAACATTAAAAATCAGACTTAAAGAAAACAAAGAAGTACTTTTTGCAGCTAAATTTCAAAATGAGATAGTTGGCATTGGGTTCTTGTTTGACTTAATTGGGTCTGATTTTATGCTTTTAGATTATTTGGCGGTGAAAGAAAACCACCGAGGTAAGCAGATTGGGGAGGCTCTTTTTTCTCATCTAAAAAATTACGCCAGACTTCAGAAAAAACATCTTTTAATGGAAGTAGATGACCCCGAATTTGGAGATGACAAACCAAATAGATTTAAACGCTTAGTTTTCTATCAAAAAAATGGGGCATTTAGGCTCAAAGACATTAAATACATTTTGCCAGCTTTGGACGGCACCAATCCAACAGAGCAGATTCTTATGTTAGTTCCAGAGAATTCGAAAAGTGAGTTTTCGGGAGAAGAAATAAAGGATTTGGTAAAACGACTTTATGCTGAGCTTTATGGGATTTCGGGGGAGGACACCAATCTTGCTATTATTAATACTTCTATTTCTGAAAAGGTGATGGTTTTACCATTATTATAATCAAAACTCCATTAAATCGGGCTCAACATATTCCAACTTGGTTCTTTTATCTTTTATTATATCAAAACTATAATGTTTCGAAACCAAGGTTTTGAAATCATATTTCAATGCTGGGAATGATTGAATAAAATCTAAGAAATTATCAGTTTCGACTTTTTGCATAAAATGATGAACCAAGTTCATGGAAGCAACAGTCAAGGTCGTATTAAATTTCTCTTCTGCTCCAAAAGGTTTTATAAAAGCCAAAATCTGATGACAAATCATTTCTGAACCCAGGTTTAGTCCATGTGATTTGATCATAATCCAAGCCAATCTTAAGTGTGCTTCGTGTGTAAAAATTTCAGGATTTAGGGTTTTTTCAGAAAACTGCTGAGCAAATTCTTCATCAGAAAGCGAATGGTGTTTTTCTAAAAGAAAGGCTGTTTCGTTATCCTGCGGAATTTTTTGCAAATCGGATTCTATCCATTCTTTTCTCGCTTTTAGCGAAAACAAAACTTCGTGCGAGTAATAATTCAAAGCCAAACTTCGACTTGCCCAATTGGAAGAAAAACACGCTTCTGCAGTTTCTTCGAATGACTTTCCTGGGTTGTTGATCACAAAATTTGCAGCTATCAAAAGCCAAAATCTGGTTAAAGTCTCATGATAACCTTGCGTGTCGGAGTTTGGCGTTCCAACTGAAATATTATAAGTTTTTATTTGATAACGAAGCAAGTTCAATGCCTTTGGCAATTCATAGGTTTTACAAAACCAAACGGCTACTATTAAATGGGCTTCGTGCGTCCATTTTTCTTTGGGCAAAGAGCAAGAATTGAATTTGGCTAATAAATCTTCCAAATCACTCATTTCAAATAATCGTAGGTGGCTTTGGCTATTTCAGCAATTATTCTTTCGTTGGTTTCGATTTTTTCTTTCGAATTGCTCACAAAAACGGCTATGGCAAATTGATTTCCGTTTGGCAAAGTTATTATACCGATATCGTTTACGGCTGCCATTTCGCCAGTTTGTTTATTGGTTCCCGAAGTTCCAGTTTTGTGTGCAACGACAGTTCCTTTTGGTAATAATCCTTTTAATCTATTTGGTCCAGTGGAGGTTTCTAAAAGCATTTTTTGAACATAAGCTCTACTTTTCGGAGATAATATTTTTCCATTGTATAAAGCTTTCAAAAGCTCAACAGCTGAGTTGGGAGAAGAGTAATTTTCAAACTGTGGCTCCCAAGAAGCCTGCATAATGGTCTCATTATGTTTTACTTGAACATCTTTCATGCTTATTTTTTTAAGATAATCGTCCACCGTCTTGGGGCCTCCGATGAGGTCAAGCAGAACCTCACAACCTACATTGTCACTTTCAGAAACCGTGGGTTTCAAGATTTCGGCAATTGTGAGTTTTACATTACCGTTTGGGTATTTATCTCGCAAAGGGCTGTACCAATCTGCTTCCATTCGTTCTTTTGAAATATAAACCTTTTGTGAAAGGCTTAATTTACCCTTGTCAACCAAATCCAGAACTGCCAAAGCAATATGAAACTTGAAGACACTTTGCATCGGGAAATGTTCTTTTAAATTAATGCCATAGAAATTTTTAGTCTTGAAATCATTAACATAGATGCCCACTTTGACTTTTTTGTCTCCTATGATATCCAAAAACTGTTTATTTAAGTCTGTGGTTTGGGAAAAAGATTTTATAGAAAGCACAATAATTAGTAAGAAGTATAATTTTCTCATTTATATATTTTTACCATAAAATTAAAGTTTTTGTAAGATTTTAAAACTATTTGATTTCGAAAGAATTCAAATCTCACTTTTTGTCCAATTTTTTACAAAAAAAATCCCGCCAATTGCTAAGCGGGATTTTTGTATAATTGATTAACTTCTAAATCAAATCATCCCTTTTTTCAAAAGGTATTCTGCTATTTGAACTGCGTTTGTAGCCGCACCTTTACGAAGGTTATCAGCTACGCACCAAAGGTTTAGCGTATTGGCTTGTGATTCGTCTCTTCGAATACGACCAACAAATACCTCGTCTTTCCCATGTGCTGTGATAGGCATTGGATAAAGGAAATTGGCCGGGTCGTCTTGAACAATCACCCCTTCAGTAGCTGCCAAAAGCTCACGAACGGTCGTTAATTCAAAGTCGTTTTCAAACTCAATATTTACCGCCTCAGAGTGTCCACCAACAGTTGGAATACGAACCGTAGTGGCTGTAACTTTGATGCTATCGTCGCCCATGATCTTGTTGGTCTCTTTTATCATCTTCATTTCTTCTTTGGTATAACCGTTTTCAAGAAATACATCGATGTGAGGCAATACGTTCAAGTCGATTTTGTGTGGATATACTTTCGCAACGCTATCGTCGCCAGCTCTTTCAGCAAAAAGTTGGTCAACAGCCGCCTTGCCAGTTCCCGTAACGGACTGATAGGTAGATACTACCACGCGTTTGATTTTATATTTTTCGTGCAAAGGCTTCATTACCACAACCATCTGTATGGTAGAGCAGTTTGGATTTGCAATGATTTTGTCTTCTGCAGTCAACACATCAGCGTTTACTTCTGGTACGACTAATTTCTTGGTAGGATCCATACGCCATGCCGAAGAATTGTCAATAACCGTGATGCCAGCTTCTGCAAACTTTGGAGCCATTTCAAGCGAAGTACCACCTCCTGCTGAGAAAATAGCCACGTTTGGCTTCATCTTAATGGCATCATCGTAACCGACAACAGAAAATTCTTGGTCCTTAAATTTGATTTTTTTCCCGATACTACGCTCTGAAGCGACTGGGATAATTTCTGTGACAGGGAAATTTCTTTCCGCCAATACTTTCAAGATTTCGCCACCCACTAGACCGGTAGCTCCTACTACTGCAACTTTCATGATAATTATTGTACCCCCCGACCCATGGCAGAGCATTTAAATTATTGATAAAGAGAGAGGTCTATTCTCTTTTTGTTGAATTTGTTGTAATTGTATTGATGGGTGTAAATGGGCTGCAAAATTAAGAAAAAGATTTTTTATTAAAAATAGGTTGGCCATATTAGTAGAATGATTTTTCAAATAGTTGAAATTTAAATCGATTTTATAAATCTATTACTAGATTTTAGACCCTAAAAAAGTAAGTTTTTCACAACAATTTAAAAAATCGTTTTACAATGCTTTCACAAAACAATAAATTGCCTCACCATGCCCATACTCGTTCTGGCGTAACACAAAAACTCATTTTTATATCAAAAACGTTTGAATCTTCTATCAAATCGATAGGTTCGAATAGTGAAAGACCCACGATGGTGGTGTCTTTAGTAGCGTATTTTAAAAAATTATCATAATATCCTTTTCCATAGCCCACTCGATTGCCTTTTTTGTCGAAGGCTAATAGTGGTACAAATACTAAAATATCTTCATTTCGATATTTTTCAAAAAAATTTTCTGAGTTATTTGAGTAGTTGAGGTTTTTGGGTTCTTCTATGCCCCAAGAATTGGTTTCTAAAATGGTGGTAGGTTCAAATTTTACATGTAACATTTCGCCATTCTCCAAGCTTTTACTTATATATAAATCAGGGGCAAAATCTTTTCTAAGTGTATTGATTATCAAGTGAGTATCAGGCTCATTGTTTCTTAAAATGGGTAGAAATAGGTGAATTGGCGAATAACGATGAATTGCTAGCCTGCTGAATACCAAATTATGTATCTTTTTATTGAAGTTTGCACAAGTTTCTTCGGTAAGAGCCTTTCTTTTCTCTTTATATATTTTTCTGATTTCTGCTTTAGTCACAGTTTCAATGTTTTTAGTTTAAATAGCGAAGAAATCTACTGTTTCGCCTTTCAAAAATAATCCAGACTTCCGAATAGGTAATTCTATAAATCCATCTGCCTCAGCCAGACTTATAAAATCACCTGAACCATTATGTTTTAATGGCGTTGCATAAAGACAGCCTTTGTCATTTTGAATTTTTACTTGCAGAAAATAATTCAATTTGGGCTTAAAAACAATATCTTCAGTTAAAATCACACTTGGGGGTTTTTTTTCAAGAATTCCCAAATGTTTTTTCAGCCAAGGTAAAACATATTTTAAGGTACACAAGTAAGTTGAAACAGGGTTTCCAGGTAGAGCAAACACAATAGTTTTATCATTTTTGCCAAACCACATGGGCTTACCAGGTTTTTGGGCAATTTTGTGAAAAATCTCCTTTACATTGTTCTCGGCAAGGGCTTGAGGTATAAAATCTTTTTTCCCCATCGAAACCCCACCCGAAAATATCAGAATATCATATTTTTGGAGCAATTCTTCTATTTTCGAAATCGAGCCATCCAATGTGTCATTGATGTGGAAAATATCCACCTCAGCTTTCACTTTTTTGAGAATGGATGCAATGGCATATACATTCGAAAGCCGGATTTGGTGTGGCAGCGGAACTTCAGAAATACCTACTAACTCATCTCCAGATGAAGCAATCGCTATTTTTGGCAAAGCCAATACTGCCAAATCTTGTTTACCGATAGAGGCAGCAATGGCTACATGTGAAGCACTTAAAACACTCCCTTTCTGAACCAAAACTTGGCCAGATAACTTATCTTGTCCTTGAAAATGCAAATTTTGATATGGCTTTATTTCAACCAATATTTTTGCGAAACTATTTTCAATCTCCAAGTCTTCATACCGAATAACGGTGTCCGTATTTTTGGGTAGAATAGCCCCCGTCATTATTTCTATGCAGTTTTCGGGAGAATCAAGCGTTATTTGTTCGTCGCCAGCGGCCTGCATTTCTTGTATTCTGAAGACTTTTTGATCACTTTCATAAGCCGAATAATTTATCGCGATGCCGTCCATTGTTACCCTATCGAATGGAGGAAAATCGCGGTCTGCCACCAAATCTTCAGCCAATATTCTACCCAAGGATGCTTGAAAATCAACACGTTCTGTTTTAGCAGAAATGTCGTTGTTTAAAACCAGACCTAAAGCTTCTTGTACAGAAATCATTCAATTAAAATTAAAAATTTCTTGTGTTCTTTCGTTTATAGGCAATATTCTTTCCTTTAAAAAGCCACCTTTTCTATCACTAAATACGGCTTTAATTTCAGCCACAATAGAAAGTGCAATTTCTTCAGGCGTGGTAGCTCCTAAATCTAAGCCTATCGGGCCAAAAATTTGATTTGGATTAATTTCTATACCTGATTCTTTTAATTCGTCCAGCATTTTTAATGAGCGTATTTTCGGCCCCAACAGTCCAATATATTTCAAGTTACTTTTGGCTAGCAACCTCAAGTTATTTTGATCTGTTTTTAATGAATGAGACATTAAAATGGCGGCTGCTGATTTTGATAACGAATGAATATCTAAGTTTTCTGGGCTGATGATATTAATACCTGTCTTATGTTCTATCTTGTTAGGTTCACTTATCACCGTAATGTTCCAGTTTAACCACTTTAATATTTCTAAAAGAGGATATATATCATACTGATTTCCAAACAAGTACACGTCTACAGCGGTAGGTAATACTTCAAAAAATAACCTTGTATGATTGTCTATATGCAGATTTTTAGATTTACCTAATGAATCGAACTCTTTCTGAAGGTTTACGATGCTACATATACCTTCTAAAAATTTTAAATCCTCAAGGTTCCGATATTGAAATGTTTTTCCAAGAACCTCGGGCTTATGTTCTGACTTAAAAACCGTAATAAGTGGAATTTCTGGTTCTAATATTGCTCTTTTCAAAACCTCAACGGGGTTTTGATTTGAAATAAAATCGATAGGCAAAAAAAGAACTTCTATAATTCCGTTGCATCCCAAGCCAACACCAATCTGATGGTCATCTCCTTTTGTGGTATCGTATTTGGCCAAGTTTGGTATGCCTTTGAGTATTGAAAATCGTGCTTTTTTTAGTGCGTCGCCTTCTAGGCAGCCTCCACTTATTCCACCTTCCCATCTTCCGTCTTCAGATACCAGCATTCTTGCTCCAGTTCGGCGGTACGATGAGCCCTCCACATAAACAACTGTTGCTAAGGCACATGCAACATTTTGCTCAGATTTTAGTTTTTCGTAAAATGTTACTATTTTATTTATTTCTTTCATTTCAATAGCAATTTCCATATTTTTTTTGACTGTGAGCAAAAAAAAACCATTTTTGTACTTGAAAACATGCCCATCTATTGGAACTCATATTTCAGAACATTGAATTATTGTTATTGTTTTTTGGTATAGCTTTACTCTATTCATCTGTAGGATTTGGTGGTGGGTCAAGCTATTTGGCTATTATGGCATTGTTTAATTTTGATTTCAAGGTTTTGCGAGCAGTTTCTCTACTTTGCAATATTACGGTGGTCTCTAACGGTACACTACAGTTTTATAGAAAAGGGCTGCTTAATCTTAAAAAAGTGATGCCACTCGTTTTTGCTAGTGTTCCCATGGCATTTTTGGGAGGGAAAATGACTATTTCAGAAAAAACATTCTTTATCCTATTGGGTATTACTTTGTTTTTGGCAGCAATATTACTTTGGTTTCAGCCACAAAAAAGATCAATAAAAGTAAGTAATCTTTCAGATAAAATTGGATTTAATGTCTTTTTGGGTGGAGCAATTGGTTTCTTGTCAGGAATGGTTGGCATAGGTGGAGGGATATTTTTATCCCCAGTTCTGAATATGCTGAATTGGGACAATCCCAAAAACATTGCGGCTACTGCCAGTTTCTTTATTTTGGTAAATTCGGTGGCGGGTTTGCTCGGACAAGCAACTACTTTTCCTTCAGATTTGCCATGGATGTTGGTGCTTTTTTTAATGATTTCAGTTGCTATTGGAGGTTTTTTGGGTACATATTTGGCAACCAATAAGTTTTCTCAAACATGGGTTAGAAAGGCAACGGCAATATTGATTGCATATGTAAGTTACACGGTTTTGATTAAAAATTTATGAAAGTAAAATTGCTTAGTTTTGGCATCACAAAAGAAATGGTTGGAGGCTTTGAAAAAAATATGGAACTACCTTCAGGGACTAGTGTGGAGTCTTTTTTAGAAATTTTGAAAAAAGAATTTCCAGCACTTAAAAAACTTACTTCGCTAAGGGTGGCAGTAAATGAAGAATATGTGGAAGGTAGCCATGAAATAATGGAGCGTGATGAAATTGTTCTTGTACCGCCTGTAAGTGGTGGATAATTATTAAAAAGTTTGTCCAATTGGTATAATTCTTAGGGTATATATGGAGAAGAATAATATAGATATAAAATTGACTCAAGAGATATTGTCGCTAGACATTTGTTCTGCTTTTGTTGGGGCAGACGATGTTGGCGGAATTGTTTCTTTTGTAGGCACAGTTAGAAATCAAACGAAAGGCAAAAGCGTTTTAAAACTGGATTTTGAGGCTTACGAACCGATGGCTATTTCTGAAATGAGAAAAATTGGAGAGCAAGTTCTATTGAAATTTGAAATTAAAAAAATAGCAATTCATCATAGAACTGGAACTTTAAAAGTAGGAGAAGTTCCTGTAATTATAACCGCATCATCAGCTCATCGCAAAGCTGCATTTGAAGCTTGCCAGTTTGCTATTGATACACTCAAAGAAACAGTACCCATTTGGAAGAAGGAGATTTTCGAAGATGGTGAGATATGGGTAAGTGCAACCCCCTGAATAAAAGCCATTTTTACAAATTGCAATTAATTTTACTAAAACAAAACCAGCTTGCTGTTTTGTTTTTAATAATAAATTTCATCAAACCCAAAAAACTTTATAACTTGTAAATGGATATTCAACCAGTAAAAATATGCAATTTGCTAAATTTATTTTAGTCTTTTTTTCTTTCGTTTTTTTATCATCTTGTAGCTTTTTTCAGAAAAAAATCGATTTTAATGCACAGGTAAAACCGATCATCAATAAAAACTGTATTGCATGTCATGGCGGAGTAAAAAAACAAGGGGGCTATAGTTTGTTATTCAAAGAGGAGGCCTATGCAAAAGGGAAGTCGGGAAAAATTGGCATTGTACCAGGAGACGCTTCTTCAAGTGAATTTATACGAAGACTTACCTTAAGTGATCCAGATGAACGGATGCCACATGAAAAAGACCCTTTGAGTTCGGATGAAATTGATATTCTAACCAAATGGATTGACCAAGGAGCCGAATGGCAAGAACACTGGGCATATATACCTGTAAGAGCTCCATCTGTTCCGGAAATATCTAACGATTGGGTAAAAAATGATATCGATAAGTTTATTTTTGAAAATGCAAAAAAATATGATTTAAAACCCTCCGAGAGAGCAACTAATGAAGATTTAGCAAGAAGAGCCTCTCTTGATGTTATTGGTTTTCCAGCTCAGGAAAGTACCCGGAATATACTTTTGCAAAAAGGAAATTTCGAAATGTACATAGATAGTTTACTGGCTTCACCAAACTATGGTGAAAAATGGACTTCTATGTGGCTGGATATGGCCAGATATGCAGATACAAAAGGTTATGAAAGAGACGCTAGGCGTAATATTTGGAGATATAGAGACTGGCTTATAAAGGCTTTTAATGCTGATATGCCCTATGATAAATTCTTAACTGAGCAGCTCGCAGGAGATTTACTCCCCAATCCAACTGAAAATCAGTACATAGCAACGGCGTTTCACCGAAACACCATGACCAATGACGAAGGTGGTACCGATAATGAAGAGTTCAGAACTGCTGCGGTATTAGATAGGGTTAATACCACTTGGGAAACCCTCATGGGAACTTCTTTTTCATGCGTCCAATGTCATAGCCACCCGTATGACCCATTTAGGCATGATGAGTATTATAAGTTTTTGGCGTTTTTCAACAATTCCAGAGACGAAGACACTTATGCAGAATATCCAGTTTGGAGACATTTTGATGAAAAACAAAAAACGGAACTTACAAGATTATCTAGTTGGCTTTCGAAAAAAGTTTCAGAAAAAGAGAAAGCAGAGCTTGTCAATTTCTTGCAAACCTTGCAACCATCTCATTATTCCCTAAAGTGCGATGATTTTGTAAATGCCGAACTCAGCGATACGAAATGGTTAGCCATGCGAAATCATTCTTCTGCCAGACTCAAAAGGGTCAGCTTAGATGGTAAAAAGAAACTTATCATGCAATACAAAGATTTTGCAAATGGAGTTTTTGAAATTAGACTTGACAACCCAAAAGGCAAAGTTTTGACCAAATTGATCATTACCCCAAAAGTCGAAAATAAAGGTTGGAAAACCATTGAATTACCTTTGGAAAATGCCCAAGGGGTTCATGATATTTATTTTGTTTATAACAGTGGTACATTAGAAAACCCAAATGCCAGTGGCATAATGTTCGATTGGTTTTATTTTACGCAGGGATTTCCGGTGGGAGAAACTCCTGAATACTCGCATCAGAAGCAGTCTTTTTGGAATTTGCTAAACGCTCAAGTAGAAAGTACACCCATCATGTACGAAAATCCTCAAGTTTTTTATAGAAATACACATGTGTTTGAAAGAGGAAGTTGGTTGTCCCCAGGAAAAGTAGTTTCTGCAGGAGTTCCTGCCTCATTGGGGAAATTACCGCCCAATGCACCAAAAAACAGGCTCGGATTAGCGATGTGGATGACCTCAAAAGATAATCCTTTGGTAGCCAGGACAATGGTAAACCGAGTATGGGAACAATTATTTGGCAATGGCCTTGTTGAAACCTTAGAGGATATAGGCTCGCAAGGAGCAGTTCCGTCAAATAAAAGGCTTTTGGACTACTTGAGTTATAAATTCATACATGAATATCAGTGGTCTTTAAAAACACTAATCAAGGAAATTATGATGTCTGCCACCTATCAACAAAGTTCTAAAGTAACGAAGGAAGGATTAGAAAAAGACCCCTCAAATAGGTATTTGGCTAGAGGACCCAGGGTCAGGCTTTCATCTGAGCAAATAAGAGATCAGGCTCTTGCTGTAAGTGGAATATTAAATTCTGAAATGTATGGACCTCCAGTTATGCCTTATCAACCCGATGGCATTTGGAGTTCTCCTTATAATGGAGATAGATGGATAAAATCTGAAATTTCGCAACAATATAGAAGAGCAATTTATACTTTTTGGAAACGAACCAGTCCTTATCCTAGTATGTTATCTTTTGATGGCGTTGGTAGAGAAGTCTGTGTTTCGCGAAGAATTCGTACCAATACACCGCTTCAGGCATTAGTTATTTTGAATGATTCTGTTTATGTAGATATTTCGGCAAAGCTTGCTCAAAGGGCTTTGCGTGTTTCCAAGAAAAACTATTTGGAGAGTATCAAAATAGCCTACTTGTTGGCCTCAGGCAAAAAAATAAGTGAACCTAAGTTCGCAATTCTTTCTAGGTTATATCAGGAAACCTTAAACATTTATAAAAAAGAGAAACAAAAATCCAAAGCACTTTCTGGTGAAGAAAACCCAGAATTGGCAGCACTGATTTTGGTAAGTAATACAATTTTAAACCTTGACGAAGTAATTACAAAAAGCTGATGGAGAAATTGATACATGAGGCATTTTTGAGGCATTTGGAAAAAGACACCCGTCGAAACTTCCTTAAAGGCAGTTTTTTAGGCTTGGGAGGGTTGGCATTGGGTTCCATGATGTCTTGCAATAGCGACAAAGCAAAGACCAATAACTTATTTGATCCTCAAAATCCGCTGGCACCCAAGTCACCCCACTTTGCTCCTAAGGCCAAATCTGTCATTTATCTACATATGGCAGGTGCCCCATCACAGTTGGAACTATTTGATTATAAGCCCGAACTCGCTAAACTCGATGGGCAAGATTGTCCTCAATCTTTTTTGGACGGGAAAAAGTTTGCATTTATTCGTGGAGTCCCTAAAATGTTGGCTTCTCAAGCTGTTTTTAAGCAACATGGCCAGTCTGGAGCCTTGATTAGTAATTACCTGCCTCATCTCTCAACCATTGCTGATGATTTGAGTTTTTTGAAAGCCGTAACAACAGACCAATTTAACCATGCACCAGCACAACTACTTATGCAAACAGGGAGTGCTAGATTAGGTAGACCAAGTATGGGTTCTTGGGTAACTTACGGTTTGGGTTCTGAAAACAACAATTTACCTGCTTTCGTTGTGCTTACTTCGGGTGGAAATAATCCTGATGCAGGCAAAAGTGTTTGGGGTAGTGGGTTTTTGCCTTCGGTTTACCAAGGTGTACAATGCAGGTCAGAAGGAGACCCTGTTTTGTTTATAAAAGACCCCGATGGTATAAGCAGAGATATACGAAAGGCTTCGATTGAAGCTATTAATGAAATCAACCAAAATGAATACAGAGCCTACGGAGATCCCGAGATTTTGAGTAGAATTAGTCAGTATGAAATGGCCTATAAAATGCAGATATCGGCACCAGAGGTGATGGATATAAAAAGTGAGCCTGCCTATATTCATGAAATGTATGGAACAAAACCCGGTCAAGCCAGCTTCGCAAATAATGTGCTTTTAGCTCGAAAATTGGTAGAAAACGGTGTCAGATTTGTCCAACTTTACGATTGGGGTTGGGATACTCATGGAACTGATGCTGGTGGGGCTATAGATATTGGTTTGATAAACAAATGCAGGTCTGTGGACAAGGCTATCACTGCCCTTATTCTGGACTTGAAGCAAAGAGGGTTACTCGACGAAACGCTAATCGTTTGGGGTGGAGAATTTGGAAGAACACCCATGGCCGAAAATAGAGAGGGAAAACCAAATGCTTTTAAAGGCAGAGATCATCATGCTGAGGCTTTTACGATGTGGATGGCAGGAGGAGGAATAAAGGCCGGTGTTAGCTATGGAGAAACAGACGAGTTGGGTTATTCCGCAACTTCTGGGAGAGTGAGTCCCCACGACATTCAAGCCACAATAATGAACCAACTCGGTTTTGACCATGAAAAACTAACTTTCGATTTCCAAGGTCGTTCATTCCGCTTAACCGATGTTGAAGGGAAGTTGATTCAGGAATTGGTGGGGTAATTGGATGGAAGGAATATGGCAAAGAAATCCTGATAATCATCGATCATGATAAAAAAATAAACTATTACATTAACTGAGTTTTTTATACATCTAAACTAAAAATCAAATTGTAAATATTTGGTGCCTAAAACTGAGAAACTTTATTAGACAAAATATGAACCGAAGAAACTTTATAAGCCATACTATTGCATCATCTACGGCATTAATCGCTTCAAAAGAAGTTTTCGAAAAGAAAACAAATCTTGAAGTGATTGTTCTAGCAACAAATTGGGGTTTTGAAGGCACCGTTGAAGAATTGTGTAGCAAAGTAAAGAAAGCAGGTTATGACGGCCTTGAACTTTGGTGGCCGACCAAGGAAGCTGACCAAAAAGAGCTTTTTGCCGCTTTAGATAAATATCAACTAAAAATAGCGTTTTTGTGTGGAGGAACTGGTCCTGATTTTGAGAAACACTTTACTCAATTTAAAAAAGCAGTGAATGAAGCCTTAGTCACGAAACCTTTGTATATCAATAGCCACTCTGGCAAAGATTATTTCAGTTTTGAGGAAAACGCCCAAATTGTGGAATTTACGATTGAAAGAATGGAAGCAACAGGCATAAAAGTATTGCACGAAACACATCGTGGTCGCATGTGTTATTCGGCACCTATTACACGTAACTTATTAGAAAAACACCCTAAAATGAAATTGACCCTTGACATCAGTCATTGGACAAATGTACATGAATCCATGTTGACAGACCAAAAGGTAAATGTGGATTTGGCTTTGTCTCGTACATATAATGTTCATGCTCGAATCGGGCACGAAGAAGGGCCTCAAATAAATGATCCTAGAGGCCCTGAGTGGAAATATGCCTTGGATCATCACTTAGAATGGTGGGACAAAGTTGTGGCCCTCAGAGAAGCTGAAGGAGCAAAGCAAATTACTTTTCTCACTGAATTTGGTCCCCCAAATTATTTGCCTACAATACCTTATACACGTCAACCTGTGGCCAATCAATGGGACATCAATTTGTATATGTTGAATCTCATCAAAACTAGATATAACAAATGATTGTTGAGTTTTTAGGGAAATTTCATCCCTTATTGGTTCATTTACCCATCGGATTCTTTCTTTTGGCGGGCTTCATAAAAGTTTATTCTTTCTGGAAAAGTAAGGATGCCGTTGATAGTTTATTGCCCATGATGCTTATTTTGAGTTTTGTGGCATCTGCTGTTTCTTCCTTGACAGGCTATTTACTTTCCCAAAGTGGAGATTACGATTCAGAAATGGTGGCTAAGCACCAATGGACAGGAATTGCGTTTACAATTCTTATTTCGGCAATTTATTTTTCTAGAAATTTTAAGAGATTTAATGTAGCTTTTTGGGCTATTTCAATCATACTTTTGATGATTGTCGGGCATCTTGGTGGTAGTTTAACCCATGGGGAAGATTTTTTGAGCTTTGCCAAAGAGACAGAAAAGCCTCAAATTTTGGATATACAAAACGCAGCGGTATATGATGAGATTATTCAACCAATTTTGAAAGAGAAATGCTACTCTTGCCATTCTTCAAAAAAACAAAAGGGAAATCTCAGATTAGATAAGCCAGAGTTTATTATGAAAGGCGGCAAAGAGGGCAAAGGTGTTGTTCCTCACAATACGGGTAAAAGTTTGATTTCTAAAAGAATTTTTTTGAAGGAGTCTGAAGAAGAACATATGCCACCCAAGGGCAAGCCACAATTAACAGAAGTTGAAACAAAAGTATTGGAATGGTGGATTAAAGAAGGTGCTTCATTCGACAAAAAAGTAAACCAGTTGGCTCAAAGCACAGAAATTCAAAAAGTATTGGCGAGTTTTCAATCCTCAGATAAAGAGACCAAAAACAAAAGTACCCATACGGTTCCAGAAGCAGAAGTTGAAAAAGGGTCAGAAGAAAGCATTCTTTCTCTCAAAAAATCAGGAATTTTGGTTCTGCCCGTGGCTTCAAATTCAAACTATCTATTGGTCAATCTTCGTGGATTAGCCCCCTCAACTTCTAATATAGGGGCTTTAAAAACTTTGAGAGAACAGATTATTTGGCTGAATGCTGCAAACATAAAAAAAGTGGAGTCATTGGCATTAATTCTAAGTGAAATGAAAGAAATCAGAATTCTTCATGTAAATAAAACTAGTTTTTCAGACAAAGAAATGGGGGTATTAAAAGATCTTAGCCATTTGCAGTTTTTGAATTTGACTAATACAATGGTTTCTGAAAAAGGGTTGGAAAACTTGAAAGGATTGAAGAATTTAGAAAAACTATATTTATATAAATCTAAAGTGGATTTTAAGAATCTTAATTTCAAAAACTTTCCTAATTTCAAAATTGACACTGGAGGATATATCGTACCCACATTTGAAACAGACACCATAACAGTTGATAAACCTATTTTTGAGTAGATGCAACTGGGTTTACACAAATAACCCTACAAGAGAGTGGTTTCTCAAGTTTAAAATATTCCATTTCAAATTCCTTAGATAAAAAATCTATTTGATTTTCTTTGGTAAAGAGTTTATACAAGATAGAACTGGGCCTTTTAAATCCATTCAGAATGATAGCCTTATTATTTTTGTCGATTAATTGGATGAAATAAATTTCACATGCTGGAAATGTTCCGTATATAAATATTTTGTTTAAAACGGTCTTCTTACCTCCCCAATCTGATTCAAATGTTGGATCAAAATCGACATATTTCAAGGTCACTTTTTCAGGATAAACAATGGATCCATTTTTTATCTTAAGCAAGACTTCATTGTAAAGTTCATTGGCATTAAAATACCCGTTTTTTTTCAAATAGTCATATTTGTATCTTGCTTCAAAAGTATTATTTGCCACATCGTTTCTGACCATTCCTTTCTCTAAATTATAGGCATCTATCATTTGAGTTTCTTTTTTGAGCGTAATAAAATACCAAGATTTGAGTAGCCAAAATATATACATAATTATAACAATAAGCGTAACCGAGGCATTGACTGTTAAGGTATTTATTCGTTTAAAAACAAAAGAAATTGCCAGTATGAGAATTATTACGCCGTAAATTTTATATCTCGGAACCAAAACGCTTTCATATCCGATTACCCAATAGTTATATCTATTCAATACAATTATGGCCAAAGAACTCGCCATAAATAAAAAAACCAACTTTTCGAAATCTAACTCTTTTTCTTTCCAATTTTTCAATAAAAACCATGAGCAACCTGTAAAAATCAGTATGCCAAGAACTCCAGAAACAGCAAAGCTCTGATAGTTTGAAATATACTGAAACACCCCTCCTAAGGATAGAAAATAAGCCCAAATTAGCTCAAATTTATATTTAAATACATTTTGAATTAAACTACCTGACGAGTCATCGTCTGTACCGAAGTTAAAATATAGATATAATTGAAAAATTAAGAGGGCTAAAATATAATACCAGCGAAGATCGGATTTTCTGATAAATGTATAAATTATAACAAAAAACACAGTAATAAATCCGATGGCACTACCAAAAGGTACCAAAAAAAGACAAATAATTATTAAGCAGTTTTTGAATGAAGAAGGTGCAGGATTAATATTTGAAATCAGGGAAAAAGCTAAAATAGACAAAGAAATAGTAGCCAATTGATAAGATGCAACATCACTTCTAAAAAACAACTCCCAATTGCACAAACTTAGCAAACTAAAACAAGAAATTATGACTAAATATGGTTTTTTCCAATACTTTCTTATGAAAACAGCTGCTAGAATAAAGGTGTAAATATTAAATGCAAAAAGTAAATATCTGAAGTTTATTTTATCAAAAAGGGCTAATTGAATTAGAAGAGATATTCTTATGAGAAATGGGCGACTTTCATTATCAGGTGTTAAGAAAAGGGTGATTTTCTCTTTAATATTTTGAGCGTTGAGGTAATTGTATGAGAAATCTAAAAATACTCGATGGCCATCTTCGAATGGAAAATTTAAAGAGAATGTATCTAATACAAAAATATGGATTGTGACTGGTATGAGGATAAATAACCAGAGAAGAATATTTTTTTTATCTTTCAAAGTTTAATTTGTTCAATAAATATACTGAAAATTACGTGACAATCTCAACGTTGTTTTCTGAAATTTTCATCTGGGAATATTTGCAAAAATAATCTTTATTTATGAAAAATACTTTTCTATTTCATATTTCTCATCTGGCGTATTTACATTGGCTAAAACTTCGGGTCTTGACAAATGGATTAATTCTACATCTGAATTAATCAAAACCTTCCTTGGGCAAGAATAACCTATTGCAAGATAGCTCAATAAGGTCTGATAAGCCTTTGGTTCCCAGATGGTAAAAAGGGGATCCGGAAAATTAGTTTCAGGGTTGAAACAAGCTGTTGCTATTTTTTTATGGTTTCTATTTGATACCAAATACTCAAATTCGGATGTTTTAAGTAAGGGCAAGTCGCATGCAACCACAAGCCATGCTGCATTTGGGTCTTCTTGAAATGCAGTAAGAATGGCTCCATATGGTCCAAGTCCTATAAATTTATCGGTTATTGGATTGTCGAAATCATCTTTCTGCTCATCCCTGCAAGAAATGTATGTTGGAATAGATAGGCTATCCAAAGTCTTCTTTAAATATGCATGTTGTGGCATCCCATGATAATCTAGGTTGCTTTTGTCAATCCCCATTCTTGTACTTTTTCCGCCGGTTAAAATGAGGGCTTTTAATCCAGGATTTTCGATTTCAGACAAAATCAAGTTTGAAATTTTATCTGTTTCTGAAATATTTATAAGAGGAATTTCGGGTGATTTTTCAAGCCAATCAAAGACTTCATCTACACCCTCAGACAATACATATGCTTTTACATTTGTTAATTGCAAAATACGCCTTTTTAGAGATTCTTCTTTTTTGGAGTCAATAATCACTATTTGGCTTTTGGCTTCAAAATGATTCCCATTTACCAATATCATATCCTGATCAGAAAGGAGAATTTTTTGATCAAACGTAGAAAACGATTTCTTCTCAAATCTTTTATGGCTAATTTTATCTTGTAATAGGTTGTTTTTAAAAGAGACATTTTCGTCACTACCGTGGTCTGCGTCCACATAAGTTATTTTGATATCTCCAGTTATTGACTCAATACATGCATCAACGAGTGATTTGATAACTCCACATGGAGCCCCAAGAAATGCGATTTCGTTTCTACCGAAAAACCCAATTTCAGGCTTAATTAATTTGGTGTGTTTTTCGTGTTTTTTCATAGTGCAAACTTAAAATCTTTTTTTCCACCGGTCTTTTCAATCAGTCTTGTTTCTTTTATTGTAATATTGTGCGACATGGCCTTGCACATATCATAAATAGTGAGGGCAGCTACACTCGCACCCATGAGTGCTTCCATTTCAATTCCAGTTTTGCCCGAAAGTGATGCCATACAAAGAATCTCTATTTCGTTTGTGCCTATAACTTTTATCGAAATTTGACAGTTTTCAAGCCCAAGTGGATGGCAAAGTGGAATCAAATCACCCGTTTTTTTGGCGGCCATAACACCGGCAATAATTGCAGTTTGAAAAACAGGGCCTTTTTTGGTGAGAATATCCTCTCCAACAAACTTAGCCATGATATCGTTATCAATCTCAACAATACTACGGGCAGTTGCGGTTCGTTTGGTTACGGATTTTTCACTTACATCCACCATTGATGGATTACCGTTTGCGTCTAGATGAGTGAATGAGGACATAAAATATCTTAATTATTTTATCAAAATTAATGATATTTAATAGAAATAATCAGATAAAAATATAAAAAGCAGAATTATACATTCAGTTCAAAACTTCAGCATTAAGAGCGTTTCGTCCAGCCTTTCATCGTCAAATAATCAATAAAATAGATTACTTTAAGAGAAATATTGTTGTTTTGGTCCGAGTTCATGCTGTTTCTGAGATTTTCTCCATAAGAAATTAGCGAGGCGTTGTCATTTGTAAATGCGGCATCTTTCCACACAACATTCAAGAAACTACCAGGGGCAAACTGCCAAGTATAGACCATGTCGATGTTGAAATAGTTGACATTTCGGTTATAATTTCCATTCACAGAAGCTCTCTCACTTAGCAAACCATTATCTTCAAGATTAAAATAGGACTTGTTGGTAACACGGCTATTGTAATGGCGTGTTCTGAAAGTCAAACCCATTTTATTCGTAAAGTTGTATTTCAAGAAAAGGATATTTTCGAAGGTTTTTACATCACGTTTGGCAAAAATGATTTCTCCATCTTCATTGCCCGAAAACCCAACACTATTTTTTCTAGGCAAGATACCTATTTGGTGATTTACCGAAAATTTGGTGTTAAATCTATAAGTTTGGTTTACCGATGCGTCGTAGGCAAATAGGTCGTAGAAGTTGAAGTATTTCCTCATAAATATTTCTCCGTTTAGATAATATTTCTTGGCTGAATTGCCTTCCACAAAAACACCTACCAAGCCGCTATTTCCTCTTTCAAAAAACATTCCTTCTACTCTTGGCTCATAAAAGTCATTTTGTTTTGGCATGAAATCGTTAATTAGGCCAAACCAAACCAGCTTTTTGGTTTGAGTAACTATGCTTGTTTGTATTCTTGCATTTTGATACTTGGTAGCAATTTGACCTATTGGAGAAAAAAGTGTACTGTAGGTCAAATTGAGATTGTATTGAAGCCTATTATAGAATTTCTTTGGCGTTGTATATCTATAACCCACATAACATCTGTGTGTTATGAAATTATTGTTTGTAAAATATCCCAAATCGTTGTTATTAAACTTGGTGTCCGTAAGTTCTTGGTTGTATTGCCAATTAAACCTTCCACTAGATTTACCAAGCCCAAATGCATGTGAGTATCCTAGTTTGTTTTCATCTACGAATCGTTGGTGGCTGAGGGCTGTTTTACCTGAAACAAAATAAGTGTTTTTCTTGTCAAAAATACTAAACATAGCAGAGCTCACATTGGCGTCATAGGCTTGCCCAGTTCTTGTAACGTTGGCGTTTAGAAATGTAACACTAGAGTTATTTTTCAAGGTTTGGTCTAAAACCACCAAGCTATAATTAGTGGCAGGATCGGTCTCATATTCCCTTATTTCACCAGTTTCTTTGTTTCGTATTTGTGCATGTTGGGTTTTAGTTATGGCATTCAGAATGCCAATTCCAAGGCCTGATTTCGTTCTTCCCGATATTTTTGAAGCATTTATGAGTTTTGATTCTGTTGGATTGTTTATGACTTCTTCGTTTTCTTTGAGATTATCATACACCTTGTTTTGGTTAATAGGAGAGCCTCCAATTCGTCGAGAATAGAAGAAATCGCCTTTGTTGAAGAGCTCCGTTCCTTCTGTGAAGAAATTCCGATATTCGTTAAATTTCACTTCAAATGGTGTAAGATTCAAGACTCTATTATCGCTTTGTACTTGCCCAAAATCGGGAATAAGCGTAGCATCTAGAGTAAATGCCTGACTAATACCAAGTTTTAAATCTAAACCTCCTGAGTATTGATTACTCCAATTCTTGATTTTGGGATTTCCACTTGGAAAATGATTTTCATAAACAGAAAAATATGGGAAAAGCTGTAATCGAAGTGGAGGTTTGATGTCTGTAATACCCGTCCAAAGTCCTTCTTGCGTCAAAAACCCATTAACGTTCATGTCCACGGGGTTCCAGGTGTATTGTTGTTCAGTTTTTCTTCGTCTTCGGGTAATATTTATACCCCAAGTTTGCACTTTATCCTTGCTAAACCTAATAGCTGAATAGGGGAGAAACATCTCGAAAGCCCAGCCAGACTTGTCCAATATCACTTTGCTTTTCCATACAGCGTTCCAAGCAAAATCTTCGCCACCATTGTTGGAGTTTTGAACTGACGACATTTTAGAATCCCACTGTTCACCCAATGGTGTCAAGAAATACTCAAAGGCATTGAGTTTGTCGTTGTAGGTGTCGAAAATTATTCCGATGTAGTCGTTGGTACCGAATCCGTCTCGACCCGTAAGCTCACGAGAAACACTATCAATGTTATTTTCGTGGCAAATTCCGCCAAAATATATGCCTTCATCGTCATACATCAGATAAGCCTCCGTTTGATTCCCCTCGGCTTCTTTTCGGCCAAAAGTCGGTCTAAACTCAATCAATTCATCAAATTTTGCAGCATCTTTCCAGGCGGCTTCGTCAATTTTACCATCAATTACAACCCTTTGAGTTGTTCGTTTGGCCGGAATATTTTTAACAGTGGTTTGGGCAAAGACGGAACCGCCTACACATAGTAGAATAATGAATAGCTTTTTCAAAATGTAATGACTTTTAGAGTAATAGCTCGCAAAAGTAGCAAACTGGGCTTTTCCAATCTTTTAAAAAAGGTTAAACGGTCAATGGTTTAGCTTTTTTTAACTTTTGAGAAAGATGGAAGAATTTGGCAGAACGTTGCATTAAATGAAAAAACTATCCACCAATTGTGGTCATACTTTCGGAAACAGAAGTTTTTCTGGCTTTTTCAGCTTCGAAACCGTCTTTGGCTCTAAGCAATATAGATTCTTGAAGTTTTTCTTTGAGGTCTTCGTTGCTAAGTCCTGCTCTGAGCATGTCACGGAGGTTCATTTTGCCATCGTCGTAAAGACAAGTTTTAAAATCACCCGTTGGCGTGATTCTGAGGCGGTTGCAAGTACCACAAAACGTGCGACTAAAAGCTGCAATGACACCAATACTGCCAGCAAAATCCTGAATTTTGTAGTTATAGGAGGTAGAGTTGGCTTCGTCAGCAATTTTATAAAGTGATGGATATTTGGATTTTATAGTTTCTATGATTTTGGTATACGACATAAAATATTCAGGCTTAATGCCTTCGCCGTTGAATGGCATTTCTTCTATAAATCGTACGCAAATAGGGTGTTTTTTGGCTAAATCTACCAAACTAAAAATATCCTCTTCATTCTTGCCTGCCATCATCACCGAGTTGATTTTCAATGGAATATCGTTTTCAAGAATGGTGTCAAAGGTCTTCAACACATTCGGTAGCTCGTCTCGGCGAGTCATTTCAAAAAACCGTTTTCTGTCCAAGGAATCCAAACTGAGATTGATGGACGAAATACCCAATTGTTTAAGCTCAGGAATGTAGGGAGCGGTAAGCACACCGTTTGTCGTCAGGTTGATTTTTTGAATGCCTTCAATCTCTGAGATTTTCCAAAGAAAGGCCATCAATTCTTTACGCACAAAAGGCTCTCCGCCAGTAATTCTTACTTTAGAAATGCCCATTTCAGCTAAAATTTCTATCAGTCTGAGCATTTCTTCAAAGCTCAACAAATGCGTTTTGGGCAGAAAATCAATGCCCTCGTGTGGCATACAATAGAAACAACGGAGATTGCATCGGTCGGTCACTGCCAATCGAAGATAGTTTATAGGACGTCCGTGGTTGTCTATGAGCATTCTCCAGCGTTTTCGTCAAAATTAGTTTAAATTTTTCCAGAGAAAAAACTCTAACTCATAAATCACTTTGCAATTCGCTTTTCCAAATTATTTGGACCAAACACCATTTTTGATTTATGATCTTCAATCAATTTATTTATATCAGCTATTACCTCTGGATGCTTTTCGGATATTTCAAATCTTTCAGAGGGGTCCATAGAGAGATTAAAAAGTTGAGGCTTCTCTAATATTTCAATTTTTTCGGGATATCCATCTGGGGTGTTTTTCAAAAAATATAACTTATAAGACCCTTTCCTTACTGCAAAAAGTTTCGTGCCGTGGTAATAAAACATTTCGTTTCTAGGACTTATTTTTTTATTTTTCCAAACCTCCGAAAGATCATAGCCATCAAGAGTTCTATCGTTTGGAACAGAAATTCCTGCAAGTCGGCAAATGCTCGGAAGCATGTCTAGGGTACTTCCAATATTCGAAATTACGTCATGTTTAATATTTTGAGGCGACCAAACCAAAAAAGGCACACGCATACCTCCCTCGTAGCAAGTGCCTTTTCCACCAAATAATGGACCTGCAGAACCGCCATGCTCATTGAATCTTTTCCAAGGGCCATTGTCAGAAGTAAAGATTACATAAGTATTCTTATCTAAATTTTGACTTTTAAGAGTTTTTAAAATTTCGCCAACACTCCAATCTATTTCTTCAATCACATCACCATAAATCCCCCTTTCGCTTTTACCTTCAAATTCCTTAGAAGAAAACAAAGGTATATGTGGCATAGAATGAGCCATATATAAGAAAAAAGGCTTGTTTTTATTTTCTTTTATAAATCTTATTGATTCCTCGGTATATCGTTTCGTAATGGTGGTTTGGTCAGTAGGTCTTTCAATTTCTTTTTCGTTTTTAATCAAAGGCACCTTGTAATTTTTAGTCTCCGGACTAAAAAATTCATCGCTAGACAAGCCTGAGGCTCTATCCATGTCGTTGGAATAGGGTATGCCTAGGTAAGTATCAAATCCGTTTTTGGTAGGCAAATATTGTGGTAAATGGCCCAAATGCCATTTGCCAACCATACCTGTTGCATAGTTTGCGGTTTTTAGCATTTCCGCTATTGTTAACTCAGAGGCGGGCAGGCCTCCATCAGAGTCAGGAAAAAGCACCCTTCTTTGGTTACTCTCCATGCCGTTTCTGACTGGAAGCCTACCGGTTAATAAAGCCGCACGAGAAGGCGTGCAAACATTGGCAGCTGAATAAAAGTTGGTCCATCTTTGACCTTCCGAAGCCATTTTATCCAGATTGGGCGTTTTAATGGTTGGATGTCCATAACAGCCCAAATCACCATATCCTTGGTCATCGGTGAAAATGACAATAAAATTGGGTTTTTGAGTGCTTTTTTGGGCAATACAAATGCCAAAAAATAGTGTACAAATCAAGAATAGTATTGTTTTATTCATTTAATGATGGGTTAAGGTTTATACCATGGATATGAAAAGACTAAACTAAGAAATAATTAGATGAGATAAAAACATTGTGGGTTTTACTTAAAAATTCAAAAAGGCAGGTCAATTTTTAGTAGTTTATATTAGGATATTTGAATGGAAAACAAAAAAGCTCTATATTTATTCGGTATTCAACCTTTTAAATAATTATGAAAACAAAAATCTTTCTTATTTCTTTAGTATGTGCGGCTTTTTCAGGTTTCGCCCAGAAAAAATTGTACACTTATCCGCTTGGTGTACAAGCCTATACATTTCGTAATCACTTCCCGAAAGGAGTGGAACAGACATTGGACATCATTCAGAAAATGGGTTTTACCGAGCTAGAAGGTGGCCCACAAAAAGGCCAAACTGCGGAGGAATTTAAAAAAATGTGCAACGACCGAGGAATCAGTATTCCTTCTACAGGCTGTAGTTTTGAAGAATTACAGAAAAATCCGCAAGCAGTGGCCGACAAAGCCAAGGCTCTAGGAGCAAAATATGTGATGTGTGCGTGGATACCACACAAAGGCAATGATTTTACATTGGAAGACACCAAGAAAGCCGTGGAGGTTTTTAATGCCGGTGGCAAAGTGTTGGCAGACAATGGTATAATCTTTTGTTATCACGACCACGGATAC